>JAFIHI010000218.1 GCA_017848755.1 Nakamurella sp. | reverse complement strand
GGCGGCGCGTCGCGACGGCATCGGAACCGACTGCGATATCAGCCTCTACGACACGGCCATGGCGATGCTGAGCTATCCCGGGGTATGGCATCTCAATGCCGGATATGCGCCCACCCGCACCCACCACTCGGCGCATCCGTCGATCATTCCGTTCCAGGCATTCGAGGCTTCGGACGGATGGTTGGTCATCGCCGCACCCAAGGAGAAGTTCTGGCAGCGGTTCTGTCAGGCGGCCGAGCGTGACGAGCGGATGGGGGACCCCCGGGTCGCGGCGCTCGCCGACCGGCAGCGCAACCGGGCCGAGCTGATGCCGCTGCTGGAAGCCGTGCTGGCCGGGCGGTCGGTGGCGGAGTGGGTCGAGAGGTTCTCTCGGGTGTCCGTGCCGTGCGGGCCGGTCCGTAGCGTCGCGGAGGCCTTCGCCGACCCGCACACCGTTGCCCGCGGCACCGTCGTCGAGGCCGAGCATCCGCGATACGGCACCATCCGCACGATCAGCTCGCCGGTGCGGGTCGGGCCGTCAGCCCGGCCGGCGGTCAGAGCCCCGCGGCTGGGCGAGCACACCGACCAGATCCTGACCGATCTTCTCGGCTACACCGGCGATGAGCTTGCCGAGGCTCGCGCCGACGGCGCGTTCGGAGCCCCTCGGTGACCCATGCCGCCGACATGACGGCCAGCCAGGATCGGCCACCGGACAGAACAGGACAGAGTGCAATGACGCGAGCGCTGGCGGTGGACCGGGTACTGCTGGTCCCGGCACGCGGTGGGTACTTCTTCGACGACCAGGCCGCCATACATGCCGGTGCCGGCCGTGACGGCCTCCGTTACCTCGGCGATCCCGTCACCGCTGGATTCGGCGCGATCCGTGAGCCGGCGGAAGCGGTCTCGGTGCTGCTGCTGCTGTCCGACGGGGCCGTCGTCACCGGAGACGCGGCCACAGTTCAATACTCCGGGGTGGCCGGTCGGGAACCTCGATTGCGTGCCGCGACGCTGATCGAGCAGTTGCAGGATGCGGTCGTTCCGGGCTTGATCGGGTTGGCGGTGGACGAGTTCCGGGAGGCCGACCGGGCCGCACGTGGGCTCACCGAGAGCCTGCCGCACCGTCGGGCCGCCGATTACGGTCTTTCCCAGGCGCTGTTGGCGGCGGCGGCACATGCTGCCTCCCACGGGATCCCGGCCTGGACCATCCAGCAAGAGTGGGGTCTGGACGGCCCATTGCACAGGCCGCCGATCTACGCCCAGTCCGGTGAGGATCGGTACGACAACGTGGACAAGATGATCCTGAAGGGCGTCGAAGTCCTCCCGCACGGCCTGATCAACACCCCCGCCCTGGTCGGACCCGGCGGTGCCCTCCTGGAGGAATACGTCGGCTGGGTCGCCGGGCGGGTGGCGGAACTGGGCGCCCCGGGTTACCGGCCGGTGCTGCACTTCGATGTGTACGGGCAGGTCGGTGTGGCCGCTGGCGGTGACCTGGCGAGGGCGGCCGAGTTGCTGTGCAGGTTGGAACGGGCAGCGGCAGGGTACGAGTTGCGGATCGAGCACCCGATCGGCGCCGAAAGCCGGCAGGCCCAGGTGCACGCCCTGGCAACGCTCCGGGAGCTCTTGGCACAGCAGGGATCGGCGGTGCGTATCGTCGCCGACGAATGGGCCAATGACGTCGATGACATCGCCGAGTTCTGTCGGGCCGGCGCCGCCGACCTCATCCAGATCAAGACCCCCGACCTCGGATCGCTGGCCAATACCGTGGATGCCGCGCTGATGTGCCGGGACAGCGGGGTTGGGGTGGTATTGGGCGGGACCTGCGCCGAGACGGATGTGTCCGCCCGGGCCTGCACCCACGTGGCGATGGCCGTCGGCGCGACCCAGGTCCTGGCCAAACCCGGCATGGGCGTGGACGAGCCACTGATGATCGTGGACAACGAGATGGCCAGGACGCTCGCCCTGGATGCCGCCCTGGGCGGGCGTCCCGGATCGTGATGAAGACAGGTAACGTTCGGCGAGGATTCTTTCCGGTCGCCGCTGCAGGTGGCGTGGATGACGAATGAGACGGTCGGGGTGCGGCCCATGTTGTTCAGGCTCGGCGAGGGTGAGATCCCAGCACGGCACGTTCGGGGCGTCGGGGCTGAAGCGTCATGACCGCCGATAGCGTGCTCAAGGGCGCACGACGGGCCGTGCTGAGCGTGCCGGCCGACGAGCCGCGCAAGGTGTTGAAGGCGCTCGCCTCAGCCGCGGATGAGGTGGTCGTCGACCTCGAAGACGCCGTTTCCATCGATCACAAGGAACTCGCGCGCCTCGCCGTGGCAGGACTCGGCCGAAGGGAACGAGGCCTGCTGGCCGTACGGGTCAACGCGGTGGGTTCCCCGTGGTACGACGACGACGTCGCGGCGTGCGCGACGAACGCGGCCGTGGACACGGTTGTCGTGCCGAAGGTAGAAGACCCACTCTTGTTGCGCGACTTGGCCTCTCGACTCGACGCGCTGGAAAGGGCGTGCGGTCGCGTCGCTCCTCTCGGTCTCCAGGCCTTGATCGAGTCGCCGGCCGGGCTCCATCGATCAGTAGACCTGGCGGCCAGCACCGACCGCCTCGTTGCTCTGGTCATCGGTTACGCCGACCTCGCGGCCTCATTCGGTCGGCATGTCGATTCCTCCTGGCAGTTCGCCCAGGACGCGGTCCTGTTGGCGGCCCGGCTGGCCGGGCTGGCGGCGATTGACGGTCCGCTGCTCTCGGTGGCCGCCGACGACGCATTGGTGCGGGCTGCGCGGAGCGCCGAACGAAACGGATTTGACGGTAAGTGGGTCATTCATCCGCAACAGATCGAGGTGGTGCTCCAAGCGTTCACCCCCGATGCGGAGGCCGTGGGCGATGCCCAGGAGATCCTGGCCGCGCTGGCAGAGGCGGCACGGGACGGGCGAGGCGCCTGCGAATGGCGGGGCCGGATGCTCGATGAGGCCATCGCCGCGCAGGCCCGTCGCGTGCTGAGCCGGGTGGGGATCCAGTGATCGGATCGTACGAAGGTCCCTATTTCGATGACCTCGAGGCTGGCGCCGTCTTCACGGCGCCGGCGTACACGCTCACCGACGGGCGCGCAGCGGTGCACCAGTCGATACTCGGCAGTCGGCTGCCACTGACCCTCGACACCGATCTGGCGACGGGAGTTTCCGGGCTGTGCGTTGCGGACCCCGGTTTCGTTTGGGACGTCGCGATCGGGCAGTCCACCGTCGTCACCCAGCGGGTGATCGCCAATCTCTTCTACCGTGGGCTGGCGTTCCATCGACTGCCGGCGATCGGCGATACCTTGCGCACGCGGACTGAGGTCGTCGGCCTGCGACAGAACGCGAGCCGTCCGTCCGGGATGGCCGCGCTGCGAATCACCACCATCGACCAGCAGGAGCGCCCGGTTCTTGATTTCTGGCGCTGCGCGATGCTCCCGTTGCGCGATGAGTCGATCCGTACGGGACACTCCGACGACCTGTCGTCGCTCGGTCACGAGCCGGATATCCAGCCGCTCATCGACATGCTGGGCACCTGGGACCTAGCTCGTTGGGCTCCGCCCGAGGGTCCGCCGGTGGAGGTCGGTGCGACCTGGGCCTTCTCGTCCGGAGAGCTCGTATCCGGCGCGGCAGAATTGGCCCGACTCACCCTGAACCTCGCCCACGTACATCACGACCAGTTCAGTCGGCCCGGCGGTCGGCTCGTCTACGGCGGGCACACGATCGGGCTAGCGCTCACCCAGGTCGCCACGGCGTTGCCGCAACTGATCACCGTCGCGGGGTGGCGGGGCTGCGACCACACCGGCCCGGTCCGCGAAGGCGACACGCTCTACAGCGAGATCACCGTCGAGGCCGCCCGTGCCGTCGGCGATCAGGGCTTGCGGGCTGTCGACCTGCGAGTCATCGTCAAGGCCCGCGACGCCTCGGCCAGCCGTGATGTGCTCGACTGGCGCCCCATCGTCATCCTGCGTTGAGCGGCCGCCGGACGTGCGCGTGATCGCTCGACGGCTCGACGTCATTCCCGTGACGACATGCGGGACCACGCACCCACCTCGCCGTGGTTGCCGGCGCCTGGTGGCCTGCCGCCGAGTCGCCCGCACAGACACAACTCCCAGGAACAACCCCAGCCACAACCCCCAGGAGGTGCAAGCAAAGTGGTCGTGTTGATGACCGTCCGGACCGAGTCCGACTGGCCGTTGTGGATAGCGGTTCGGATGGCCGCGCTCGCCGACGCGCCAGAGTCGTTTCCGCGTGCCGTCGCGGAGTGGGCAGACGACGGCGAGCGGCGCTGGCGGGCGCGACTACTCGATCCGTCCGCGATGAATCTGGTGGCGCTCGATGACGGCCTGCCCGTCGGATTAATCCGCGGCGTCCTCGAGGATGGCGCGGCCTGGATTCACTCGCTGTGGGTCAGCCCGGCGATGCGCGGTCAAGGTCTGGGGGCCGAGCTGATTGCTGCGGTCGAGCGGTGGGCGGAGCCGCGTGCGGCACTGGTCAGGCTCGGCGTGGTGCCCGGCAACGGGCCCGCCGTGGCGTTGTACCGCCGTCAGGGCTACATCGAGAGCCGTTGTCTGGGTGCGCCGCTGCCTCATGGCGGGCGCGAACTGGTGATGGCGAAACAGCTCGCTGCCCTCCCCACGCGGCGCGAGACCACCGGGGTCGCGCCCGGCCCGAACGATGAGACCAGCTCTGGGGAACAGGCCCGGCCTTCTCACTCGACCGGCACGTCGTGACCGGTCAGGTCCGTCCGGTCGGCTGTGCCTGCGTCAGCATGTCAAGGGGCATCTCAACCTGCCCGTGGGCGGTCGTGAAGGCTGTCCATTGGCATGAGGACGTTCGCCGCCTCGCCGATCCGTTCGCCGCAGACGACCTTTGCGGCCCCTTTGTGAACCGTCGGTTTCGCGCGCTACGCTGGCCGGCTCGCGTCGGCACAGGTGGAGGTTCGTGATGAGGCTCGAGGACATCAAACCCGGCTCCAAGCTCTTCGGCGTCATCCCCGGGGAAACGGTCGATGTTATTGCGGCCGACATGCGTGGCGCCAACGCCGCCGAACTGACCTACAAACGCATCGACGGCAGCCTCGCACAACAGGTCCTTTTCCGCGACGCGGAGGGCTCGATCACCACGGCCGCAGCGCACGCCAGGCCGTTCGACGCGGATGCCGCCGAATTCAAGCTGGCCGCCGAGGCGCAGCGCATCAGGCTGGCCGGGCTGTACGACCCTATGCTGGCCGTCGCCACCAGCGACGTGCAGCCGTTGCCGCACCAGATCCGCGCCGTCTACGGCGAGATGCTCCCGCAACGTCCGCTCAGGTTCCTGCTCGCGGACGATCCGGGTGCCGGCAAGACGATCATGGCCGGGCTCTACGTCAAAGAGCTCATCCTGCGCGACGACGTGAATCGCTGTCTGGTCGTCGCCCCGGGCGGCCTCGTCGAACAGTGGCAGGACGAGCTCGCCTTCAAGTTCGGCCTCACCTTCGAGATCCTCACCAACCAACTGATCGACGCGACCGTTTCCGGCAACCCGTTCGATACCCATCCGTACCTCATCGCCCGCATGGACCAACTCGCCAGGAACGACGATCTCTTGGGCCACCTCCGCGACAGCGAATGGGATCTCGTCGTGGTCGACGAGGCGCACCGCATGGGCGCCCACTTCTTCGGCAACAAGCTGGAGAAGACCAAGCGGTACCAGCTCGGCGAACTGCTCGGCGAGCGCACCCGCCACCTGCTGTTGATGACGGCGACCCCGCACTCCGGCAAGGAGGAAGACTTCCAGCTCTTCCTGCAGCTCCTCGACAAGGATCGTTTCGCCGGCAGGTTCCGTCGCGGCATTCATGACGGTGACGTGTCCGGCGCCATGCGCCGCATGATCAAGGAGGATCTGCTGACCTTCGAGGGTCGCCGACTGTTCCCCGAACGGATCGCCGAGACCGTGCCGTACCGGCTCAGCGACCGCGAGCTCGACCTCTACGACCAGGTCACCGATTCCGTGCGCGAAGGCATGAATCTCGCCGACAAGCTCGACGGAAAGCGCCGCAACACAGTCGGTTTCGCGCTCACCGTGCTGCAGCGTCGCCTCGCCTCCAGCCCCGAGGCGATCTACCGGTCCCTGCTTCGCCGCACCGCTCGGCTTGAAAAGCACCGCCAGGATGTGATCAGCGGAAGAACCGAAGATGACGACGTTCTCGGCCGCGGCCCGTCGGATCCGTGGGGCACACTCGGCGACGATTACAGCGCCGCGGAAGTCGAAGAGCTCGAGGAGGAACTCCTTGACTCCGCCACCGCAGCGAAGACCGTCGCCGAACTCGACGCCGAGATCGCCGAACTCAAGGACCTCACCGCTGTGGCCAAGCGGGTGCGCGACTCCGGCGCCGACCGGAAGTGGGTGGAACTACGCACGATCCTCGAGGACAACACCCTGCTCACCGACGGCAGCGGCCGTTCGCGGAAGCTGATCATCTTCACCGAGCACCGTGACACGCTGAACTACCTCAAAGCTCGTATCGATGCGCTCCTCGGGAAACCCGAAGCGGTGCAGGTGATTCACGGCGGCATTCGGCGCGGCGGGCGCCGGGAGATTACTGAACAGTTCACCAAGAACCCGCACGTTCACGTGCTGCTCGCCACGGACGCCGCCGGCGAGGGGTTGAACTTGCAGGCCGCGCATCTGATGGTGAACTACGACCTGCCATGGAATCCGAACCGGATCGAGCAGCGCTTCGGCCGCGTGCACCGCATCGGTCAGACCGAGGTGTGCCGCCTGTGGAACCTGGTGGCCAGCAACACCCGCGAGGGCGCCGTTTTCGAGCGGCTGCTCGAGAAGATCGAGGAGCAGCGACAGGCGTATGGCGGCAAGGTGTTCGACGTACTCGGCGTCGCCTTCGAGGAGACCCCACTCAGGGATCTGCTGATCGAGGCGATCCGCTATGGCGACCGCGTCGAGACCAAGATGAACATGCTGCTCGTGATCAACAGCCAGGTCGGCGAGGGCCTGGAGGAACTCCTGGAGGAGCGCGCCCTCGCCCAGGAGACGCTCACCCGGACCGAACTCGACACCATGCGCCGCCAGATGGACGAGGCCCGCGCGCGCCGGCTGCAGCCGCACTACATCGAGGGCGCCTTCACCGCCGGGTTCCGCCGGTTGGGCGGGCGGCTCGCCCGCCGCGAAAAGGGCCGGTTCGAGATCACCCACGTCCCGGCGATCGTGCGACAGGCACTGCCCGCTTCTGGGCGGCATCGCGCTGACACCCACCGCATCAGCGCTCCGATCGCGACCCGTTATGAGCGGGTCACCTTCGATCTCGAACACGTGGAGATCGACGGCGGCCCGCGCGCCGATCTGATCGCGCCGGGCCATCCACTGCACGATGCCGTCACCGACCGCACCATCGCCGCGCTGGCGGAAACACTCGACAGGGGAACCGTTCTCGTGTCCGGCGTGCTCGACACCCCGCACCTGTTGGTGGGTGTTGCCGAGGAGATCGTCGACGCCACCGGCGAGACCATCGCCCGCCGGTTCGGCTACGCGTGGGTCGCGCCGGACGGCACCGTCCGCGATGCCGGACCCGCGCCGTATCTCGACTGCGTTGCCGCGCCAGCCGGCCGGTCTGTTGATCAGGTGCGGCAGGCATCGTGGATACCGGACGCCGAACAGGCCACCATCGGCTGGATCATCAACCATCAGCTCGCCGAATATCTCGCCGAGATCAGGGCCGCCCGTACCCGTGAACTCATCCGTCTGCGGACGAAGGTTCACGAGCGTCTCACCCGCGAGATGAACCGGCTTGCTGCGGACGCCGTCGTCGCCGCGGCCAAGGAACGGGCGAGCGAGAGGCCGAAACAAAGCTCGGAGGTGCTCGGTCGCCGCGCCTCCGAACTCGACGCACGTCTCGCCGCGCGGGTCGCCCTCATCGACAAGCAACTGCAGCTCTCCAGCCGGCCGCCGCGGGTTCTCACCGCGGCATTGGTGCTGCCGCTCGCGGATGTTCAGGAGGACCTGCCGGCGGATGCCCCCGTGCATGCGGTGGAGACCAAGGAGGTCGAACGGCGCGGGGTCGAGGCCGTCCTCGCCGCCGAGAAGATCATCGGCCGCCACCCCATCGAGCAGCCCTTCACCAACAAGGGCTTCGACATCCTTTCCCACCAGGTTTTGCCGTCGGCCGGTGACTCCGCCGGGACCGTCGTCGACCGCGGCCCGCTCCGCATCGAGGTCAAGGCCCGCATCCAGGGTGCCGACGACTTCTTCGTCACCCACAACGAGGTCATCCTGGGCAAGAACGCCGCGCCGAGGTACCGCCTCGCGCTCGTCGCCGTCGATCCGCGTGGCTCCGAGTATGACGACGTCCGTTACCTGGCCGATCCGTTCGCCGCCACCGATCTCGGCGGCCTGGATGTCACCGGCATCCGCCTCGACTGGGCCAAGACCTGGGCTCGGGGTACCGACCCGTTCTGACGGCGCTGCGCCTGTGTCGCTCGCGACGAGCGAGGGTCTCCCAGCGCGCTGACCGTCGCACTGTCGGTGGACAACGCTATGGTGGCGGTACGGATGAGGACGTGGGTGAAGGAGGCGTGACATGTCGAGGGCTGTGATCAGGCGTCACACGGACGACGAGCTTCTCCGCCGACGCGCTGAGATCATCGCGCGTCTCGGTGGCGATGAGGATGCGATCAGGCGGCGTGCCGCCGAATATCAGCTGACGGTTGATGAGGACGCCCTTTTCGATGAACTCACCACCATCGACTTTCTCCTCTGGAAATGAATCCGTTGATCTCGATGAGCTGGTCACCGCGTTCGCTGACGATCTGACCACGACGATCAGTGCGCTGGTGCCGGGCTGTGCACCGTTCGCGGTCGAGACGTCGTCGGCCCGTGGCGCGGCCGAACGGGTCACCATGCGGCAGGACCCGGATACGCGGATCCCGCTTGCGGTACGTGGTCACCCACTGCTGAACCTGAAGGTGCTTTATCTCTGCAGTCTCGATCACGCGGGCCGCTACCTAGCGGTCGAGCAATCCGAGATCGTCGTGCGCGCCGAGGGTGATGCCGAGCCATTGCTGCGATTTGACTACATGCGGAGTCCGCGGTCCGACGACGTTCCGCGTGCGCACATTCAGGTTCATGCGCATCGGGATGCCTTCGGTTACCTCATGGGCAAGGCGGGTACCTCGACGACCCGAGGTCGGCGCCGGGCAAAGATGACTGGCACGCCGAAGCTCAGTGACCTGCACTTGCCGGTCGGTGGGCCACGGTTTCGTCCATGTCTGGAAGACGTGTTGGAGGTGCTGGTTCACGAATTCGGCATTGACAGCACAGCTGAGGGCATCGATGCATTGCGCCGTGGCCGCGAGCAATGGCGGCGAAGGCAGGTGGCGACCGTCGTTCGAGATGCGCCCGAGGATGCGGCTCAATCCCTGCGCGATTTGGGCTACACCGTCGCGTCCCCGAAGGCAGGCATTCCGCCCGACGACGTCGATCGACTCCGGTCCTTGTAACAGCGGCGCGACTCAGCCGCGTGTCAGCGCGTCCCGGTCTGTGGCGCGGCGCCCCGACGCAGTCTCGACGCTGTCGGGGACGACCGATAACGTCGAAGGACGAGATCGAGGGTCGGAGCCGCGCCGATCCCCAAAGCGCCGGCCACCACAGCGACCTCGTGGCCTTGGATCCGGCGACCACCTTGAGGAGAACCAGAGTGACGGACACCCCCGTGACGCCGAAGCGAAAGCTGATCGAGGTGGCGCTGCCGCTGGAGGAGATCAACAAGGAGGCGGCGCGGGAGAAGTCGATCCGGCACGGGCATCCTTCAACGCTGCACCTGTGGTGGGCGCGCCGGCCGCTTGCCGCCGCCCGGGCGGTGCTTTTCGCCCAACTGGTCGACGATCCGTCCGCGCGTCCCGAAGAGTTCCCCACGGAGGCTGCCCAGCGCGCCGAGCGGGAACGTCTGCACGGCATCATCAAAGAGCTTGTCGTGTGGGAGAACGCGACCGCCAACAAGAACAACATCCTCGGCCGCGCCCACGCGGAGATCCTGAAGTCCACGGGAGGAAACCCACCGCCGATCCTGGACCCGTTCTGCGGCGGCGGCACCATCCCGCTGGAGGCGCAGCGGCTCGGACTGGAGGCGCACGGCTCGGACCTGAACCCGGTCGCCGTGCTGATCACCAAAGCGCTGATCGAGATCCCGCCGAAATTCGCCGGTAGGCCGCCGGTGTTCCCCGGAACGGCCGGCGAGCGGCTCGGCGACTGGCCGAAGGCCACCGGCCTCGCCGAAGACGTGCGCCGCTACGGCTCCTGGATGCGCGATGAAGCCGAGAAGCGCATCGGGCACCTGTACCCGAAAGCCATGCTTCCCGACGGCTCGAAAGCCACGGTGATCGCGTGGATTTGGGCGCGCACCGTCACCTGCCCCAACCCCGCCTGCCGCATTCGCATGCCGCTGGTGCGCTCCTGGTGGTTAGGGAAGAAGAAGGGCAAAGAGGCATACGTCGTCCCGTCCGTGCAGGACGGCCAAGTCCGCTTCACCATCGGGCACGATCCGGCGACCGCACCCGGCACACCCGGCGGCATCGAGGACGGGACTATGTATGGGCGGACCGGTACAGTATGCATCGGCTGCGGCACGGCGGCCGAGACCGAGTACGTCCGCACCCAGGGGATCGTTGGCGGGCTCGGTACGCAGCTGATGGCAGTAGTCGCTGAAGGGGACAGGCGGCGCATTTACCTGCCGCCGACTCCGGAACACGAAGCGGCGGCAGGCGTTTCGCGACCAGATGATGTTCCCGATGGGCATGTGGCAACAAACCCGCGTTGGTTCTCGCCGCCCGCCTACGGGCTTACCGACTTTGCGGACCTGTTCACGAACCGGCAGTTGACGGCGCTGACGACGTTCAGCGACCTGGTCGGCGAGGCCCGGGGGCGGGCCCTGGCCGACGCGCTCGCCGGCGGCATGCCCGAGGGCGAGCGGCTCGCCGACGGCGGCACCGGAGCCGCCGCCTACGCCGACGCCGTCGCCACCTATCTCGGTATGGCAGTCAGCAAACTAACGGATCGAAACTCTGGGGTCGTGAATTGGTATGTCAGCCGAGAGTCCACTAGCTCTACGTTTGCGCGACAGGCCATACCCATTACTTGGGATTTCGCCGAGGTGCAGGTACTAGGCGAGAACACCGGTTCCTGGGAGAACTCATACGGATGGACCGCCGAAACAATTGAGCCACTCGGGGTGGGCGTTCATGGACATGCGGCCCAAGTAGACGCTTCGTCGAGAAGCTATGCAGGAGCGTTGATCTCGACGGATCCACCCTACTACGACAACATTGGGTATTCGGACCTGTCGGACTTCTTCTACGTCTGGCTGCGGCGGTCCCTGCGCGACGTTCACCCGGATCTGCTCTCCACCATGTTGGTGCCGAAGGCCGAGGAACTCGTCGCGAATCCGTACCGCCACAACGGTAAGGAGGGCGCCGAACAGTTCTTCGAGCAAGGATTTCGCAAGGTTTTCGCGAACGCTTGCGCCGCCGCTTCCGAAAATTTCCCGATCACCGTGTTCTATGCGTTCAAGCAATCGGAGAAGGACGAGGCAGGTACAGCGTCCACCGGTTGGCAGACCTTGCTCGAAGGCATGATCGACGGCGGCTGGGCCATCACGGGAACCTGGCCCATGCGCTCCGAACTAGGTAATCGCATGCTGGCCAGCGGTACCAACGCCCTCGCCTCTTCGATCGTGCTGTCGTTGCGCCCACGTCCAGCCGACGCGCCCACGACGGACCGGCGTGGGTTGATCGCCGCGCTGCAGGCCGAATTGCCCGCTGCGCTGCGAACCCTCCAGCAAGGGACGATTGCGCCCGTCGATCTGCCGCAGGCGGCGATCGGGCCGGGCATGGCGGTGTTCTCTCGTTACGCGAAGGTGCTGGAGCCGGACGGATCCCGGATGAGCGTCCGCTCGGCCCTTGCCCGCATCAACGAGATCCTTGATCAGGTGCTCTCCGAACAGGAGGGCGATTTCGACGACCCGACCCGCTTTGCGATCACCTGGTACCGGCAGCACGGTTACGCCACCGGCCAGTTCGGGGACGCCGACAATATCGCCCGGGCCCGCAATACCTCCGTGGAGATCATGGACCGCTCCGGCATCCTCACCTCCCGGGCGGGCAAGGTCACCCTGATCCGACCGGCGGACATGCCCGCCGGTTACGACGTCATCGGCGACGCTCACGTCTCGACGTGGGAGGCGCTGCACCACCTGATCCTCGTCCTTGCCACCGACGGCGTTCCCGCCGCCGGCGCGCTCCTCGGCGAAGCGCTCAGCCGTCCCGACGGCGCCATCGAGGCGGACGCGGTCAAGGAACTCGCCTTCCTGCTCTTCTCCATTGCCGAGAAGAACTCCTGGACCAAGGACGCCCTCGCCTTCAACACTCTCGCCACCTCCTGGCCGGAGATCGTCGACGCCTCCCGCGCCGCCCCGGCGGCCACCTCCCAACCCACCCTCACCTTCGACAAGGGCGACGACTGACATGGGTTTCTTGACTCCGATGTACGAATTGGGCAAGTACCTGGCGTGGACGCGCTCCGGTGAGATCTAGTTGCCAGATTTTCAGCGCGGCTACAAGTGGGAGGACGAGCGCATTCGCCAACTGTTGGTCACCGTCCTGCGAGGCCATCCGCTCGGTGCCGTCATGCTGCTCAAGACCGGAAATACGCAGGTACGGTTCAAACCGCGCGCAATCGAAGGCGTTGCGCTGAAGAAAGGAACCGAGGCCACGTTCCTTTTGCTTGATGGTCAGCAGCGCCTGACACCGCTCACGCAAGCCCTCAGCGGTGACGGCGTAGTTGCCACCAAGGACAGCCGCGGCAAGCTGCTCGATCGTCGCTACCTCATCCACATGGAAACGGCATTGAACGACTCCGGTCGAGTGGACGAGGCCGTGATCAGTATTCCGGCCGACGGCGTGGTCCGCGAAAACTTCGGTAAGGACGTTGTTCTTGACCTGAGCGACCAAGACAAAGAGCGCCAGCAGGGCTACTTCCCGCTCCACCTGCTCTACGGCGATTACATGAGTTGGATCCTGAAGCTAGAAGATTGGGAACTCGGCACGCGATTCCACGAGCAGTTCATCAAACCGGCAGCGACCTACGACATTCCGGCGATCGTGCTCGACGAGAGCACCGACAAGGCAGCCGTTGCCACCGTTTTCGAGAAGGTCAACATCGGCGGCCTACCACTCAACGTCTTCGAACTGTTGACGGCGGTATTCGCCGGCGACGCCGGCTACTACGAGCAGTCGGGCGAGGACTTCCGCCTGAACGATGATTGGCGCGAGACGCAACTCAAATGGTCCTCGTACCCGGTTCTTGCTGCGGTGGAAAACACCGACTTCCTGCAGGCCGTCACCATGCTCACGACTCGTCAGCGGCACCTGGCCGACACGTCTGGCCGGCCGCCCGCAATCTCCGCCAAGCGCGAGGATGTCCTGAGGCTCACGCTCGCGGACTACCTTCAGTGGCGTGACCCGCTCCGCGAGGCTTTTGTGTGGGCGGCCACGTTTCTGGCAGACCGGCATATTTTCGCGGGGCGCGACGTGCCGTACGCGAAGCAGCTGGTGCCGCTCGCCGCGATCAAGGTGGTTCTTGGCACGGACGCCGACCTCATCAGCGTGAGCGACCGGCTGATCCGCTGGTACTGGTGCGGGGTTCTGGGGGAGCTGTATGGCTCAGCCATCGAGACGCGGTTCGCTCGTGATATCGAGATGGTTCCTGACTGGGCACGGGACGAGTCCAACCCGATACCTCGAACCGTGCAAGATGCCAACTTCACCGAGTCGCGCCTGCACTCGCTGCGGACCCGGAACGCCGCCGCTTACAAGGGCATCGCCGCACTCATCCTCGCGGGTGGCGCTCGCGATTGGATGGAGGACAAAGCACTCGACAAGGTGCAGTACGTCGACCTTGCCGTCGACATACACCACATATTCCCGCAGAAGTGGTGCAACGACAGCGGAATCGACGACGAGCATCGCGAGAGCATCGTCAACAAGACGACCATCAGCGCGCGCACCAACCGAACGATCGGCGGCGCCGCACCTTCGTCGTACCTGACGGTGATCGAGTCGCGGGCGCAACTGGGATCATCGCGACTGGACGAGCTGATCGGCACCCATCTCGTGCCCGCAGACGCATTACGCGCCGACGACTTTGAGGCGTTCTTCACGGTGCGGCGCGAGAGCCTGTGCCAGCTGGTGGAGGCCGCAATGGGCAAGACCGTTCAGCGCGATATCGACGAGGGGTTCGCTCAGGAAGACTCGGCTCGCTTCGAGCTGTCCGCCGTCAGCGACGACGACATCGACGGCGAGGACGAGCGATGAACACGGCTCGCCAGAGCGCTTGCACACCGCGAGTTCTGCGGCAGTTATCAACCAGTTATCACATAGCCTGTCAAGACAGAGCATGTGATAACTGAGGAGAAACCCATGCATCTCGCGCGGGCACAAGAGGCCCTGGACGCCGTCGTCGGTGGCGCTCGCGCGTGCGATCTCGAAGACGAAACGCTCGAGTTCAAGACGGATGGTCGGTCCCTGGACGATACCCTCCGGAACCTCGCTGAGGCCGTCGCCTGTTTCGCCAACGCGCGCGGCGGAATCGTGGTGGTGGGTGTCCGCGACGCGACACCCGGCCCGTCCGGCCTTGTCGGTACCAACCTCGATGTCGTCAAGACCCAACGGCGGATATTCGAACTCACCGAGCCGCAGCTCGTGGTGGCATGCGAGATGCTCACGTATCACGGCGCGGATTTCCTCGTCATCGGAGTGCCCGTGAGCCCCGATGTCCACGCCGTCGGCGGTCGAACCAGCGAACGCGTCGGTGACTCGTGCCAACAAATGACCAACGCTCGGATCGCCAGGGTTGTCGCGGACAGACGTGGAGATGATTGGTCTGCCGAGGACTCGCGCATCTCGCCCGCCGATATCGGCCCGCTTGCCATGGCCGAACTACGCAAGACGCTTGCGGAATCGGTACAGTCGTCGCTGGTCTCCGCCGCACTGGGTGACCACGAGCTGCTCGACGCCCTCGGGCTCGTCAGCGATTCGTCCACACTGCTCAATGCTGGCGCGCTGCTGCTCACCGGGATCCCCGGGCGCCGGGAGGAGTTCGCCTACACATTCCGCCGCACCCCAACCGGCGCGCTGATCACCAACGAACATCTTGGCGGGCCGCTCATCGTCGCCATTCGTCGAGTGCTCGAGATGATCGAGATCCGCACGGACCACACCTCGGTCAACATCACGGGCGGCGTGCAGCTCCAGGTCGGGGATCTACCCGCCGCTGTAGTGCGGGAAAGTGTGATCAATGCCGTCATGCACCGTGACTACCGAACACCCACCCCGATCAGTGTCGAGCACAGCCCCGGCCAGTTGACGGTGACATCTCCGGGCCCGTTCGTTTCGGGAGTGACGGCGGATACCGTCCTCACCACCCCGTCCCGCACCCGCAATGCGGTATTGGCGTATGCGACGCGCATGATCGGCTTGGCTGAAGCCGCCGGAAGCGGCGTCGATCGCATGTATACCGAGATGGGCAGGGTGGGATACCGGCCGCCGACCTTCAACGCCGACTTCTCGCAGGTGGCGGTGAACCTGATCGGCGGTCGCCCCCTCGCACCGGTGATTCGTTATGTCGCAACGTTGTCGTCGGAGGTCCGCGACGCCGAGGCCATGATCATCCTCACGACGCTGCGCCGGAAGCGGACGATCGACGCGCGCGGCCTCGCTCCGCTGATTCAGCGGTCCACCAGCGCGGCGCAACTCGCCCTCGAGAGGTTATGCGACGAATCCGTACGGATGCTCGAGCCGACTCGGGAAACGCGACGGCAGCAGTTCCCGTTGTACCGGTTCCGGGAACATGTGGTCGCGGCCCTCGGTGCGGCGCTCACATACCGGCACCGCAGCAGCGACTCCTACGATCGCATCCTGATCGGGGTACTCGCCGAGACCGAGACGATCAACGCGCGACTGACGAGGCTGACCTTGGGGGTCAACGGGCCGACCGCGTCCCGCATACTGGCCGGCCTCGTCGAGCGGGGCATCATAGCCAGAACCTCGAGCGCGACCCGTGGGCCAAGCGTCGCGTACGGGCCCGGGCCGAAATTTTCGAAGGCGCGGCGCGCCAACCACGCACATGATGGGACAACATGATGGCAACCTCGAATCGTGATCGGGTGGGGCAGATGTTCGATCTGCTCTCGCCGGCGCTGGCAGCTTTCATCTCCCGTGTGATCGATCCGCAACTCGGCGACGGCTACAACTGGACCCAGTTGGTCGCACTGAAGGACACCGACGCCGGCATCACGGGCAAGACGTACTCCTCCACCGACCCGCTCGTGCAATTGCGGATGCTCACCGAGAACATCACCGGTCAGGTGAAGAAGGGCTGGTACCCGTTCGACGGACAGCTCGGACACCTACAGAAGTCCCACGCCGGCGAGCTGCGGGATATCCGCAACGACTGGGCGCACGGGGCTTCGTTCTCCGATGACGACGCGTACCGGGCGCTGGACACCGCCGAGCGGCTGCTGCGGTCCATTCAGGCGGCGGGCGCCGCCGACGAGGTCGCGAAGATCAAGGTGAACCTGCGGCGGGTGACGGCGGAGAAGGACGACCGACGCAGCCTGAGGTCCGCCGCCACCAATTCCGTGTCGGAGGGTCTGCGTGCCTGGCGGGACGTGCTGCAGCCGCACGGCGACGTGGCCACCGGCAACTTCGAAGCCTCCGAGTTCGCCGCGGACCTCTACAAGGTGGCGACCGGATCGTCCGAAACCGGGCGCGACTACTCGGATCCGGTGGAGTTCTTCGCCCGCACCTACCTGACCGAGGGCCTGCGCGACCTGATCGGCCGAACCGTGCGGCGGCTGTCGGGCGACGACAACGCGTCGCCGGTGATCAACTTGCAGACCAACTTCGGCGGTGGCAAGACTCATTCCATGCTGTCGCTGTGGCATTTGGCCGGCGGGCAGCCGAGATCCGTGTTCCCGCAGGATGTTCAGGAACTCCTGCTCGCCTCCGGCTACGACTCGGTGCCGACGGGTGTGCGGCGCGTCGCCATCGTCGGAAACCACTTCTCCCCCAGCGGCGAACACAAGCCGGACGGGACCTTCGTTCGCACGATCTGGGGGGAGCTGGCCTGGCAGCTCGGCGGTGCCGACGGCTACGCGATCGTCGCAGCGGCCGACTCGCAGTCCACCCACCCCGGGGCAGCGCTGCACACCCTGCTCGAGAAATACGCCCCGGCAGTGATTCTCATCGACGAGTGGGTCGCCTATGCCCGCAGCTTGTATGGGCGCGACGATCTGGCGGGCGGCACCTTCGCGGATCAGTTCACCTTCGCGCAGGCGCTGACGGAGGCGGCGAAGGGCACGTCCGGTGTACTGCTGGCGATCTCGATTCCGGCGTCGAGCATAGGTGACGACGGCGCACCTGTGGTGGGGAACGCGGAAGAAGTCGGCGGGCCGCACGGCCTGGATGCCTTGCGGCAATTGCAGAACGTAGTGCGACGGGTGGCCTACCAGTGGCGGTCGGCGTCCCCGGACGAGGCGTACCACATCGTGCGACGGCGTTTGTTTATGACGCCGGACGCCGCGGCGCTGGCCGGCATCGGAGCGACCGCGCGCGCGTTCGTGCAGTACTACCAGAAGCATCACGACGAGTTCCCGCGCGAAGCGCGCGAACCCGCCTACGAGGAGCGCATCAAGCAGACCTATCCGATTCACCCGGAACTCTTCGACCGGCTGTACCAGGACTGGTCCAGCCTGGAGCGTTTCCAACGCACCCGCGGCGTGCTCCGATTGATGAACACCGTCATCCACGCTTTGTGGGTCGGTGAGGACGCGTCGCCGCTCATCATGCCCGGATCGATCCCGC
The DNA here is from genome assembly GCA_017848755.1 of Nakamurella sp. Lineage (GTDB taxonomy): Bacteria > Actinomycetota > Actinomycetes > Mycobacteriales > Nakamurellaceae > Nakamurella. The sequence continues at coordinate 4,670 of JAFIHI010000218.1, read as the reverse complement.
TCGCCGCCGCGACGGTGAACGCGGAGCTCACCCAGTATCTGCAGGACTCGTGGAAATCCGTGATCGACGCGGACGTGGACGGGCCGAACTCCGAGCCGGTGAAGATCGACGCCGCCAAACCCCTGTTCGGGCAGCGGTCGCTGACCAAACGGCTGGCGCGCACGGTGTTCTTCGGGGCGACCCCGACCATCGGCTCCGCGCATAAGGGGCTGGACACGCAGCGGGTCTTCCTGGGCACCGCTGTACCCGGGGACGTGCCGGGCAATTTCCACGCCGCGCTCACCGCCCTCGCCGATCGGGCCACGTACTTCTATGCGGGCTCCGGCAAGTACTGGTACGACCTCCAGGCCAACATCACCCGCCGCGCCAAGGACCAGGCCGAACGTCTCCACCCGGAGGAGGTGTGGGCGGAGATCGTGCGGCGCCTGGCGAAGGAGGGCGCACATCGCGCGGATTTCGCCTGTGTGCATGTGTGCCCTGAGGAGGGCGCCGACATCCCGGACGTCGACGAGGCGCGGCTGGTGATCCTGCACCCGAAGCTCACCCACCAGCGGGGGGCAGACGACTCCACCGCGATGGTCTTCGCCCGGGTGGCGACGGAGAACCGCGGGAGCGCCAACCGCGCCGCCCGAAACATGCTCGTCTTTCTGGCGGCCGACGCGAGTCGCATGGCGGAACTCGATACGGCGGTGCGGGACTTCCTCGGCTGGTCGCACGTTTTGAGGAATTCGGCCGCCCTGGATCTCACCGAGAACCAACGAAAGCAGGCGGAGCACAAGCAGGCTCAAGCCAATGAAACCGCCGGCGCCCGGCTGCTTGGCACCTATCAGTGGGTGCTGGTGCCCACGGCGCCGGACCCTTCGGCGCCGTTCCTGATCGAAGCCACCAAGGCCGAGGGGCAGGCGACCTCGCTCGCCGAGCGGGTTTCGAAACGGCTCGGCAACGACGGCGCGCTGTCGGTCCGGCAGGCGGCGGCGACGATACGCCTTGCGCTGAACCGGGTTCCGGCGCTCTGGGAGTCAGGGCACGTGAGCGTGGGAGCCCTGTCGAGCGTATCTGCCGCAGACGCCTACATGCCGCGGCTGCGCGACCAGTCCGTGCTCACCGAGGGCCTGATCGAACAGACGTCGCTCCTCTGGCAGCAGGACGGCTTCGCGCTCGCCGCTGGGTTCGAGGCGAACCTCGGCCGCTATCAGGGGCTCTGGATACCCGGTGATCCTCGGCGGCCCGTCATCACCGACGCGACTCTCCTCGTGCAGCCGGCCCGGGCCGCTGAGCAGCGAGCTGTGGAACTCGCCGAGGCGCAGGCTGCCGTCGCCGAGCGCGCGGCCGGCGGTGAATCGACCAGGGCGGCCACCGGCGCGGATGGCGCTGCTTCGGAGGGCGCTGGCCGGGGGAACGGCGCCACGGCGGGAACATCGTCATACTCGACGGGCGGAACCGCAACGCCCGCCGCGCGACCGGCGAAACCCGCGAAGACGCGGTTCTTCGGCTCCAAGGCCCTGGACCCGGACCGGTACGCCATGGACTTCAAGAAGATCTCCGAGGAGATCATCGCCCACCTTGCCAGCGCGCCCGGCGCTGTGCTCAGCGTGCGCATCGACATCGATGCGTCCGCCGCCGACGGCTTCGACGACGCGCGCATGCGCACCGTCTCCGAAAACGCCACGCAGCTCAAGTTCGACCAGTCCGCGTTCGAAGAGGAGTAGGGCGATTGACAGAGAGCAGGTGACACACTATGTGCCACAGCGAGTCTCGCCGCGCTGGCTGTTACGCATGATGCCGGGTCGCCACACGCGGTGAGGGTTACCGGTTCTTCCGGCCGAGACCGAGGAACGTGGGGAATCGACCTTTGGCGGTGTTGCGGGCGGCACGGGCGATCGGCGAGTAGAGACCGATGCGCTGTTTGGCGCGCTGCTTGACACGGCTGGGCTTCGTCCACGCCTCGACCTGGCTCATGCCCAACGATCGCTTGACCTTTCGCTTCGCGGCCGTTACTCCAAGCATCGTGCGCAGCGACGGTTTTCGATACCGGAAGAGTCTCACGCGTCGACCGTAACGCCGAAGCACCGTAGACGCTCGCCGGTGGCAGGCCCGTGACAGGACGGGATGCCGTGCGAGAAGCTATGCGCGGCACGCGAAGTGGAGGGCGTTGGTGAAGGCGGCGGCCCGGCACGGTGTCGCCATCCTGCTGATCAGCCACGACATGGCCCAGGTGCGGAAGATCTGTGACCGGGTCGCCGTATTGTTGCGTGGTGAATTGGTGGCGGACCTGCCGACGGAATCCACCAGCATCGAGGACATCGTCCTGTGGATCAGTGGCGGCGCCATGGCGGTGAGCGGGTGAGCGAGGGATCGTCATGGGAGGACCGGACACGCTGCGCCTGGCGAGCGGCGATCTCGAGATCGTCCTGCTGCCGGCCAACGGTGCCGACATTTACAGCCTCACGGATCGTCGGAGCGGCATCGATGTGCTGTTCAAGTCGCCGTGGGACGGCGCCGTTCCGCGGGGTGAATATGACGGCTCCTCCTCGATAGAACGCTGGGTGTCCCGATATTGGGGTGGCTGGCAGGTACTGCTGCCGAACGGCGGCGACGAATGCGTCGAAAACGGTGTGACGTGGGGGTACCACGGCGAGGCCGCAGTCCGCGAGTGGGACGTGATCGACGCCGACGAAAGCTCCGCGTCATTGGCTGTGCGTCTTTTCACGGTCCCGCTGACCGTGCGAAGAACGATATCACTCACCGGTCCGGTGGTGCGCATCACGGAAACCGTCATCAACGATTCCGATGTGCCGCTCGAGGTGATGTGGTCGCATCATCCCGCATTCGGCGCGCCATTTCTCGACGCCAGTTGCGTGATCGATATCGGGTGCCGAACCGTCATCACCGACGATGACGCACCGGGCACATTCCTGGATCCGGGCGCACGGTTCACCTGGCCTCTCGCCACCGATGCCCGGGGCGAGCAGGTCGATCTGAGCATCGTCCCAGGACCCGACGAAAGACGGTCGCTCCTCGCGTATCTGGGCGATTTCACCGAAGGGTTCTACGCGATCACCAATCGGAATCTGGGGCTGGGTTTCGGGCTGCGGTGGCCGCGGGAGATTTTCGGTCACGCGTGGCTGTGGCAGGAGGTCCATTCGACGCAGGCCTGGCCGTGGTTCCGGCGTGCGTACGCGATGGCGATCGAGCCGGCGTCGACCATCCCGGGCCACGGCATGGCGACCGCGCGATCGAAGGGCTACGCGGGCCTCGTCTTGGCGCCGCGCGCCAGCCGTACGGTGCACATCGAAGCGGTGATCTTCCGCGGGGCCGGCTGGGTGGCAGGCATCGACGAGGGCGGAACCGTCCGATTCGGGGAAACGGCATGACGGAGAAGCAGCCCACCGTTCTGTACCACGAGGACGGCGCGGACGCCCGGTCCGAGGCGGGGATCACGTTGTATCCGCCGTTGGTGATCATGTCGTCCCCGCGGCGGTGCGGGAACTCAACCGCGTCGCGCGCGACACCTGTCGCTCATCGCGCCCGACCTCAAGCCGTCGTCGCGAACGTCGCGGTGACCCGGCCGAGGGTCCCGAAGTCGACCATCAACTCGTCACCGGGTGAGGCGAGGAAGTGGCCGGTGCAGGTACCTGTGCTCAGCATGTCGCCGCGACCGATGCGATCACCTCGCGAGTGCCGCAGGTTGATGATCCAGGCCGCCGAGTCGACCAGGTCGCCCAACGCAGACGTGCCGTCACCCTGCCGAACCAACTCGCCGTTGCAATACAGCCGCATAGCGTGATGCGCGAGGTCCGCCTCCGGCCGGAACGGCTGCTTGGCGCCGAGAACGAGCTGCGAGCCGCCCGCGTTGTCGAGGCACGCGCCTCAGAACGGGTTCGTCGCATGCCAACCGGGCCAGACCATGTCGCCGACCTCCAGGCCCGGGCGGACCGTCGCGATCGCGCGTTCCACGCGCGCGGTCCACCGCGGGATGCGTACACCGACGCGGTGCATCGCGACGCGCGTTCCACGCGCGCGCGGTCCAACGGGCCGTTGCCGGGCGGCAGATCGTCGCCCAGCGTGAGAACGAATTCGCTCTCGCACAGGCGGAATCCGATGAACAGTTCGCCGCCGAGTACGGCCCCGCTCGCATTCAGACCGTCGCGATAGATCCGGCCGGTGATCGGCTTGGGCATCCCCTCCGCGCGCCGCACCTCCGCGGCCGCCGCCCCGATCTTCCACCCGACGAACGGCCGACCGAGCAGCGCATGCACCCTGTCGTGCGCGGGATAGATCTCGTCCCAGCGCGGCTAGAGCTCCTCCGGCAGCATCTCAATGTGCGTCATGGATGCTCGCCCGTGAACGATGCGCCGCGCGATCTCCTCCACCACGTCGCCGCGCGACGGTCTGGGCGCCAACTGCTCGACCGGTTGGCTCATCTGACGGTCCCTTCGGCGGGTTCGGCGGCGTTGGCTCCGGTGCTGCATCCGGAGCCGAATACAACCGATAAGACGGTCAGCACCGAGGTTGACCGACTGATATGACGGCGACCAGGCCGTTCACCGACGTCCCCATCGGTCGCTCGCGGGCACCGTCACGGGCATGCGTTCGGCGGCCCTGTTCGGTGTCTAGCCTCACGTCACGATGTCCGGATTTCTCGTCGAGTTGGAGTGCTGCAGAGTTTT
>JAFIHI010000217.1 GCA_017848755.1 Nakamurella sp. | reverse complement strand
CGAGTACTTCACGGGGAAGGGCCTCAAGGGCCGGCTCAAGAAATGGTTCTTCACCGGTGTCGGCCAGGTGCCGATCGATCGCGGCGGGGCGTCTGCCGCACACGACGCGCTCGCCACCGGGGTGCGCCTGCTGGGCCAGGGCAAGCTGCTGGGCATCTATCCGGAGGGCACCCGGTCCCCGGACGGACGCCTGTACAAGGGCAAGACCGGTGTCGCCCGGATGGCGCTGCAGGCGGGTGTGCCGGTGATCCCGATGGTGATGATCGGTACCGACAAGGTGAACCCGATCGGCTCGAAGATGTGGCGGCCGCATCGGATCACGCTGGTGATCGGCCGGCCGCTGGACTTCTCCCGGTACGAGGGCATGGCCGGCGACCGCTTCGTCGAGCGGTCCATGACGGACGAGATCATGTACCGGCTGATGGAGCTCTCCGGCCAGGAGTACGTCGACATCTACGCGACCAAGCGGAAGGCGGATCTCGCGGCCGCACGTGACGACGCGGAATCAGGCCGCGGCCCCGGGACGGTCACCCGCCTGCCGGGCAGCCGGGCCGGCTGACCGTGCCTTGATCTGTCCGCAATGACGACCGCTCGGCCGGGGCGCAGGGCCCGCTACTTCTACGACTGCGAATTCATCGAGGACGGGCGCACCATCGACCTGGTCTCCATCGGAATCGTCTGTGACGACGGTCGGGAGTATTACGCCGTCTCCAGTGAATTCGACCCGACGCGGGCCGGGCCGTGGGTCGCGGCGCATGTGCTGCCGCACCTACCTCGCCCGTCCGATGAGTCCTGGCGGCCCCGCTCGGCGATCCGGGACGACGTCCTGGCGTTTCTCACCGAACCCGGTCTGCCGATTGAGCTGTGGGCCTGGTGCGCCGCCTACGACCACGTGGCGCTCGTGCAGCTGTGGGGCGATATGACGGCGTTGCCCAAGGCCATCCCGCGGCTCACCTACGAGATCCGCCAGTTCTGGGAGATGGCTGGCAGCCCGGCAGTGTCCGGCACGGGCCGTGACCGGCATCACGCGCTGGTCGACGCGCGGCTCGGGTTCGCCCGGTTCCGCGCAGCGGAGCAGGCCCTGGGTCGCCGCGGCCTGCGTGCGCCGGCGCGGAGCGGCAACGGCGGCTGACCATCGCGGCGGACGGCGTGCCGAGGCAGGGTGCGGTCGCCGATACGCTAGTGGACGTGAACTGGACCGTAGACATCCCGGCCGATGTGCTGCCGACCCTCCCACCGTTGCCCGCCGCGATGCGTGACCGGCTCGATGCCGCGTTGGCACTGCCCGCCGCGCAGCAGCCCGCCTGGGAGGATGCCGAGCAGGTGCGCGCCGTCCGCGCCGTGCTCGAGTCGGTCCCGCCGGTGACGGTCGCCTCGGAGGTCGACGAATTGCATCGTCAGCTCGGGGCGGTCGCCCGCGGTGAGGCCTTCCTGCTGCAGGGCGGCGACTGTGCGGAGACGTTCGCCACCAACACTGAGCCGCACATCCGCGGCAACATCCGGACGCTGCTGCAGATGGCCGTCGTGCTCACCTACGGCTCGTCGATGCCGGTGGTCAAGGTGGCGCGCATCGCCGGCCAGTACGCGAAACCGCGCTCGTCGGACACCGACGCGTTCGGCCTGCCGAGCTACCGCGGGGACATCATCAACTCGCTGACCACGACGCCCGAGGCGCGCAAGCCGGACCCGTCCCGCATGATCCGCGCCTACGCGAACTCGTCTGCGGCGATGAACCTGGTGCGCGCCGTCACCGGGTCCGAAGCGGGGGATCTGGCCAGCGCGCACTCCTGGAACCAGAAGTTCGTGAGCACCTCCCGCGCCGGCCAGCGCTACGAACGGGTCGCCGCGGAGATCGACCGAGCGATGCGCTTCATGAACGCCTGCGGCGCGGATTCGCACTCGCTGCACACGGTGGACGTTTTCTCCTCCCATGAGGCGCTGCTGCTCGACTACGAACGGGCCATGCTCCGCCTGGACGAGAGCCGCGGCAGCGGCGACGCTGCGCGCCTGTACGACCTGTCCGGTCACTTCCTGTGGATCGGGGAGCGCACCCGGCAACTGGACGGAGCGCATATCGCGTTCGCCGAGCTGCTGGCGAACCCGATCGGTGTGAAGATCGGCCCGACCACGTCCCCCGAACAGGTCGTGGAGTACGTGGAGCGCCTCGACCCGAACGGCGTGCCCGGCCGGCTCACGCTGGTCTCCCGGATGGGCAACGGCACGGTCCGTGACGTGCTGCCGGCCATCGTGGAGAAGGTCCAGGCGTCCGGCCACCAGGTGATCTGGCAGTGCGACCCGATGCACGGCAACACGCACGAATCGCCGTCGGGTTACAAGACCCGGCATTTCGACCGGATCGTCGACGAGGTGCAGGGCTTCTTCGAGGTGCACCGGGATCTCGGCACCCACCCGGGCGGTATCCACGTCGAGCTCACCGGTGAGGACGTCACCGAGTGCCTGGGCGGGGCGCAGGAGATCTCCGACGAGGATCTCGCCGGGAGGTACGAGACGGCATGCGACCCGCGGCTGAACACCCAGCAATCGCTGGAGCTGGCCTTCCTGGTCGCCGAGATGTTGCGTAGCTGAACGGGTTTCAGCGCGCCCGCGCCTAGCTGGGTCGGCCTCGCGGCGACCGAACGGCGGTGCTGTCCGGACCTTACGGCCAGGCGGTCAGCCTCACCGTGCTGCCCGGTTCCACCAGCGCTCCGGGGTCCGGTTGCTGGCTGGTCACGATCGCGCCGTCGCCGCCGAACAGCGACCACGCCTTCACCTCCAGGCCCTCGTCGGCGAGAACCTGCTTCGCCCGGGACACCGTCATCGTCGTCACCGACGGGACCGTGACCGCGTTCGATCCGATCACCGTGACGTCCGGATGAGCGGGGTCGATCCGGGTGCCCGCGGGCGGCTCGATGGCGACCACCTGCCCGCCGGGCACGGTGCCGTCGAAAACCGGCGTGCCGATCGTCACGGTGAATCCGGCCGCGCGGAGGGATCGGGCCGCGTCGGCGACCGTACCGCCATCGACCGGCGGCACCGTCTTCGAGTCGGCCAGCACCAGGGATACGGGCGAACCGTGCGGCGCCATCGCGTCGGCCGGCGGGTCGGTGCCGATCACCGTGCCCGCGGGCACGTCGGCCCGGAACTCGGTCTTCACCGGACCGAGCGTGAATCCGGCCACCAGCAGTTTGTTCTGCGCGTCCTCGGTCTGCTTCCCGGCGACCGACGGAATCGCCTGGGGCTGCGGACCGCGGGAGAGCACCATCAGCACATCGGAGCCGATCGGCGCGCTCTGGCCGGCCGCGGGCTTCGTCGCCACGACGGAACCCGCCACGATCGCATCGTCATACACGTTCGCAGCCGCGTCGGTGACGGGCGTGAGGTCCGCGGCGCGGATCAGTGAGCCGGCCGCGTCGCGCGACGTCCCGGGCGCGATGTGCGGCACCACCGGCCGGCCGCTGGAGACCACGAGGCTTACGGTGGCGCCGCGCCGCTGCCTGGTGTCCGCGGGCGGCTCGGCCGCTGCGATATCCCCGCTGGGAACGGCATTGTCGTGCCGGGTGATGAGCACGGCGTGCAGGCCCGCACTCTTGACCGCCAGCATTGCGTCGGCGCTCGGCCGGTGCAGCACCGCCGGCATCGACGTCCACCGGTTCGCAAGCCACATGCCGCCGAGCGCGGCCACCGCCGCGAGCAGGAGGATCACCGCGAGCACGATGAGCGTGCGACGCCTGCCGCGCCGCCGTACTAGCTGCGCGGACGATCGGGCTTGCCGGTCGGGTCCGCCGGGCGCCGGGCGGTCGTTACCGTGTGCCGGCGGCTGGATGGCCGTCGGCTGACCGTCGCCGGGCCGGACGGTGGTCGGCCGGGGCGGGCTCGGCGTGCCCGGGGCCCGGTCCGGGTGGAGCGGCACGGGCACCGGCGCGAGTGCCAGGCCCACCGCCTGGCGTGCCCGGCGCAGCTCCCGCAGGAACTCGCCGGCGTTCGCGGGGCGGCCCAGCGCGTCGCGGCTGGTGGCGGCGTCGATGACGGCCGCGATGCCCTCCGGCACGCCGGGCGCTGCGTCGGCGACCGGCGGCACCTCTGAATGCACGTGCTGGTACGCGACCGACAGCGCGTTGCCGCCGGCGAACGGCGGGTGGCCGGTGAGCATCTCGTAGGCCACGACACCCGCCGCGTAGACGTCGGACCGCTCGTCGGCGGCACCCGTGGCCACCTGCTCCGGTGAGAGGTACGCGACCGTCCCGAGTATGACGTCGCCGGTGGCCATGGTCGTCGACGTGACGGCGCGCACCAGGCCGAAATCGGCGACCTTCACCTCCCCGCGAGAGGAGATGAGCACGTTCTCCGGCTTCACGTCGCGGTGCACCAGACCGGCGGCATGGGCCGCCGCCAACGCGTCCAGGGTCGGTTCGAGCACCGACAGCGCGGTCCGGACGGATAGCTGGCCCTGCTGGTGCACGAGGTCGCGCAGGGTGCCGCCGTCGACGAGTTCCATGACGAGGAATACGTTCTCGCCGTCGCGGCCCTGGTCGTAGACGCCGACCACATGCGGATTGTCGAGGCGCGCCGCCGCACGTGCCTCGCGTTCGAAACGCACCAGGAAGGTGGGATCGGCGGCGTACTGCGGCGTCATCACTTTGATCGCGACCGGACGGTCCAGGCGGGTGTCCACGCCGCGGTAGACAGTGGACATCCCGCCGCGCGCGAGGTACGCGTCGATCCGGTACCGGCCCTCGAGCACTTCGCCGATCAGCGACTCGGTGGCCGGGGCGGGCGAGGTTCCCGGGGCCCCCGGGACCCTGCCCGACCGGTCTGCTGGGATGCGCACGCTGCCAATCCTAGGAAAGCCTGCCGCACTTCCCGGACACGCTGCGCATCCGACTCCGCGGTGGTACCGGGCCAGGCACCGGGGCACGGGCGGGCCGCGCCGGTGATCGCGAGCCGGTTATGGTGAGCCGGTGAGCGAGCTTTCGGCGGCCACCACCGGCCCCACCTGGCGCCCTGTCCCCGATATCGCCGAGATGCTCGGCATCGTGGTCACCAAGGTCCACCAGATGCTGCGCGACCGCACCGTGGTCGCGGTGCGGCAGGGCGGCGTCCCGCAGATCCCCGCCGAGTTCTTCGATGGCGGCGACGTGGTCCGCGGGCTGCCGGGAACCATCACCCTGCTCACCGACGCCGGCTACGCCGATGACGAGATCGTCACCTGGCTGTTCGCCGCCGATACCCCCGCGGCGAATCGGGCGGCGGACGGCGCAGCTGACTCAGCCATGGCCCTGCTCCGCGCCGGGCGCGTCAAGGAGGTCCACCGCCGCGCCCAAATCGCCGGCTTCTGACGGTCGCACGGGAGCGCGCGTGATCGGCGAGCCGGTACCCGCCCGATAGAATCGCCGCTATGGTGACCGTGCGCGAACAGCTGGCCACCACAGGCCCACATTTCTCCGTGGAGTTCTATCCGCCGCGCAGCAACGACGAAGAAGCGATCCTGTGGACCGCGATCCGGCAGTTGGAGGCGCGCCGCCCCGCCTTCGTGTCGGTCACCTACGGCGCCGGCGGATCGCATCGCGACCGCACCATCCGGGTCACCGAACAGATCGCCGCACGCACCACCCTGATCCCGGTCGCGCATCTGACGGCCGTCGGGCACACCGTGGCCGAACTTCGCCAGATCCTCGGCGCCTACGCCGACGCCGGGGTGCGGAACATCCTGGCGCTGCGCGGCGACCCGCCCGGCTCGGATCCGTTCGCCCCGTGGGTGGCAACGCCGGGCGGACTCACGCATGCGGACGAATTGGTGCGGCTGACCCGATCCCTGGGTGATTTCTGCATCGGGGTCGCGGCCTATCCCACCAAGCACCCGCAGTCGCCCGATGCGGCCAGCGACATCCGTTACCTGGCAGGCAAAGTCGCAGCAGGTGCGGATTTCGTCATCACGCAGATGCTGTTCTCCGCCGAGGATTACGCCGCGCTGGTGCGCCGCGCGCGGGCTGCCGGTGTCCGTGTGCCGATCATTCCCGGGATCATGCCGGTGACCAGCCTGGGGCGGCTGAACCGGATCTGCCAGCTCTCCGGCCAGCAGGTGCCCGCGGACCTCGCACGGGCGCTAGCCGATGTCGCCGATGATCCCGCGGCGGCGCGCTCCTTCGGGTTCAACCACGCCTTGGCGATGTGTCGTGACCTCATCGATATGGGTGCGCCGTCACTGCACTTCTATACCTTCAACCGGGCGACCATGACGCTCGCGCTGCTCGATCGCCTGCGCATCGGCGCGACAGGTGACGACGTCATGGCCGTGGATCACGCTATGGATCGATCCGTGGATCACTCGGTGACGCCGGTCCGGTAGCCGCACGCGGCGGCCGACGCGCAGGGAGGTGATCCGCGTGGACTTGAAGGTCCCCACCGTCTTCGGTTTGTTCGCGCTGATCCTGATCCTCGCTGTGATCGCGGTGCGTGTCTCGCGTCGTTTCGGGCTGCCGACGCTGCTGCTCTACCTCGGCATCGGCATGCTGCTCGGCAACGGCGTGATCGGTGTCCAGTTCTCCGACGCCGCGCTCACCGAACACCTCGGCATGGCGGCGCTCGTCCTGATCCTGACCGAGGGTGGGCTCACCACGCGCTGGTCCACCGTGCGGCCCGCACTCGGCCTCGGCGCAAGCCTGGCGACCGTCTCCGTCGCGGTTTCCATTGCCGTGGCGGGAGTCTCGGTCCATTACCTGATGGGATTCGACTGGCGCACGTCGCTCACCTGGGGGGCGGTGCTGTCCAGCACCGACGTGGCGGCCGTGTTCTCGGTCCTGCGCCGTGTCGGCGTCAAGCCCCGGTTGGGTGCGGCGCTGGAGTTGGAGTCCGGCCTCAACGACGCGCCCGTCGTCATCGCCGTGCTGCTCTTCGCCGGAAGTGGCGAGATCACCTGGACCGCACCGATTCTGGTGGTCTACGAGTTGATCGCCGGCGCGGTGGTGGGCCTCGCGCTCGGCTTTGCCGGTGCCTGGTGGCTGCGGCGCGGCGCTCTGCCGGCGAACGGTCTCTACCCGCTGGCCGCGCTCGCCGTGGCCGTCGGCGCCTACGCGACCGCCGAATTCGCCCACGCGTCGGGCTTCCTCGCCACGTATCTCGCGGCGCTGGTGCTGGGCAACAGCAGGCTGCCGCAACGTGCCTCCACGCTGGCATTTGCGGACGGCCTGGGCTGGATGGCGCAGATCGGCCTGTTCGTGATCCTCGGCATGTATGTGGACACGGCGAAACTGCCGGCGGCGCTCGTGCCGGGCATCGTCATCGGGCTGACGGTGCTGATCCTCGCGCGTCCGCTCTCCGTGATGGCGGCGGCCACTCCGTTCCGCGTGCCGTGGCGCGAACAGGCGTTCCTGTCGTACTCGGGGCTCCGCGGGGCGGTGCCGATCGTGCTGGCGCTGGTACCGCTGTCCGTGGGTCAGGCGCACAGCGCGGAACTGGTCGCCGTGATCGTGGTGGCCGTGGTGATCTACACCCTGGTGCAGGGCACCACGCTGCCATGGGTGGCGACACTGCTCGGCGTGGTCGAGACCGGCGCCGCGAACGAGGTGCAGATCGACGTCGCCGCACTGGAGGAGATGGGTGCCCACGTGCTGCAGGTGCGGGTCCCGGACGATTCCCGCCTGCGCGGTGTCTATCTCAACGAACTGCGACTGCCCGCCGGCACCACCGTCGCCCTCGTCATGCGTCAGGGCCAGTCCGTGCCCGTCGACCGCGCCACCCGGCTGCAGTCCGGTGATCAGATGCTCATCGTCGCACCCGAACGTCAGCGGGATGCCACCGAGAGGCGATTGCGGGCGGTGGCGCGCGGCGGGGTGCTCGCCGACTGGTTCGCCGGGACACGCCGTGGCCGGCGCTGACCTGAAATGAGATGGGCGCAGCCGTTTGCGACACTGGACCGGTGACCCAGCCCGAATCCGAGTCCGGCCGTGCCCCAGGTTCGCCCAGCGCCCCACCGAACGCCCTGCCGAGTAGGTCCGCCGACGGCGCACCCGAAACCCCCCCGGGCCCCCCGGCGCGGACCCCGTGGCGCACCGCGCTGCTCATCGCCATCGCGCTGGCCGTGGTCGCCATCGACGTCGTCACCAAGGCGCTGGTGGCCGCGAACATCGCGCTGGGGGAGAACATCCGCATCCTCGGCGGCGCCGTGTACCTGACGCAGATCCGTAACGCCGGGGCCGCTTTCTCCATGGCCACCGGGATGACGTGGCTGCTGGCGATCATCGCGGTCGCGGTGGTGGTCTTCATCGTCCGCATGGCGCCCAAGCTGAGGTCCACGCCGTGGGCGGTCTGCCTCGGCCTGATCCTGGGCGGGGCCCTCGGCAACCTCATCGACCGCATCTTCCGCGCGCCCGGCGTGATGCAGGGGCACGTGGTGGACTTCGTGTCGCTGTTCGGGCCGGACGCAAGGTATTTCCCCGCGTTTAACGCCGCCGATTCGGCGATCACCATCGGCGGCATCCTGCTCGTGCTGCTGGCGATCACCGGGTTCGACTTCGACGGCACGCGTCACCGCGGCCGCCGCCGACGTGATGGGTGAGTTCCGGCGCTTCCCGGTGCCCGGCGGCATCGACGGCATGCGCGCCGACGCGGGCCTGGCGAAGCTGCTGGGCCTGAGCCGCACCACCGTCGCTACCATGCTCGATGCCGGCGACGCGCTCTGCGACGGCGCCGTGCTGGACCGATCCGCGCGACTGGTGGCCGGCAGTTGGTTGGACCTCACCCTCCCCGACCCGCCGGCCCCGCTCACCGTCGTGGCGCAGCCCGTCGCCGGGCTCGCTGTGATCCACGTCGATGCGGACATCGTGGTCGTCGACAAGCCGGTCGGGGTCGCCGCGCACGCATCCGTCGGCTGGACGGGTCCGACGGTGCTGGGCGGCCTCGCTGCGATGGGCATCACGGTCGCCACCTCAGGCGCGTCCGAACGCCAGGGCATCGTGCAACGGCTCGACGTCGGCACCACCGGCGTCATGGTCGTCGCCCGTAGCGAACGCGCCTACTCGATCCTCAAGAATGCGTTCCGGCACCGCACCGTGGACAAGGTCTACCACGCCATCGCGCAGGGCCACCCGGACCCCACCGACGGCACGATCGACGCACCGATCGGTCGACATCCCAAGGCGGACTACAAGTTCGCCGTCATGGCCGGCGGCCGGGAGAGCGTCACGCACTACGAGACGATCGAGGCGTTCCCGGCCGCCACGCTCATGCGCGTGCACCTGGAGACGGGGCGTACGCACCAGATCCGGGTGCATTTTTCGGCGCTCCGCCACCCGCTGGTCGGCGACCTGACCTACGGCGCGGACCCGGTGCTCGCCGCCCGGCTCGGCCTCACCCGGCAATGGCTGCACGCCTACTCGCTGAGCTTCGTGCATCCCGGCAGCGGCAGCGCCGTCACCTACGCGAGCCGCTACCCGGACGACCTCGCGCACGCCCTGGACGTGCTCCGCGGCTCATAGACACGTTCCAGCCCCGCCATCGAGTATGACGATGTTCGCGGCTGCGCCGGTGGGCGCTGTCGCACCTCCCGTGCGGCCGAGGGGCGTCAGGGCGCGATGGGCCAGCCGACGATCGTCTGCGGGATGTCCGGCCGGATGCACCACTTCAGGCCCGCCAGCACGGTCGCGGCCGGAACGATGAACAGTGACCAGCCGTCCGCCGCTTGGCCCGGCCCGATACCGATCGCGAACCCCGGATAGGGCGCGGGCGGCGGCCCCGATCGCCCGAGAAGCTCGTGCCGGTCGGTCTCGACGACGAGGTTCGCGTCGGCGCTGGCCGGGTAGAACACCGATCCGACGTTCGCTACCCAGCTCCGGACCAGGATCGCCCGGTAGCCGGGGGCGATCGGGCGTCCTGCGGCGGCCATGGCCTCGTCGCCGGGATCGCGCACCTCGATGATGGTCACGAGGAGCTGTTCCGCGGCAGGCCCGGTGACGTGATGCTGGGCCCAACGGGGTGTGGGCGGCGCTGCGGGCTGGGGCTCCGCGGGTTGCGGTTCGACCGCTGCCCGGGCCTCCACCGGCTGCGGCTCGGCGGCCGGTTGTGTGTCGGCCTCGGGTTGGCCGGGCTCTGCCTCCTGCACCTGCGGAGCCGCTGACTTGTCTGCCTCGTCCGCCTCGTGCTCGGGAATGTGCGGCGCGGCAGACACGGCAGGTGTCGCGTCCGTGTCCGTCGTCATAGGCGGTACGGAGCCCGCATCGGACGGGTCCGCATCGGACGCGGGGCCCGGCTCAGAACCCGACGGGGGGGCCGGGGCTGCGGGCGCGTCCAACTGGGCCGCCGGAACCGGCTCCATAGGGTGTGCCGGGCCGGCCTGCGCGATATGCCACAGCGCGTTCCGGTCGCCGTCCGCCACCAGCCGCAGCGGCAGGCCGCGCTCGGCCATCGACACCAGCCTTGCGGCCGCCTCGGCCTGGCTCATCCGCGCATTCCAGGCCGCGTTCGCCAGCGGGATCGACACGTTGTTGATGAGTTCCGCGAGCAGCCGCAGATCGTCCGCGTCCGGGATCGGCCGATCCGGCGGAAGGTTCGTGATCGTCACGGGTCTGACCGTACCTGCCGTGGACCGAATGTGGGACCCTGGGAGCGCAGGCCGGGTACGGTCTGGGGGATCCGTACGTCGGGTCGGCGGTGCAATGCAGGAGGATCGGGCGTGGCAGGCAGTTCGTTCGTGCACCTTCATGTGCACACCGAGTACTCCATGCTGGACGGTGCGGCGCGCGTCGGCGATCTGATGGCGAAGACCGCCGAGCTGGGCATGCCGGCGATCGCCATGACGGACCACGGAAACGTGTTCGGCGCATACGACTTCTACAAGCAGGCCAAGGCGTCCGGGATCAAACCGATCATCGGCATGGAGGCCTACGTCACGCCGGGCACGTCCCGTTTCGACCGCACGCAGGTCCGATGGGCGGACGGCGGCAGCAATTCCGGCGACGATGTGTCGGGCGGCGGCGCCTACACGCACATGACGCTGCTCTCGGAGACCACCGCGGGCATGCACAACCTGTTCCGGCTGGCGTCTCGCTCGTCGACGGAGGGGTTCTTCTACAAGCCGCGCGCCGACCGAGAACTGCTCGCCGAGTACGCCGCCGGGCTGATCGCTACCACGGGCTGCCCGTCCGGGGAGGTGCAGACCTGGCTGCGGCTCGGCGACTACGGCAAGGCGCTCGCCTCGGCCGCCGAGTTCCGCGACATCTTCGGCGCCGCAAACTATTTCGTCGAGGTCATGGATCACGGGCTCGCCATCGAGGACCGGGTGCGGGACGGGCTTTTGCGGATCGCGAAGGATCTCGGCCTGCCGCTGTTGGCCACGAACGACCTGCACTACACGAACGAATCGGACGCCACCTCGCACGAGGCGCTGCTGGCGGTGCAATCCGGCTCCACGCTCGACGATCCGAAGCGGTTCAAGCTCGACGGCGAGGAGTACTACGTCAAGAGCCCCGCGCAGATGCGGGCGATCTGGGACGAGAAGTACTCGCTGCCCGAGGCGTGCGACAACACCCTGGCGATCGCCGAGCGCTGCTCCGTCGAGTTCGACGAGTCGGCGAACCTGATGCCCCGCTTCGAGGTCCCGGAGGGCGAGGACGAGGCCAGCTGGTTCGTGAAGGAGGTCGAGCGGGGCTTAAGATTCCGCTACCCGCAAGGGATCTCGCCCGAGGTGCGGGAGCGCGCCGACTACGAGGTCACAATGATCCTCTCGATGGGGTTCCCCGGCTACTTCCTGGTGACGGCGGATCTCATCGGCTGGGCGAAGGAGCACGGCATCCGGGTCGGGCCCGGCCGCGGCTCGGCCACCGGCTCGCTGGTCGCGTACGCCATGCGGATCACCGAGCTCGACCCGCTGGAACATTCGCTGCTGTTCGAGCGGTTCCTGAACCCGGACCGGGTGTCCATGCCGGATATCGACATCGACTTCGACGAACGCCGGCGCGGGGAGGTGCTGGCGTACGTCACCGAGAAGTACGGGCACGACAAGGTCTGCCAGGTCGTCACCTACGGCACGATCAAGACCAAACAGGCGCTGAAGGACGCCTCGCGCGTGCTCGGCTACCCGTTCGCGATGGGGGATCGCGTCACCAAGGCGCTACCGCCGCCGGTGATGGCCAAGGACGTGCCGCTGGCGAAGATCTTCGATCCGTCGCACGACCGCTACGCCGAGGGCGGCGAGTTCCGGGCGCTGGTGGAATCCGATCCGGAGGTGAAGCGGGTCTACGACACGGCGCGCGGTCTGGAAGGCTTGAAACGCCAGTGGGGCGTGCACGCCTGCGCCGTGATCATGTCCTCCGAACCGCTGGTCGAGCACATCCCGATCATGAAGCGCCCGCAGGACGGCGCCATCATCACGCAGTTCGACTATCCGACCTGCGAGAAGCTCGGCCTGCTCAAGATGGACTTCCTGGGCCTGCGGAACCTCACCGTCATCGACGACGCGGTGCGCAACATCAAGGCCAACCGCGGGGTGACCGTCGACATGGACACCCTCCCGCTTGACGACGCCGCGACCTACCAGTTGCTCGCCCGCGGCGACACGCTCGGCGTCTTCCAGTTGGACGGCGCCCCGATGCGCGCGTTGCTGCGGCAGATGGCACCGACCGCGTTCGGCGACATCGCCGCCGTGCTCGCGCTGTACCGGCCAGGGCCGATGGCCGCGAACGCGCACATCGATTACGCCGAGCGGAAGAACCACCGGCAACCGGTGGTGCCGATCCACCCGGAACTCGCCGAGCCTTTGGCCGAGATCCTCGACGAGACATACGGTCTCGTCGTCTATCAGGAGCAGGTTCAGGCGATCGCCCGGAAGGTCGCCGGCTACACGCTCGGCCAGGCCGACCTGCTGCGCCGCGCCATGGGCAAGAAGAAGAAGGCGGAGCTGGACGCTCAGCTGGAGAACTTCACAGGCGGCATGCTCGCCAACGGCTTCTCGCAGGGCGCGATCGATGCGCTGTGGAACACGCTCTTGCCGTTCTGCGACTACGGCTTCAACAAGTCGCACACCGCCGGCTACGGGCTGGTCTCCTACTGGACCGCCTACCTGAAAGCGAACTACCCGGCCGAGTACATGGCCGCGCTGCTCACCTCGGTCGGCGACGACAAGGACAAGATGGCGGTCTACCTCGCCGAGTGCCGGTCGATGGGCATCACGGTGCTGCCGCCCGACGTGAACGCCTCCGAGCGGAATTTCGCGACGGTCGGCGCGGACATCCGCTTCGGGCTCTGCGCCATCCGCAACGTCGGCACGACCGCGGTGGACTCGATCTTGACCGCCCGCCGGGACAAGGGCACCTACACGGACTTCGCGGACTATCTGGCCAAGGTCGACGCGGCCGCCTGCAACAAGAAGGTGGTCGAGTCGCTGATCAAGGCCGGCGCCTTCGATTCGCTCGGGCATCCGCGCAAGGGTCTGCTCATGGTGCACACCGAGGCGATCGATTCGGTGCTCGGAGTGAAACGCGCCGAGGCCGCCGGGCAGTTCGACCTGTTCGGCGACATGAGCGCGGAGGACGTGGGCGACGCGTTCGCGATCACCGTGCCGGACACCGAATGGGAGCCGAAGCTGCGCCTCGCGTTCGAGCGAGAGATGTTGGGGCTGTATGTGTCCGGGCACCCGTTGTCCGGCGTCGAGCACCTGCTCAGCGCGCAGGCCGACACGTCGATCCCGGACATCCTGGATGGCACCGTGCCGGATCGCGCCACGGTGACGGTGGGCGGGATCCTGTCCGGCCTGTCCCGCCGGCTCACCAAGAAGGGGGACCCGTGGGCCACCGCAACCCTGGAGGACCTGTCCGGCGGCGTCGAGGTCGCGTTCTTCCCGAAGATCTACGCGGAGGTCTCGCTGCAGCTGGCGGAGGACGCGATCGTGCTGGTGCGCGGCCGGGTGTCGCGCTCGGACGACCGGCTCTCGCTGCACGCCGACAAGGTGACGGTGCCGGATCTCACGGCCACCACCGGCCGTGGCCCGGTGCGGGTGAGCCTTCCGGCCGCCCGCTGTACGGAGCCGATGATCGACCGGCTGCGTGATGTGCTCGCCGCGCATCCGGGCACCACCGCCGTGCACCTGCGGTTGATCGACGGATCGGGGGAGACCACGCTCGCCGTCGACGACGGCTTCCGGGTCACCGCCACGTCGGCGCTCATGGGTGACCTGAAAGCCCTGCTGGGCGCGGACTGTCTCGCATGACGGCGCCCGACGGTGCGGCGGGTCGGGCGGTGTCCGCGCCACCGGAGCCCCCGGCGTCCCCCGAGTCTCCTGAGCCCCCGGAACGGCCGGGGGCGCGTCGGCACCGGTCGATCGCGCGGGCGGTGCTCGCGGTCATCATCGCCCTGCTCGGCGTGGCGCAGGGCGTCGTGTGGGCGGCGATCGCGCCGGGGCAGCAGATCAAGGTATTCGCGGACGGCAGTTACGTGTCGTTGCCCACGGCCGACTACCACCCGTTCGACGGGCTCATGCTGTTCGTCCTCGCCGGTGCCGCGGTGGGTCTTGTGGTCGCGGCCGCCGCGTGGCGGATCCGCGCGATCCGCGGCACCACCACGCTGCTCACCGTCTTCGCCGCGACCTCGGCCGGTTCGGCTATTGCGTTCGGGCTCGGCCTGCTGCTGGCCCGCGGTGTCGATCCGGCCACTGTCGGCAAGACCGGACACGACTCGATCGTCGTCGCCGGGCCCAGCCTGTCCACACCGTTGGCCATCATCGCCGAGCCGCTGCTGGCGGTCGTGGTCTACACGTTCCTGGCGGCCTGGGACGGGCGGCCCGACCTCGGGCGGAAGCGGGCGACGATCGAGCCTGCCGTGCCGGACGCTGATCAGGACGCCGGGCGGGGCGCTAATCAGGACGCCGGGCGGGACACACCGAACGACGCCATGCAGAGCCCCGCCGACCAGGGGTAAAGCAAGGTTTGCCTTGCTGGAACGGCCGCGCCGGACGTGCCACCCTTGACACATGGTGACGAGCGAAAAGACCCCCGCGGCCGATGCCATCCACCAGGAGCCGATGGGCGGTTCCGTCGCCGGCCGGCTCAACTGGCTTCGCGCTGGTGTGCTCGGCGCCAACGACGGTATCGTCTCGACGGCAGCGCTCGTGCTCGGCTTCGCGGGTGCCACCACCGCCCGGGGGCCGATCCTGCTGGCCGGCGTGGTCGGCCTGCTGGCCGGTGCCATGTCGATGGCCGTCGGCGAATTCGTGTCCGTATCCACCCAGCGCGACACCGAACGCGCCGTGCTGGAGCAGGAACGGCGTGAACTGGTCGAGATGCCCGAGCAGGAGCTGGCCGAGCTCGCCGGCATCTACCGGGACAAGGGGCTCGACGCCGACCTCGCGCATCAGGTCGCGGTGCAGCTCACCGCGCACGACGCGCTCGGGGCGCACGCGGAGGCCGAACTCGGCATCGACCCCAACGAACTGACGAATCCGTCCCATGCGGCCCTCGCTTCCTTCATCGCGTTCGTGGTGGGAGCGGCGGTCCCGCTGCTCGGCGTGCTGCTCTCGCCGCGCGCGTGGATCGCGTGGATCACGGTGCTCGCCGTCGGCGCGGCGCTCGCCGTCACCGGCTGGCTGTCCGCCCGGCTCGGGCAGGCACCGGCCGGCCGGGCGATCGCGCGGAACGTGATCGGCGGCGTGCTCGCGATGGCCGTCACCTACGGCCTGGGCGCCCTCGTCGGCGGCTGGATCGGTTAATCCGACCGCCGACCGGCGCCACCCGTGCGCCGGTCCGCGCGGCCGGTCGCGCGACACCGCCCGTGGCGGGGGCCCTACGCTTGCTGAGTACACCCCACCTCGACCGGATCGGGCCCCATGCTGCGACGAATCGACCTCACCACGGCTCTCGGCGCCGAACCGACCGCCGGACTCGGATCCACCCTCGGGACCGCCGCGCTGCGGAGCGTCCTCCCGCGTGCGACCGGTTCGGCGCATGCGGCGGACGAAGCGGTCGCCCCCATCCTCGCCGACGTGCGTGCGCGCGGTGCCGCCGCCGTCCTCGACTACTGCGAGCGATTCGACCAGGTGAGACCGGAATCGCTGCGGGTCCCGAACCACGTCATCGACGAGGCTGCGGCGTCGCTGGACCCGGCGCTCAAAGATGCGCTCCTCGAATCCATCCGCCGCGCCCGCGCCGGGCACGCCGCGCAGGTGCCCACCGAGCAGCGCACCGAACTCGCCACCGGTGGTGTGGTCACGCAGCGCTGGGTCCCGGTGGGGCGGGTCGGCCTCTACGTGCCCGGCGGGCTCGCGCTCTACCCGTCCAGCGTGGTGATGAACGTGGTGCCGGCGCAGGTCGCGGGCGTCGAGGACATCGTGGTCACCTCACCGCCGCAGGTGTCCGCCGGCGGCTGGCCCGATGCCACCGTGCTGGCGGCCTGCGCACTGCTCGGCGTCAGCGAGGTGTACGCGGCCGGGGGAGCGCAGGCGATCGCCCTGCTCGGGTACGGCAGCGAGTATGACGCCGCTCGCGGCCTGCCGGCCGTGGAGCCCGTGGATGTGATCACCGGACCCGGCAATGTGTACGTGACGGCGGCCAAGCGGGCGCTGCGCGGCATCGTCGGCATCGACTCCGAGGCGGGGCCGACGGAGATCGCCGTCGTCGCCGACGATTCCGCCGACCCGAGATACGTTGCGGCGGACCTGATCTCGCAGGCCGAACACGACCCGAATGCGGCGAGCGTGCTGATCACCCCGTCGGCGGCGCTCGCCGACGCGGTCGACGCGCTGCTGCCCGGGATGGTGGCGGCCACCCGGCATTCCGAGCGGGTGCGCGCCGCGTTGACCGGCCCGCAGTCCGGCACCGTGCTCGTCGCCTCGCTCGACGACGCCGTGATGGTGGCGGACGCCTACGCCGCCGAACATCTCGAGGTGCAGACGCGCGGCGCGGAGGAGGTCGCCCGGCGGATCCGCAACGCCGGTGCCGTCTTCGTCGGGCCGTACTCCCCGGTCTCGCTCGGCGACTACTGCGCCGGGTCGAACCACGTGCTGCCGACCTCCGGCGGGGCGCGGTATTCCTCGGCGCTGAATACGACCACGTTCCTGAAGTCGGTGCAGGTGGTGGAGTACACGGCTGCCGCGCTGGCCGAGGTGGCCGGGCCGATCGGTGCGCTGACCGAGGCCGAGAACCTGCCGGCCCACGGCGATGCCGTCGCGATCAGGTTCGAACCATGACGGGCGCTGCGATGGGGGACGGTATCGGAGACGCTGTGGTGGACCCTGTATTGGACGCCGTGGGGGGTGCTGTGACGCTGGCCGATCTCCCGCTCCGAGACGATCTGCGCGGCAAGTCCCCTTATGGCGCACCGCAACTCGACGTGCCCGTGCGGGTGAACACGAACGAGAACCCGTATCCGCCGAGCGAGGCCCTGGTGCGCGATATCGCGGATGCCGTAGCGGCCGCCGCGGCGAGCCTCAACCGGTACCCGGACCGCGATGCGACGGCGCTGCGCGCGGACCTCGCAGCGTATGTCACGTCCGCGACCGGCGTCGCGGTGGGCGTGCGAAACCTCTGGGCCGCCAACGGATCCAACGAGATCCTGCAGCAACTGCTGCAGACGTTCGGCGGCCCGGGCCGCACGGCGCTCGGCTTCACCCCGTCCTATTCCATGCACCCGATCCTGGCCTCCGGCACACAGACCACGTGGATCGACGCGCCCCGGCGGGCAGACTTCTCGCTGGACGTCGCCGCGGCCGCCGCCGAGGTCGGGCGCCGCCGCCCGGACGTGCTGTTCGTCACGAGCCCGAACAACCCGACCGGCGGCGCGCTCGGCCTGGACGAGATCCGCGCGCTGGCGGATGCGGCGCCGGGCATCGTGATCGTGGACGAGGCGTATGGCGAGTTCGCGGCGGTGGCCGAGGTGCCGAGCGCGGTATCGCTGATCGCGGAGTTCCCGGCGCGACTGGTGGTCTCGCGCACCATGAGCAAGGCGTTCGCGTTCGCCGGGGGTCGGCTCGGGTACCTCATCGCCGCCCCGGCGATCGTCGACGCGGTGCAACTGGTCCGGCTGCCCTACCACCTCTCCGCGCTCACCCAGGCGGCGGCGCGCGCCGCGCTGCGGCATGCGGGCGAGACGCTGGGTTCCGTGGCGCGGCTCGTCGCCGAGCGGGAGCGCGTGGCAGAAGCGTTGCGCGGCAAGGGCTACGCCGTCATACCGTCGGATGCCAACTTCCTGTTGTTCGGCCGCTTTGCCGACGCGGCGGCGACCTGGCGGGCCTTCGTCGATTCCGGGATCCTGCTGCGCGACGTCGGCATCGCCGGGTATCTGCGGCTGACGATCGGCACGCCCAGCGACAACGATGCGTTCCTGGCGGTATGCCCGGACCTTCCGCCTGCCCCGACAGCGAGTGAGGAGCCATGAGCATGACGCTTCCTGGACATGCAGAGCCCGACGGCAGCGATGCCCTCGAAGGCCCGGCCCGGACCGCGCGCACGGCGCGGATCCAGCGGACGACGAGCGAATCCTCCGTGTTCGTCGCGGTGAACCTGGATGGCAGCGGTCAGACCGAGATCGCAACCGGAGTGCGGTTTTTCGACCACATGCTCACGGCCTTCGGGGTACACGGCTGCCTGGATCTCACGGTCCGGTCGGAGGGCGACGTCGACATCGACCCGCATCACACGGTGGAGGACACGGCCATCGTGCTCGGGCAGGCGATCGGACAGGCGCTCGGCGACAAGGCCGGCATTCGACGGTTCGGCGACGCGTTCGTCCCGATGGACGAGACGCTGGCGCACGCGGCGATCGACCTGTCCGGGCGGCCGTTCTCGGTGCACACCGGCGAGCCCGATGCGGTGCTGCCCGCGGTGGTCGGCGGCAACTACCCGGTGGTGCTGAACCGGCATGTGTTCGATTCGCTGGCCTTCCACGCGCGGATCGCGCTGCACGTACGGGTGCTGTACGGCCGCGACCCGCACCACATCTGCGAGGCGCAGTACAAGGCTGTGGCGCGGGCGCTGCGCGCGGCCGTCGAGTTCGACCCGCGGATCGGTGGCGTGCCGTCGACCAAGGGCGTGTTGTGAGCTGGCTGGTGGTGCTGCTGGTGGCGATCGCCGGGTTCCTCGGCGCGGGCACCGTGTCGATGTGGCGGACCGAACACCGTTACGCCGCAGGGGTTCTCGCGGCTGTTGCGGCCGTGATCCTAGCGTTGGCGATCATCGCGATGGTGGGAGAGTTCGGGAAGGCCGCATAGTAGAAGTGACAAGCACAGCACGGCAGCGTGACTGCCGCGGGATGAAGAGCGCGAGATGAAGAGCATTGCCGTGCTCGATTACGGGTCGGGCAATATCGCCTCCGCGCGCCGCGCGTTGGAGCGGGTCGGGGCGGACGTCGTGGTGACCGCGGATTTCGAGATCGCTTTGGGCGCGGACGGTCTCGTCGTTCCCGGGGTCGGCGCCTTCGCCGCGTGCATGGAAGGGATCCGCGCGGTGCGGGGCGAGCGGATCATCGGCCGGCGGCTGGCTGGCGGCCGTGCGGTGCTGGGTATCTGCGTCGGCATGCAGGTGCTCTTCGAGACGGGCGTGGAACACGGCGAGCGGACGGAAGGGATCGGGGAGTGGCCGGGCACGGTTGAGCGGCTGATTGCGCCAATCGTCCCGCACCTCGGGTGGAACAACGTCATCCCCGGGGCGGGGTCCCGGCTTTTCGCGGGCCTGGACGCCGACACGCGGTTCTACTTCGTGCACTCGTATGCGGTGCGGCGGTGGGACATGGTCGCACCACCGG
>JAFIHI010000216.1 GCA_017848755.1 Nakamurella sp. | reverse complement strand
CTGCACCACTGCAGCCCGCCCTTTGCGCATTCTGGGGTGCACTCTCGCCGCGGCTCATCGCCGCCACGACGCACCGGTCACCGACCTGGGTGCTTCCCGCCGTCGTGGCCGCACATGCCGTGCCCGTCGCCGGGCCAGGCACCGCCGGAACCGTTCTGCAGTGCCGAGATCAGGCGCGGCAGGAGACTCTCCGTCTCACGGCAGTCGCGGACGGCGTGCGTCTGCACTCCCAGCTCGATCACCGG
Organism: Nakamurella sp.; assembly: GCA_017848755.1. Lineage (GTDB taxonomy): Bacteria > Actinomycetota > Actinomycetes > Mycobacteriales > Nakamurellaceae > Nakamurella. The sequence continues at coordinate 7,488 of JAFIHI010000216.1, read as the reverse complement.
TGCATCGTTCCCGCCCGGGTCGAGCCGGTCGCCGACGAACAGTATGCTGCCTAGGTCGACATCGATCGCTGCCGCGAAATGCCTGACGCCGTAAGCCTTGTCGATGCCCTTTCGGGTGATATCGATCGACGTCGAACCACCGGCCCGCACCTCGAGGGCCGGCAGGGCGCGCTGTACCTCTTCCCGAAGGACCTGGCGCTTGGCGCCGTCCGGATCCCAGGTCTTCTTGCGCGCGACCTCGGCCCGCTGGCCGAGCGCCGAGAATGTGATCTGCGAGCCGCGGTCCTCGATGCGATCACCCGTGACAATTTCGTCGGGCTCCCACATTCCGAGCCCCTTGGCCGCTGCCTCGATCGCCTCGATCGCGTCGCGCTTCTCCTCGGGGGTCAGGTCGTCGGCATAGATCTGCCGCCATTCGCCGGCCGTATGACGGTAGTAGCGGGTCCCGCAGGTCGGCATGAGATGCAGCGACTCGAGTGCGGGGTCCGCCGGAGGCAGCAGGCGAACGACTTGATCGCGGAACTGCTCGAACCGCCCCCCCGAGATGATGCACACTGGCACCAACCGGCCGAGTCGCACCAGCAGGTCGGCCATGGTCGTGGAAATCGGTGTCTTGGACTCCGCGAGCGTGTCGTCGAGATCAAAGGCGACGGCCGCGATCATCGATCGGCCTCCGTCCCGTTCCTACTCGCCGCTGCGGTTCATCGTGCTCGGTTCATGGTGCTGCGATTGATGGTGTGCTGCTTACGATCTGCCGGACCCGCAATCCGCCGCCGAAGCGCAGCCGCGTCACTTACGGTGCCTCGCGATCGACGAGGTATCGGTCCGATTTCTCCCCATCGTAACGGCGTCGCCCCGTGCGGTGCAGCATCGCGGATCGTGGCCCATCGCTGTCGCGCCCTGCGGCCAGCGAGAACCGCGAGGCCCGCGAGGTCTTTGCCTCGTACATGCGCCGGTCGGCGCTGCGCAGCATCGCCAATGGCTCCGAATTGCCATCTGTCGAAACCGATCCGATCGAACAGTCGAGTTCGATGACCGGTTCCGGGAACGTGCCGTCAGCGCCCATGCCGCTGGCGGGCCGCCCGGGTCGGATGGGGGCGCGGACCGCTGCCCGCACGGCCGCTTCGATCGGGGCGCCATCGGTCGACGCATCGGCGATGACGACGAACTCGTCACCGCCGAGACGCGCGACGAGCAGGTCCGGCGGAATCGTGGCACGCAGCCGCCGCGCGATCTCGGCGAGTACCCGGTCGCCTGCCTCATGCCCGTAGGTATCGTTGACCGCCTTGAACCCGTCGAGGTCGATCATCATGAGCGTTGCTCCTACCCCTGCCCCGGCCGCTCCCGGGCCGGGCCGCAGGCGGCTGTCGAGTTCTTCCAGGGCCGCGGTCCGGTTCGCCAATCCGGTGAGGTGATCGACGCGCGCGGCGGAAGCGGAGCGGATCGTCGACGCCAGGGTGCGATGGATCAGGACGGTTAAGAGCGCCACCGGCGGTACGAAAAGCGGTGTGTGCAAGACGATGTCGGCGATCATCGGCGCGGCGACGAGCGTGGTCAACCACGGTGCCGTGCGCCTCGCGCCGAGACGAACCGTGGGCCAGAACGACGTGCTCGTGGTCAGCGTGATCGCCCCGCTCACCACGGCGACATTGATCACCTCCCACGCGAGTGCCACGGCGGCGCCGCCGATCAACAACTGCGCCGTCGACGGACTCTGCGGCCAGCTGCCGAAGAGCAGCCCGAGCACGAGGTATCCCCCTAAGCCCTCCAGGGTCAGCACCGCGGTATTGACGATCCGGCGCCATCGGGCCGTCGGCATGCTGCTCTGCGATGTGAGGGCGATCAGCGGGAAGACGACCAGCGCAGGAGGACCACAGACCAAGACGAGCGCGAGCGCGAAGGCGCCGGAGAAGTGCAGACGGATGCGGCCCCGCGTATCCCGCATCCACGGCACCAGCGGGTACATGTCGGCGATCACGATCAGGGCCGCGACCCAGTAGAAGGCCGGGCGGGTGACCATCGTCGCGATTCTGTGCGGCCCGACGATGGCGATCCCGATGACGAATCCGGCCGCGGCCACGATTTCGACGGCGAGGACGTAGGCCCGGGCGGCGCGCGGCACGTCGGCGAGACGATCGTCCGGGGAGGGCATACCGACGGCCGCCGGGAGTCGACGCACGGTGCCTCCTCGCCTGTTTTTGCACTGCTCGACGCGATCACGTGATCATGCGGAGGATACCGTCTGCGTGCACTCGATCACATTCCGCTGCCGCCGCGATCCACCAGCGCGGGGGGCAGCGGCCGATTGCTTCGGGCGTACGGCTTGACGAATCGGGCCCGGAGGGTTCAGGCTTGTGACGACGACGTCGGTCATATGGCGGGCCGCGTCCTCTCGCAGATGTTTTCCGATGTGCCGTTTCGGATGCGCGTGTGATCGCGTCACGGCGACGTCGACGTAGCACCTGCCAGGGGCACGTCTGGACAGGCGTGTGCATTTGCTGGTAAGCTTCTTCTTTGCGCTGCCCTCTTTCGTCCACCCGTGTCCCGGAACATGTCTCCATCAGGTGCCATGTGGGTTTCCCGTGCCAGACGAGCCGGCCGCGCCACGAGAAGTTCGAAGCGATTGTCCTTGGAAGGACGCATCTTGGCTGTCACGAGCTCGTCCACCGTCCGCACCGGCTCCGCACACCGCGTCTCGTTCGCGAAGTTCAACGAGCCCATCGAAGTTCCCAACCTCCTGGCCCTGCAGACGGATTCGTTTGCTCGGCTGATCGGCAGCGCCGAATGGCGTGCCGGGCAGGACGATCCGGCGGCCCGTAGCGGGCTGGACGAGATCCTTGCCGAGATCTCGCCCATCGAGGATTTCGCCGGGAACCTGTCGCTGTCGTTCTCCAACCCGCGCTTCGACGAGGTCAAAGCCTCCGAGGCCGAGTGCCACGACAAGGACATGAACTACTCCGCGCCGCTGTTCGTCACCGCCGAGTTCGTGAACAACGAGACCGGCGAGATCAAGTCACAGACGGTGTTCATGGGTGACTTCCCGATGATGACGTCCAAGGGGACGTTCATCATCAACGGCACGGAACGCGTCGTCGTGTCCCAGCTCGTCCGCTCCCCGGGGGTCTACTTCGACAAGAGCGTCGACAAGGCCGCCGGCAAGGACATCTTCTCCGTCAAGGTCATCCCGTCGCGTGGCGCGTGGCTCGAGTTCGATATCGACAAGCGTGACACCATCGGCGTGCGTATCGATCGCAAGCGGCGTCAGCCGGTCACCGTGCTGCTCAAGGCGCTCGGCTGGGACGAGGCGCGGATCAAGGAACGCTTCTCGTGGTCGTCGGTCCTGCTGACCACCTTGGAGAAGGACCATGTTCCGGGCCAGGACGAGGCGCTGTTGGACATCTACCGCAAGCTGCGGCCGGGTGAGCCGCCGACCAAGGAGAGCGCACAGGTCCTGCTGGAGAACCTGTTCTTCAAGGACAAGCGCTATGACCTCGCAGGCGTGGGCCGCTACAAGCTGAACAAGAAGCTCGGCCTCGACTTGACGGCCAGCACGCTGACCATCGACGATCTCGCCGCGACGATCGAATACCTGCTGCGGTTGCACGACGGGCAGACCGAGTGGACCGTCCGGGGCGCGGACGGGACCGAGCAGACCCTGCCGGTGGAGATCGACGACATCGACCACTTCGGCAACCGCCGGCTGCGCACCGTGGGCGAGCTCATCCAGAACCAGATCCGGGTGGGCCTGTCCCGCATGGAGCGCGTGGTGCGCGAGCGGATGACGACCCAGGACGTCGAGGCGATCACGCCGCAGACCCTGATCAACATCCGCCCGGTCGTGGCCTCGATCAAGGAGTTCTTCGGCACCAGCCAGCTCTCCCAGTTCATGGACCAGACCAACCCACTCGCCGGCCTCACGCACAAGCGTCGCCTGTCGGCGCTCGGACCCGGAGGCCTGTCCCGCGATCGCGCCTCGCTCGAGGTTCGCGACGTGCACCCGTCGCACTACGGCCGCATGTGCCCCATCGAGACGCCGGAGGGCCCGAACATCGGCCTGATCGGGTCGCTGGCGACCTACGCCCGCGTCAACCCGTTCGGCTTCATCGAGACGCCGTACCGGCGCGTCGTCGACGGCAAGGCCACCGACCAGATCGACTACCTGACGGCCGACGAGGAGGATCGCCACATTATCGCGCAGCCGTCGGCCAAGCTCGGCAAGGACGGCAAGCTCATCGAGGATCTCGTCCTGGTGCGCCGCAAGGGCGGTGACGTCGATCAGGTGCCGCCCACCGACGTCGACTACATGGACGTCTCCTCGCGGCAGACGGTGTCCGTCGCGACCGCGATGATCCCGTTCCTGGAACACGACGAGGCCAACCGGGCCCTGATGGGCGCCAACATGCAACGGCAAAGCGTGCCGCTGCTGCGGAGCGAATCCCCGCTGGTCGGCACCGGCATGGAGGGGCGCGCGGCCGTCGACGCGGGTGACGTCATCGTCGCCGAGAAGTCCGGCGTGGTCGAGGACGTCTCCGCGGACTACATCAGCATCGCGAACGACGACGGCACCCACCAGACCTACCGGGTCGCGAAGTTCCGTCGGTCCAACCAGGGCACCAGCTTCAATCAGCGACCGGTGGTCGACGAGGGCCAGCATGTCGAGGCCGGCGACGTGATCGCCGACGGGCCCTGCACGGACAACGGCGAGATGGCGCTCGGTAAGAACCTGCTCGTCGCGTTCATGCCGTGGGAGGGCCACAACTACGAGGACGCGATCATCCTCTCGCAGCGCATCGTGCAAGATGACGTGCTGACCTCGATCCACATCGAAGAGCACGAGATCGATGCTCGCGAAACGAAACTCGGCCCCGAAGAGATCACCCGGGATATCCCCAACGTGTCCGAGGACGTGCTGGCGGACCTGGATGATCGCGGCATCATCCGCATCGGCGCCGAGGTGCAGGACGGCGACATCCTGGTCGGCAAGGTCACGCCGAAGGGCGAGACCGAGCTCACCCCGGAGGAGCGCCTGCTCCGCGCGATCTTCGGCGAGAAGGCGCGTGAGGTGCGCGACACCTCGCTGAAGGTGCCGCACGGCGAGACCGGCAAGGTGATCGACGTCCGCGAATTCCACCGCGATGACGAGGGTGTCGAACTGCCGCCGGGTGTCAACCACCTGGTGCGCGTCTACGTGGCGCAGAAGCGCAAGATCCAGGACGGAGACAAGCTCGCCGGCCGGCACGGCAACAAGGGCGTCATCGGAAAGGTTCTGCCGGTGGAGGACATGCCGTTCCTCGAGGACGGCACCCCGGTCGACGTGATCCTGAACCCGCACGGCGTGCCGCGCCGGATGAACCTCGGTCAGGTGCTCGAGACCCATCTTGGCTGGGCGGCGGCGCGCGGCTGGAAGATCGTCGGCAACCCGGACTGGGCCAAGGACATCCGCGACGACGCTCGTGAGGTCGCGCCGTTCACGCCGACCGCGACGCCGGTGTTCGAGGGCGCGAGCGAGGACGAGATCTTCGGCCTACTGGGCAGTGTCACGCCGATCGTCGACCCGGTCACGAAGGAGGAGACGCGGCTCATCGACTCCGAGGGCAAGGCCCGCCTGTACGACGGGCGCTCCGGCGAACCGTTCCCGTACCCGGTGTCGGTCGGCTACATGTACATCATCAAGCTGCTGCACCTGGTCGACGACAAGATCCACGCTCGCGCGACCGGACCGTACTCGATGATCACCCAGCAGCCGCTCGGCGGTAAGGCGCAGTTCGGTGGCCAGCGCTTCGGGGAGATGGAGTGCTGGGCCATGCAGGCCTACGGTGCCGCCTCCACGCTGCAGGAGCTGCTCACCATCAAGAGCGATGACATCGTCGGCCGCGTCAAGGTTTACGAGGCCGTCGTCAAGGGTGAGAACATCCCCGAGCCGGGCATTCCGGAGTCCTTCAAGGTATTGCTCAAGGAGCTGCAAGCGCTGTGCCTGAATGTCGAGGTGCTGTCCAGCGACGGCGTCGCCATCGAGATGCGCGACTCGGATGACGATGATCTGGACCGCGCGGCGGCGAACCTCGGGATCAACCTGTCCCGCAACGAATCGCCGTCCGTGGACGAATTGATGAACTGATCGGCCGCCCGGCCGCAGCGCCGTCATCTTCGATGACGATCCGGCCGGACCACGCCGCCCTCCCCAGCGGCTCTGCGGGGCAGAGCTTCCACAGATCCGCAACTGATCGACACAGATTGGGACGTACATACAGTGCTTGACGTCAACTACTTCGACGAATTGCGCATCGGCCTGGCTGCCGCGGACGACATCCGCGCGTGGTCGCACGGTGAGGTCAAGAAGCCCGAGACCATCAACTACCGCACGCTCAAGCCGGAGAAGGACGGCCTGTTCTGCGAGAAGATCTTCGGGCCGACCCGCGACTGGGAATGCGCCTGCGGCAAATACAAGCGGGTGCGGTTCAAGGGCATCATCTGCGAGCGGTGCGGCGTCGAGGTGACCCGGGCGAAGGTGCGCCGGGAACGCATGGGCCACATCGAGCTGGCCGCGCCGGTCACCCACATCTGGTACGTGAAGGGCGTGCCGTCCAGGCTCGGCTATCTGCTGGACATCGCGCCGAAGGATCTCGAGAAGATCATCTACTTCGCGGCGTATCTGATCACCCGCGTCGACGACGAGAAGCGTCATAACGATCTGCCGTCGATCGAGGCCGAGTTCGACGTCGAGAAGAGCAACATCGCCAAGACCCGGGACGCGGGCATCGACGAGCGGTCCAAGAAGCTCGAGGCAGACCTTGCCGAGCTGGAGGCCGCGGGGGCGAAGTCCGATGCGCGTCGCAAGGTGCGCGACGGGGCGGAGCGCGAGATGCGCCAGACCCGGGACCGGGCGCAGCGCGAGCTCGACCAGCTCGACGAGGTCCTCGACACGTTCAAGAAGCTCGCGGTCGGTCAGCTGATCGTGGACGAGAACCTGTACCGGGACCTGCAGGATCGGTTCGGCGAGGAGTACTTCGACGGCGGCATGGGCGCCGAGGCGCTGAAGACGCTGATCGAGAACTTCGACATCGACGCCGAGGTCGAGGCATTGCGCGAGATCATCCGCAGCGGCAAGGGCGCGCGCAAGATCCGCGCGATCAAGCGGCTGAAGGTGGTGGCGGCGTTCCAGCAGACCTCCAACAGTCCGCTCGGCATGGTGCTGGACTGCGTTCCGGTGATCCCGCCGGACCTGCGCCCGATGGTGCAGCTCGACGGCGGCCGGTTCGCCACCTCCGACCTGAACGACCTGTACCGGCGGGTGATCAACCGGAACAACCGGCTCAAGCGCCTGCTGGACCTGGGCGCGCCGGAGATCATTGTCAACAACGAGAAGCGCATGCTGCAGGAGTCGGTGGACGCGCTGTTCGACAACGGGCGGCGTGGCCGGCCGGTGTCGGGTCCGGGCAACCGGGCGCTGAAGTCGCTGTCGGATCTGCTCAAGGGCAAGCAGGGCCG
>JAFIHI010000215.1 GCA_017848755.1 Nakamurella sp. | reverse complement strand
GTCTCCGACTGAAGTTCGCGGAACAGCTCGGCGGCGCGCTCGCGCATCTTGCGGTGGTCGAGGAATTTGAACGGGCCGACCGAGCGCATGATCTCGCGGCCGAGGAAGACATTGGCGGCGGCACTCAGATTGTCGCAGAGCGCCAGGTCCTGGTAGACGGTTGCAATCCCCAGCGCCGCAGCGTCTCTCGGCGAGTGGACATGCACTACTTCGCCGTCCCAACGGATCTCGCCGGAGTCCGTGTGATGGATACCGGAGATCGCCTTGATGACCGTGGACTTGCCGGCGCCGTTGTCGCCGACCAACGCGGTGACCTGGCCGGCTGGTACCCCAAGGACGACGCCCGCGAGCGCCTGCACGGCGCCGAAACTCTTGGTGACGCCGTGCAGGCTGAGCAGTGGATCCGTCACAGTCCTACTCCGTCAGGAGGTAATGCCCGCGGCAGTGCACGCGGCCGCGAAGTCCTTCGTGCAGAGCTGCTTGGCCGGCACGAACTTGTCCTTGATGACGGTGTCGTTCATGTTCTGCGGCGTCACCCATTCCGGCTTCAGCAGCACCGACGGCACCTGCGTCTTGGATTGCGTGTCGGCCGTCTGACCGTTCACCAGTTCAGACGGCGGGGTCTGGCCAGCCCGCAGGTACAGCGCCAACGCGACCGCGGCCTGCGCCTCCAGGTAGATCGGCTTGTAGACCGTGCCGCACTGGTACCCGGCGAGGATGTTCTGTAGGCCGACCAGGGTGGCATCCTGCCCGGTGAGCGGGAAGGTCTTCGGCTTCACATTGTGCGTCTTCAAGTACGTGATGATCGGCGCCGCATTCTCGTCGTTCGGGATGATGGCGGAATTCGCCGTCGGGTGCGCCGTCAACGCCTGCTGGAACTCCGTGGCGGCGGTCGGCGGATCCCAGGTGCCGGCCGGTTCGGCGAGCCTCTTCCACGTACCCGCCTGGACGAGCGGATCGACGATCGAGTCGTAACCCTGCGCGAACAACGTTGCATTGTTATCGGTCGGCGCGCCCTTCATTTCGATGAACTGCGGGTCCTTCACTCCCCAGTCGGACAGGCACTGCTGGAAGCCCTGGCCGATTAGCTTGCCGACCTCGACGTTGTCGAAGCTGACGTAGTAAGCGCGGCTGCCGCCGAGGGTAAGCCGGTCGTAGTCGATCACCGGAACGCCGTGGGACTTGGCATACGACTCGATCTGCGCGCCGGTTCCGGAGTCGAGCGGGTCCATGATCAGCACGGTCGCGCCGGCGGAGATCGCCGTCTGCGCGTCGGTGAGCTCCCCGGAGGTACTGCCCTGCGCGTTGACGATCGAGAAATCCGACGACGTGAGACCGGCCGTCTCCAAAGCTTTCTGCAGGTACGGCGCATCAAATTCGGTGTACCGGGCGGAGGTGACGGTGTCCGGGAGGATCACACCCACCTTGCCCTTGCCCGCGGAGGCGACCGACTTGAGGGCTGCCATCGCGGAGAAGTCCAGCGTGAACGACGACGCGCCGACGCCGGCCCCCGAAGAGGAGGACGACGACGACTCGGACGACGGCGCAGATGACGAAGATGACGAGGATGACGAAGATGACGACATCGGTGATGAGGAGCTCGACGACGAACTCGACGGAGACGACGAACTCGTGCTGCTCGCACCGGTCCCACCGCTGCTACCGCATGCTGCGACGACGAGGCTCGCGGCGACCAGGGCCGCGGACCAGGCGACTTTCTTGGCTATCACGCTTGTTCCCTTCTATGACGGCGGCACATGTCACCTTTGGGCACATTGCCGCATTGCCCTGATGGGAACGCTAGGCATCGCGGCGTTAACGGAAAGGGAAAATTCGCCGGCTGGGCGTGAACAATCCGTTAACGTGCCCGGCTGCCCGGCGGATTACGCGGGCGTCTCGGCGTCGACCATGCGGTATCCGGCGCGCGGCTGGGTCACGATGATGGGTGCGGCGCCGTCGGATTCGAGCTTGGCGCGCAGGCGCCGGATGTAGACCCGTACGTATTCGGTGTCGGTGACGTAGCCCGGTCCCCAGACGCGCCGCAGCAACGTCTCGTGGCTGAGCAGCTTGCCGCGGTTGACGGCGAGTTCGCGCAGCAGCGCGAACTCCGTGGGCGTCAGGTGCACGATCCGGCCGTCCCGTCGGACGACCCGCGCCGCGAGGTCCAGCGTGATCCGGTCCCCGATGGCGATCGACTCGCTGTGCTCGTTAGCCGGTGCCGGCCGGCTGCGCCGCAGAGTCGCGGTGACCCGGGCGAGCAGCTCCTCGATACCGAACGGTTTGGTCAGGTAGTCATCTGCGCCGGCGTTGAGCGCCGTCACCTTGTCCTGCTCCCCACCGCGGGCGGAGACCACGATGATGCCGATCGACGATCTCTCCCGGATGGCCTTGCACAACTCGAAACCGTCCGCCCCCGGCAGCATCAGGTCGAGCAGCACCATGTCCGGTCGCTCCGTCTCGACGATCGGCAGCGCGCGCTGCCCGTCCAGCGAGATGACCACGTCGAATCCCCGCACCAGCAGGTTCGCGCGGATCATGTCGACGATGTTCGGGTCGTCCTCCACCAGCAGGACCTTCGTCGCGAGCCCCGGATCAGCGTTGGTCGGGCGTGCTCGGTCCGTGCTCATGGCGGACTCACGCTGTGCTCATTCTGTGCTGTCACCCCATCCGGCCGCCCGTGGATCCTCAGCAAGGTATACCGCCACTCGGGTGCCGACCGGAACCTGCTCGATTTTCAGGGATCCGCCGTGGGCCTCGACGATACCCCGCGCAATCGACAACCCCAGGCCCGAACCGGATGTCGCCCGCCGGGCGTGACCCACGCCGCCGCTCACAAGATCCTCGCCCGGAAGGCCGATCCCGTTGTCCGTCACCGCTACCGCGACCCCGTCCGCGGTCCGTGTCACCTCGACAGTCACGCGAGTGCCGGCCGGGTTATGACGCACGGCGTTATCCATCAGGTTCACGAACACCTGCTCCAGGCGGTCATGGTCCGCCCAGAGACTGGGCAGCGGCCTTTCGCTGGCGATCGTCACGTGGCCCGCCGCGTCACGCGGCAGGCAGGCACGGGCCGCCTGCAGCACGAGGAGGACGTCGCACCAGTCCGGGTTGAGGCGCAGCACTCCGGATTCGATCGCGGAGAAATCCAGCAGGTCACCGACCAGCCGGGTCAGCCGCGCGGACTCATCGCTGATCCGTGCCACGAACCGCCCCTTCGATTCGGCATCCCAGACGACGTCGGGCGCCGCCAGGCCGGACGCGTATCCGCGGATCGCGGTGAGCGGCGTACGCAACTCGTGCGACAGCCGGGACAGGAACTGCCGCTGCAGGTCGTGGCTGCGCCGCAGCGCGCTCGCCTCCTGCCGAGCGGAATCGGCCTCCTGCCGCTCCAATACGCCAGCGAGGTACCCGGCGTAGAGGCCGACCAGATCGAGCTCGTCGCGCGGTGGTGTGCCCGGATCAGCGCGGAACACCGTCACCACGCCGAGCACCTCGGCCGAACCGACCACCGGCACGGCGTAGCACGTTCGTGCTGGCGAATCCGCCGGGGCGGCCGGCCAGCCGGCGCGGCCCCGCACCGCGCCGTCCAGGTCAACGGCGACCTGCCCGGACGCCGCCGCGACCCCGGCCGGCCCGCCGCCGGCACCCAGCGGCAGCACGGCGATCCGCTCAGCCTCCGCCGCGGGTAGTCCGAGCGACCATGCCGAGTGCAGCATCCCGTCGCGGACCAGGTGCAGGCACACCCGGTCGGCACCGAGCGCGGCGGCGAGCGCCGCGACCACCAGCGGCAGTCCCGAGGCGGTGTCGGTCGACGCGAGCCGGTCGACCAGGTCCTGCAGGCGGAGGAGTTGACGGCGCGCCGAGGTGTCCATCGGCTGACCGGCGACGAGCGCCGCGACATCGTCCGGGTGCACGGTGGCCGGGTCGACCTCGGCGACGACGGTCCCGTGTCGCAGCACCGCGATCCGGTCCGCGAGCCGCATCATCTGCGGAATGTCGTGGGAAACAAGCAGTATGGTGCGACCGGCCCGGTGCAGCCGCGCGATCAGGCGCTCCACGAGGGCGGCCTCGTTCACACCCAGCGAACCGGTCGGCTCGTCCAGTACTAGCAGCGCCGGATCACCCTGCACCGCGCGCGCGATGGCAATGAGCTGTTGGTGACCACGCGGAAGGCTTGCCATCGGTCTCGTTGTATCCGAGATCGGGATCTCCAAGTCCGCAAGGATCGCGGCCGCCGCCGCATGCATCTCGCTGTCCGATCTCATCAGCCATGGGCGCTCACGCCCGAGCGTCAGGTTCGACGCGACGTCGAGGTTGTCGCACTGCGCGGCCGTCTGCCAAACGACCCCGATACCGGGATGCCTAAGGGCTGAGCGCCCACCGCTCACCCGTCGGCCGCCCACCTCGACCAGACCCGACGTAGGCACGAGATCGCCGACGACGCAGCGCATCAGCGTCGACTTCCCGGCGCCGTTCTCACCGGCGACGGCGAGCAGTTCACCGCGGCGCACCGTGAGGTCCACACCGGTGAGCACCTGCAGCGAACCGAAGCGCACGCACAGCCCGGCCACGCGCAGCACTGCGGTCGCGGTGCGATCGGGTGCCAGCACGGTCACACCGGTCGGGAACGTCACGCACTCATTCTTGCCCCGCACCGATCGCCGAAGGGCGGTGGGCAGGAGTGCGCACAGGCGCGGGCCGGCCGGAACGCAGGCCCACTGGTGGGCGCGGACGGGTTCGAACCGCCGACCGCCCGGGTGTAAACCGGGTGCTCTTCCGCTGAGCTACGCGCCCTGAACTACCGTGTCGATGCCGCCGGCGGTGTCCCACGTCGAGCCCGCCGGGGCGGCATATGCCCAAACAGCCTGCCACGAAGGCGGCGGCGTTGTCACACCAGCCGGAACGCCACGCGGTTCGCAGCACGGCCCCACCGGACGCTCGCGTCCGCGAACAGCGTCATACCCGCTACTCGCCCACCGGATAGCGGCCGGTCAGCGACGCGACTTGCCGGATGACCGGGCTCGCGTGAGCTTCACCGTCCGCCACGAACCGAACGGTGTGCCGCTGGTCGCCTGGCCCAGGCCGGCCGTGTCCGCAGCCTCGTCGATGTCGCCGGCGCTGACGAACCCGTCGAGACCGGCACGCGGCGTGATCAGGATGATCATGCCGTCATCGGCCAGCAGCGTGATGGCGTCGACCAACTCGTCGGCGAGATCGCCGTCGCTTGCGCGCCACCACACGAGTACGGCGTCGAACACCTCGTCCGCGTCGCCGTCCAGGATCTCCGAGCCGATCACAGCCTCGATCCCGGCGCGCAGGTCCATATCGACGTCATCGTCGTACCCCAGCTCGCCGACGATATCGCCCGCGGCCAGACCCAGCCGGGAGGCGGCGTCGGCGGCCTTCCCCGACATGTCGCTCACTGAAAGACCTCATCCTTTCGCCCAAACGGCCCGGGCTATCCGGCGCCCAAGACCCGCGTGCATCACCCTAAACGCCAGCACCCGTGATGCGGTACGGGCGTGCCGTGCAACACGCGCACAGACACCTGGGAATCCCCTGCCGGGCGTCGCAGGTCTCGGTCCGATCACGATCCGGGCATCCCGGACTATGCAGGGCACCGGTTGACCGGTTACTGTTCCAGCGTTGTTGCTCTTCTCCTGATGCTCCCGGGCATCTGTCGGGGTAAAGCACATCCCCCCGGCCGGATCGATCCCGCCCGGGGTGTTACCACCCCCGCGGAGGCGATCTCCGTGGACAAACGCTCGAGGAGAGCAAGCATGTCGCAGGGCACGGTCAAGTGGTTCAACTCCGAGAAGGGCTACGGCTTCATCACCCCGGACGAAGGCGGCGGTGATGTGTTCGTGCACCACACGGCCATCAACACCACCGGGTACCGGACGCTCGAAGAGGGCCAGAAGGTCAGCTTCGAGATCGAGCAGTCGGACAAGGGACCGCAGGCGACCAGCGTCACCCCCGTCTGATCCGATCCGAACTGGTTGGGAGTCGGCGTCGAGTTGTCGGCGCCGGCTCTCGTCTGTTCGCAATCTTGCACGTGGCCGTGGGTTCGGCGCGGTATCCGGGCCGCGGCTGGCATGCTTGACGCCGTGACATCCGCTGGTTCGGGTGATGGGGCTGCCCCGCCCACCCGCATCAGCGCCGCGACATTGCGAGCGGTGGAACGTGCCGCGGGCCGTCTGGCCACACTGTCGGTCGCGCGCATGGACGAACGGCTCAGTTGGTTCCGAGCGCTGCCCGCCGACCAGCGCTCGTGGGTCACGCTGGTCGCCCAGGCAGGCATCACCGGGTACATCACCTGGGTCAACAATCCCGCGAGTGATTCGCGCATCGCCGGCGAGGTCTTCGGCACCGCACCCCGTGACTTGATTCGCGCCGTTTCTCTTCGGCGCACCGTGGAGCTGGTGCGAGTCGCCATCACCGTCGCCGAAGAGCATGTACCGGCACTCGCCGAGGATCCCGATGAACGCCGCACACTCCGCGAGTCGCTGCTGCGATACAGCCGGGAGATCGCCTTCGCGGCGGCAGCCGTCTACGCGGCGGCGGCCGAAACACGCGGCGCGTGGGATGCGCGCGTGGAGGCAGCCGTAGTCGACGGCCTCGTCCGCGGCGAGGATCCACAATCGTTGTCGTCCCGAGCCGCGACGCTCAACTGGGACCAGGCCGGCCCGGCCAGTGTGGCCGTCGGAGCGGCGCCGCCGGGCGAGCGGGATCAGGCCATCGCGGCCGTGGCGGAATGGTCACGCCGGAATCGGCGCGCAACCATGGCCGCCGTGCACGACACCATGCTCGTCGTACTGCTCGCCGGAACCGCGAGTCCCGGGGCCGGCCTGACCGATCTCTTCGGGGCCGGGCCCGTGGTGCGCGGACCGGTCGGTCTCGGCCTGGCCGGGGCGAGTCGGTCGGCGGCGGAAGCCGTCTCGGCGTTCCGGGTGCTGCCAGCCTGGCCGGGCGCGCCGAACCTGGTGGACGCCGCCGACCTCCTGCCGGAGCGGGTGCTGGCGGGCGACCCGGGCGCAGCGGAACTCCTCCGCACCGAGATCTTCATGCCGCTGGCCGCCGCCAACGCGCCACTGCTGCCGACGCTGGATGCCTACCTGGCCCACGGAGGCGCACTCGAGCCGGCCGCGCGCAGCCTGTTCATTCACCCGAACACCATGCGCTACCGGCTGCGCAGGATCGCCGAGATCACTGGACGCGACCCATGGCTGCCGCGCGACATGCTCGCCTTCACCATTGCCCTGGCCCTCGGCCGGCTACCGCGGACACAGGGCGAACCGCACTGGACGATCCAGCCGTAGGACTTAGAGACTCCCTACAAGTCTCGGGGGTCGACTTCGTGCCCGGCGGCCCGGCCTCGGCCGCCGCGGCCATGGTTTGCTAAACAGGTGATTGCCGTCCTCGCGCCAGGCCAAGGCGCCCAGAAGCCGGGCATGCTCGCGCCGTGGCTGGAACTCCCGTCGGTGGCCGAGTCGATTGCCGCGATGTCGGACGCGGCCGACCTGGACCTGAAGGACCTGGGCACCTCCGCCGGTGCCGACGACATCAAGGACACGGCGGTGACGCAACCGCTGGTCGTGGCCGCGTCCCTGCTCGTCGCTGCCGTGCTGGACGCGGCGATCGGATTACCGGAAGGTGCACCCACCGCCGGGCACTCCGTCGGCGAACTCGCAGCCGCCGCCATCGCCGGCGTGATGGACCCCGTGACGGCCGTCGGCCTGGCGGCCCGGCGGGGGCGGGCGATGGCAGAGTGCTGCCGGACCACACCCACCTCGATGGCGGCGGTACTGGGTGGGGAGACCGACGAGGTCCTGGCGGCGCTCGAGGCTCGCGGCCTGGTCGGAGCCAATGTGAACGGTGGGGGCCAGATCGTGGCGGCGGGCCCGGTGGAAGCGCTGACGGCACTGAAGGACGACCCCCCGGGGGGAGCCTCGCGGGTGATCCCGCTCAGCGTCGCGGGCGCCTTCCACACCAGCTACATGGCCGCAGCGGAAACAGACCTCGCCTCAGCCGTGAACAGCGTCATCACCGCCGAACCCACCCGGCCGCTGCTGACCAATGCCGACGGGAGCGTCGTCGCGAGCGGTGCCGCCTACCTCGGTCTGCTGGTGCGGCAACTGACCCGGCCGGTCCGATGGGATCTGTGCATGGCCCAGCTCGCCGCGCTCGGCGTGTCCGGAACCGTCGAGCTCGCCCCCGCGGGCACGCTCACCGGACTGGTCAAAAGGGCCCTGCCCGACGTGGCCACGCTGGCCATCAAGTCGCCGGACGACCTGGACAGGGCCCGCGAATTCATCGCGGACCACGCCACAACGCAGCTCCCCGACGACCCCTCCGACGACCGAACCGATAGGCGCACCCGATGACCGTGCACATCGCCACCCCGCCGACAGTGCCAGGCACCCGCATCGCTGGCCTCGGTCACTATCGGCCCGACAACGTCGTCACCAACGACGATCTCGCGCAGCACATCGAGACGAACGACGCATGGATCCGCAGCCGGGTCGGGATCGAGGAGCGGCGCTATTCCTCGTCCGATGAAACGGTGGCGTCGATGGGTGCGAGCGCCGGCCGGGCGGCGCTCGCCGACGCCGGGCTCACCCCCGCCGACATCGATGCGGTGATCACCGCCACCTGCACGCTGGAGGCCCCGATTCCGCACGCGTCGACCCGGATCGCCGCGGCGCTCGGCATCCACGCCCCCGGCTCATTCGATGTGAACGCGGCCTGCGCAGGATTCTGCTACGGGCTCGCCGTCGCATCGCAGGCTGTGCGCTCCGGCAACGCCCGAAACGTGCTCGTGGTGGGCTCGGAGAAGCTGACCAGCTGGGTCGACCCGAAGGACCGGGCGAATTCGATCATCTTCGCCGACGGCGCGGGCGCCGCCGTGGTCACCGCATCCGACACGGAGCAGATCGGCCCGATCGCCTGGGGCAGCGACGAGACGCAGACCGAAACCATCTACATCGCCGACCGCAACTCATTCGTCTACCAGGAAGGCCAGTCCGTCTTCCGCTGGGCGACGACGGCCATCGCACCGGTCGCGGTGCAGGCCGCCAAGAACGCGGGCATCGACCTGGCGGACGTCGACATCATCGCCTGTCACCAGGCCAACCTGCGGATCGTCGAGGCGATCGCGAAGCGCCTGATCACTGCGGGCGCGAGGCCGGACGTCCGAGTAGCACGTGACATCGTCACCACCGGAAACACGTCATCGGCGTCCATCCCCATCGCGCTGGATCGCATGCGCGCTGCCGGGGAGGCGCAGCGCGGCGACGTCGTGTTGGCGGTGGGATTCGGCGCCGGTCTCACCTATGCGAGCCAGGTGTTCGTATGCCCGTAATGCGCGAGACCGGGCTGGCGGTAGGGCAGAATCGCCCGGGGGACTCCCCCACCGTCCGGCACCTAGCCGCGGCGCCACCTGAACCGAAAGGAACCATGAACCGTGAGCAGCTCTGAGGAGATTCTCGCCGGCCTCGCCGAGATCGTCGAAGAGGTCGCCGGCGTGTCGGCGTCCGACGTCACCGCCGACAAGTCCTTCACCGACGACCTGGACATCGACTCGCTGTCCATGGTCGAGATCGCGGTGCAGGCCGAAGACAAGTTCGGGGTCAAGATCCCCGACGACGAACTCGCCAACCTGAAGACCGTCGCCGACGCGGTCGGGTACATCGAACGCAACCAGGGCTGATCCGTCGGGCGCGAGGTGCGCGCCGGTCGTGACGGCGCCGCGATCGTTTCGATGGCCAGGCGGTCGCCAACACGGCCGGCGAGACCGTTGGCCCGCGCATCGCGGACCGGCCGGCGGCACCGCGGCCGATGACGGACCCGGCGTCAACCCGACCGATCGAGCGTGACACGAAGCGATCGAGCGCGACACCCCCCGCCCCCGATTTCGAAAAGCAGGCAAGGACATGTCAACGGAACCGACAGTTGTGGTGACCGGCATCGGGGCCACCACCCCACTCGGCGGCACTGCTCCCGACACATGGCAGGGCATGCTCGACGGGCGCATCGGCGTCACCTCGCTCACCGCGCCGTGGGTCGACCAGTTCGACCTTCCGGTCCGCATCCATGCCCCGCTCGCGGTCGAACCGACCGAGATCCTGCCGCGCGTGGAGGCACGCCGACTCGACCGCTGCCAGCAGGTCGCGATGGTGGCCGCCCGTGAGGCGTGGGCGGATGCCGGCGCGCCGGAAGTGGAGCCGGAACGGCTCGGCGCCGTCATCGGCACCGGCATCGGCGGTGCACTGACTCTGCTCGACCAGGATGACCTGCTGGAGACGGCGGGCCTTCGCAAGGTCGCCGTGCTGACGATCCCGATGCTGATGCCCAACGGCCCGGCCGCCGCCGTCGGGCTCTGGGCCAAGGCGCGCGGCGGCGTGCACGCGCCGGTCTCCGCGTGCGCGTCGGGTGCCGAGGCGCTGGCCTGGGCGTTCAAGTTGATCCGGAGCGGGGACATCGACGTGGCGATCGCAGGCGGGGCCGAGGCATGCATCACGGCTCTGCCGGTCGCCGGCTTCTCGCAGATGCGCGCGATGTCCACCCGCAATGACGATCCGGTCCACGCCTCCCGTCCGTTCGACCGTGACCGGGACGGTTTCATCCTCGGCGAGGGGGCCGGGATGCTCGTGCTCGAGCGCGAGGAATCCGCGAGGGCCCGCGGCGCGAAGATCTACGGGGTGCTGGCGGGCGTCGGCATGTCGAACGACGCCTACCACATCACCGCCGGCGAACCCGAGGGTGAGGGCGGTGCCCGCGCCATCGTCAGCGCGCTCAGGTCCGCGGGTCTGTCGCCGAGCGACATCGGGCACGTCAATGCGCACGCCACATCGACGCCGGTCGGCGATCTCGCCGAGTCGAAGACCATACGGCGGGCGCTCGGCGACCACCCGGTGGTCACGGCGACCAAATCGATGACGGGCCATCTCCTCGGGGCGGCCGGCGCGGTCGAGGCGATCGCGACGATGCTCGCCATCAAGGACGGCGTCATCCCTGGTACCCGGAACCTGGACAACCAGGATCCGGAGATCGAGCTGGACGTCGCCGCGAAGAATCGCGAGGTATCGCTTGATGCGGCGGTCAGCGATTCGTTCGGGTTCGGTGGGCATAACGTCGCCCTGGTCTTCACGAAAGCCTGAAACCGCTGATGACGACATTCGTGACCGAAACGCATACGGGGAATCTCGGCCCCCGGAAGATCGACCCGCGGGAGCCGGAGGTACGGCTCGCGGCGCTGCTGGATCCCGGCAGCATCGTGCCGCTGCATCACCGCGACACCTCCGGCGTGGAGGCGGTGCGCGGGCGCATCGACGGCGCGAAGGTGATCGTCTACGTCACCGACGCGACCCGCCAGGGCGGCGCGATGGGCTTCGAGGGGTGTCGTCATATCGTCGACGCGATCGACATGGCGATCCGTGAGCGGATCCCCGTCATCGGGTTGTTCCATTGCGGCGGGGCACGACTCGCCGAGGGGGCTGCCTCGCTGGACGGGGTCGGCAACATGTTCGCCGCGATGGTGCGGGCGTCCGGCAAGGTGCCGCAGATCTCGGTGGTGCTCGGACCGTCCGCCGGCGGCGCCGCGTACGGTCCGGCGCTCACCGATGTGGTGATCATGGCTCCGGAGGGGCGACTATTCGTCACTGGCCCGGATGTAGTCAAGTCGGTGACGGGCGAGGACATCGACATGGAGTCGCTCGGCGGGCCGGGCACGCACGGGCGCAAGTCCGGTGTGGTACACATCGTCGCAGACTCCGAGGCCGACGCATTCGCCCGCGCACGCCGGGTGACGTTGCTCTTCTCCCGCCCCGGGATCGCCGGGGTGGCGGGCCTGCCGGACGATCCGGAGCTCGGCTCCCTGCTGCCCGCCGAGCGCCAGCGCGCCTACAACGTCAAACCGCTGAGCGACCGGCTGCTCGACGAGCCCATGGAGGAGCTCCAGGCCCGCTGGGCACCGAACATCGTGATCGGGCTGGGTCGGCTCGCCGGCCGGTCGGTGGGCGTGGTCGCCAATAATCCACTGCGGCTGGGCGGCTGCCTCGACTCCACGTCGGCCGAGAAGGCAAGCCGGTTCGTCCGCCTGTGCGACGCGTTCGGCATCCCGCTGCTGGTGATCGTCGACGTGCCCGGGTACCTGCCCGGTGTGGGCCAGGAATGGGACGGCGTGGTGCGGCGCGGGGCGAAACTGCTGCATGCGTTCGCCGAGGCCGTCGTTCCGCGCGTCACGTTGGTGACGCGTAAGGCGTTCGGTGGGGCCTACATCGCGATGAACGCGAAGTCTCTCGGCGCGACCGCGGTGTATGCCTGGCCGGGTGCCGAGATCGCCGTCATGGGCGCCAAGGCCGCGGTGTCGATCCTGCACCGCCGCAAGCTCGCCGCGGCCCCCGAGGAGGAGCGCGGCGCCCTGCACGAGCAGTTGGCCGCCGAACACGAGAAGCTCGCCGGCGGGGTTGCGCGCGCGGTCGAGATCGGCGTGGTCGACGAGATCATCAGCCCGGCTCAGACCCGGCGCAGGGTCGCCGAGGCGCTGGCCTCCGCGCCCGCCGGGCGCGGCGCACACGGGAACATCCCGCTGTAGGGATGGGCCGGCCGTTCGCCGAGCGGTGCGAAATGCACCGGTTGGTGACCGAATTGTCGTGCTTTTCGCACCGCTCGGCGTGACGATGCCGCCCCGGCGCGGAAGACGGCGCTACCCGGCTGCGGCGCGGGCCTCGGCCGCGAGCTTCAGGTGCGCCGCGGACTTGACGACGCTCAGCGGCGGCCGCGGGATACGCGCGCTGGCGATCCGCAGGGCGAGCACGGCGGTGGCGGCCGCATCGAGCCGCGCAGACGCCAGCGCGCCGGATTGCACCGCCCGGACGATGCCGGCGGCCGCCGCGGCCGGGTCCACGGGCATCAGGAGCAGATCCTCGCCGGCATTGAGCGCGGCCACGGCGGCGGCCCCGGACTCGTCATGCGCGGTGATCGGCTCCATCTGTAGCGAATCCGTCATCGTAACGCCGGTGAAGCCCATGCCGTGGCACCCCCGAGAGCCGGTGCCACGCAACAGCTTTCCGACGACGTCGGACGAGATGCTGGCCGGCACGGTCGTGTCCCCCGCTGCGGGGAACAAGACATGCCCGGTCATCACCATCAGTGCTCCGGCGTCGACGCCGGCGGCAGCCGGGATGGCCTCGTGCGCGTTCCAGTCCGCGCAGCCGAAGGGCAATGTGGGCAGCGTGACATGCGAGTCGGCCGCGACGCGCGCGATCCCTGGGAAGTGCTTCATCGCCGACACGACGCCGGCCCGCTGGTAGCCGGTGACCGCAGCGGCGACCAGCGCCGCGACGCGCTGCGGGTTGCTCCCGTAGGACCGGCCGTACTGACCGATGGCCGATGCCGCCCCGCTCGTCGGAAGTACGCCGAACACGGGCGCGAAGTTCACGGTGACACCGACGGCGAGCATCTCCTGGGCGGCGGCGGCCGCAACCTCGCGCGTCAGCGAATCGGCCAACGCCGCATCGTCGATGGAGCCGAGTTGGATCGCACCCGGGAAGGCGGTGAATCCGTTCTTGAGGCGCTGAACTGCGCCGTATTCCTGATCCGTTCCGATCAACGGTGGAACCCCGGTCGGATCACCCGCCGCGTCCCGGCGAAGGTGCGTCGTGACGGCAGCGACCTGCGCCGGAGTGCCGGTCGAGGTGCCGTCCACCACGCCCTTCGGCGCGAACAGGATGACGCCGCCGTAATGCTGCTTCGACAGCGCCCCGGTGCCGATCACCGTGCTGCCGTTGACCATGAGCACCGAGGCGGCCTTGTCCTGCAGCGTCATCGATCCGACGATCTTGGCCGCCTTGGCCCGGTCCGCAGCGGTGACGCTGATCCCGGTCGGTGTCGCGCCGGCCGACGTTCGCGTCGCCAACGTGGTTGCTCCAGAGGTCGGCGTCGCGGAGGCCGAACTCGACAGTAGCGTGCTCGAACCGGCCGTCGACGATGTGGCGGTCGAGGACGAAACCGGTGTGCTGCCGGCCGATGTCGAATCAGGAACGGTGGCCCCGGTCGAGATTCCGGCGCCTTCCTGCGTCCCGGTCGATGCGGTGTTGGGGGCGGTCGCCGGTGTTGTCGGCGTCGGTGCACCGGCACTGTCGCCGGAAGATCTCGACGGCGTTCCGGTCGCGCTGACCGAGCATGCCGCCACCGCGAGCAACGCGGTGATCGCCAGCAGGCCCGCAGCACGGGTACGCGAGTGCCTCAGCATGGCGCGATCGCCGGCGGCTTCGCCGATGTCCCTACCCGCAGCCCGACGCCCTCGTCCTGCACCCGATACGTGACATCCCATCGGACGCACTGGGCCGGCAGCTCGGCCGGCGCGAACTCGACCGCCTGATGCGAGGTGAACTGCATGCGGACCGTGAGCGGATTCCCCGCGGTGATATCCGAGATGTAGACATCCGAATCGCGAGTCGTGCTGTAGTCCCGCGTCCAATCGTCCCGGTCCCGCTTTGCCTGCGCGGTGGTCACGGTCGACAGCCAGGCGTCGTAGTCGTGGCCGTTGATGGCTGTGAAGTAGCGCGATATCAGATCCGCGATATCCCGAGCATGCGGCGTCCCCTCGGCGCGCGGGGAGAGCCCCACGCTGACCGGCCCCTTCGAATCCACCGGATCCGGCGATCCGGTCGTTCTATCGGTCGGGGACGCGCCGACAGAGACGGCGATGCTGCCGACCGTCGCAGCCGGTTCACCCGATCCGTCCGCCGTGCCGCTCGCCGATAGCGAGACGGGCGGGGTCCGCCCCGCCAACTCTGCCGATCCCGCGCCGGCCAGACGAACCGCAGCACGCTGCGCGTGGCCCACGGCGAACGCCGCCCCCGCGCCCGCCGCCATCAGCACCGCCAGTGCCAGCGAGAGCAGCAGGGTCGTCCGACGACCGGAGCGCACCACGCGGACACCGCCTTCCACTTCGGCGAATCGGGCCTGTCCCATCGCCCACAGGGACGCATCCGCGGTCAGTGGGTTCCCAGCGGCCTATCACGGTGACGAACTCGACAGTCAGCCTGCCATAGTCCGGGATCGCTTCGCCGCGAGCGGGGCGATGCCGCCACCCGAGGCGCCGGGAGGACGGTTCAGCCGACCTGGTGCAGCCAGGTGATGGCCGTTCCGTCGCCCGCGCGGCGGTACGGTTCGAGTTCCGCGTCGACGTCGGCACCCAGTGCCGCGGACAGTCGCGCCCGGAGGTCATCGACCCCCTCGGCGCGGGCCATAAGGTCGGCGATGTGCGATTCGCTGAGCATCACATCGCCATTAGCGGACACCGATGCGCGCCAGAACCCGCGGCCGGGGAGGTAGCAGATCCGCTCGCCGTCCACTCCGGGGCTGGCATCCTCGGTCACCTCGTAGCGCAGCATCTGCCATTTCCGCAGCGCCTTCGCCAGCCGACTTCCGGAGCCAGGCGCCGCCG
>JAFIHI010000214.1 GCA_017848755.1 Nakamurella sp. | reverse complement strand
GTAGAAGGTGAAGGTGGCCGAACCTGCCACGCACTGGCCCGGAGTGGACGGGATATCCGCGACCGCCGCGAAGGAGTCGACGACGCCCCCCTGCCAGACGGGGTCAGTCAGGCCGATGCAGTAGAACTTGGCGATGTTGACCGTGCCCTGATCCGCCGGAATGGTCGGGATCACATCGCCGGACGGATTGAGGACAACCATGTTGAGGATGCCGCCGTCCGAGACCGTAATCACGGTGCGGGCCTGCGTGCCCTCTTCCACGACCTCGTAGTTGCCGGCCGGCAGGCCGATGGTGCCGGCGCCGCTGCCGTCGACCATGAGCTGGGCATAGTCGGCGGTCTGGTCACCGAGGAGGTGGAAGGTGAAGGTGGCCGAACCCGCTTCGCATTCGCCCGCGCTGGACGGGATCGCAGCCGCCGAGATCTCGCCGCCGTAGAACTCGGTGCTCTCGACACCGTTGCAGTAGAACTTGGCGATGTTCACCGTGCCTTCGGTGCCCGGGTCCGGCGTGACGACGGTCGGCGTAAAGGTCGGGGTATTCGTCGGCGTGTTGGTTGGCGTCTCAGTCGGGGTATTGGTTGGCGTGTTGGTCGGTGTCTCGGTTGGGGTATTGGTCGGTGTGTTGGTTGGGGTATTCGTCGGCTCCGGAACGTCGAACGTCACCGTGGTCGACTGGCTGCGGCTCGGATCGCTCGTGACGTAGATCGTGGCGGTGACCGAATAGGTGCCACCGGCGGTCGGATTCGGCATGGTCACCGACAGGCTGCCGCTGAAGAAAAGGCTGGCGCTGTAGTTCTGGGTCACCGTGCCGCCGCTGACCGTCGCGCTGCCGGAGCACTGCGAGCCGCCGCAGCTGGTGCTATCCGGTGTTGCGGTCCAGCTGAAGGTCAGGTCGACCGAGAGGCCCTTTGGAAACTCGAGGAACCAGCTGCCATCGAAGTCCGCAGTCCAGGTTGTCGAGCCAGTCGGCATCACTGTGCCCGGATCGGGCGACAGGTCGAGATCGAATAGCGCCACCGCGGCTTGCACATCGTCCTCGGCAGCGCCGGAAACGCCAGGTTCCTCCGTGGCCTCGGCCCCACCAGGCTCCGTCGCCTCCACGGTCTCGACGACTACCGGGCTTGCATCATCCGTTTGCGCACTCACCAGTGCCGGCGCGATCATCCCGCCCAGCAGCAGGCTCATGACGAACCAGGAAAGGACTCCGAAAGATCGGAGGCCGTGTCTTCTGTCTCTCCTCACAGTTCACCCCACATCTGCGCTGTCTGCGAACGAACGCCCAATGCGCCCGAGTCCCGATAAGCCCAGCTCACAGAGTACTGTATGCATGAGCGCATGTGGGAGGCGAACGTCCATCCGTAGGTCCTAGGGGAACACTGGTACTCAGGTCGCAGCCCGGGTGCCGATCCAGCCCGGTCGGATCGGCCCGGCCTCGGGCGCCCCAGGACGCGCAAGGTGCGGCGGTGTATGTCGAGGCCGGCATGGAGCGGCCCCAAGGGTCTGCCGACAACGGTTGGGAGTGGTACCCTTCCATGTCCTGGCGCGGGGAAAGCGGCGCAACGTGCCGGCCCCGCATGGATCAGCTTTGCCGTCATGACGAACCGGACCGAGCGCCCTGTCCACGCCTGCCCCTATCGATTCCGCTATCCAGAAACCACGGCTCACCCGGCTCGACCTGCACGGGTTCAAGAGCTTTGCCCAGAAAACGAGCTTCGTCTTCGAACCCGGCATTACCGCCGTGGTCGGCCCGAACGGCTCCGGCAAGTCGAATATCTCCGACGCCATCCGCTGGGTGCTCGGGGAGACAAGCTACTCGGCGCTTCGTTCCAAGAAGACGGAGGACGTGATCTTCGCCGGCGGCAAGGGCAAGGCCCCCGCCGGCCTCGCCGAGGTCACCGTCACGTTCGACAACGAGGACGGCTGGCTGCCCAGCGAGTTCACTGAGGTCACCGTCACCCGGCGCGCCTATCGCGGCGGCGAGAACCAGTACTTCATCAACGGACGCCGCGTCCGCCTGAAGGATGTCGCCTTCCTTACCGCCTCGCTGGGCCAGAGCTACACCGTCGTCGGGCAGGGCCTCGTCGATGCCGCCCTCAGCCAGCGCGCGGAGGAGCGGCGCGGCCTCTTCGAGCACGCCGCCGACCTCACCGGCCTCCGCCTCAAGGTGCAGGAAGCGGAGCGCAACCTCGCCGAGGCGGATGGCAACATCGCCCGTCTCACGGATATCCTCGCCGAGCTCGAACCGCGCCTGAAGACGATGGAGCGCCAGGCGCGTCAGGCGCGCGAATGGCAGGGCCTGCGCGACCGCCTCACCTTTCTCCAGCGCGGTCATTACCATCGCCTGCTGGCCGTCGCCACCGAGCGGTACACCGAGGCCGAACGGCTCGTTGCCGGCGATGCCGGGACGCTGGATGCCGTTCGCACCTGGCTCGATGCCCTCGTGCGCGAACGGGGCGAGGCCGCCGACGCGATCGCCGCCGCGCGGGAGACGCTGGGACGTCGTGAGGCGCAACTCGCCGCGCTGGATGACGAGATCCGCCGCCGCGAGCACGAGCGCGACCTCGTGCAGGAGCGCCAGGGGGCGCTTGCCCGGCGGCGCACCGACATGGCCGATACCCGTGCCGGGCTGGACGAGCAGGTTGCTCGCGCCGCCGCCGAACTGGACGCGGTTGTTTCGGCCATCACGGCGCTGGACAGAGACATCGAGACGGCTCGCACTACGGTCGATACGTTGCTTGCGGCGGTGCGGGCCCGGCGTCAGGAGCGGTCCGCGCTCGAAGCAGCGGCGACGAAGCTCGCCCGGACCGTCGCGGATCACGAGCGGACGCTGGCCGATCTCGACCGCCAGCGCGCCGTGCTGGCCCAGCGCATGGAATCCGCCAGTGGCGAGCAGGAGCGCTTCGCCGCCGACATTGCCAGCCGCACTGAACGTATCGCCGAACTCGAGCGCGAGATGGAGGCGTTCGCTGCCGAGGACGCCCGCATCGGCGAGCAGGTTGCGGCGCAGGAAGCCGCTACCGTCGCCATCCGCCAGGAGATCGAGGGGCATCGCGCCAGGGGACAGGAGGCGAATGCCCAGCTCGCCGCGATCGAACGCGAGCATGGACAGGCCACGAACCGGCTGGAGGTCCTGCAACGCGTCCACGAGAGCGGCACCGGTCTTCATGCCGGGCCGCGTCAGGTGATGCAATGGCACCGCGACGGCACGCTCTCCGGCATTCGCGGCACCGTCGCCGAGCTGATCGCGGTCGAGGCGGCCTACGACACCGCGATCGAGGTTGCGCTGGGCGGCCACGTCCAGGACATCGTGGTCGACCGCTGGCGCGACGCCGAGGCGGCGATCGACATGCTGAAGCGGTCCCGCGCCGGCCGTGCGACCTTCCAGCCGCTGGAGACGTTGGCCCGCAAGGACAACCAGCGATCGGCCCCGCGCGAGCTCGAACGCGCCACCGGCGTTCACGGCGTCGCCTCCGACCTCGTGACGACGGCCGATGCCGATCTGGGGCCGGTGGTGCGCTCGTTGCTGGGACGCATGGTGATCGTGGAAGACCTGCCGGCGACCCGGCGTGTGCTCGATCTGCTGCCGAACGGCTGGAGCGCGGTCACGCTCGCCGGCGAGATCGCCCGGGCGGGCGGCTCGGTGACGGGCGGCTCGCAGGTGCGGGAGAGCGGTGTGCTTGGGCGGGAGCGCGAGCT
>JAFIHI010000213.1 GCA_017848755.1 Nakamurella sp. | reverse complement strand
GTCACTCCCGCGGGCGCGGGAAATACATCTGGCCGGACGTGAGAAGCTGCGGAAGCACCGGGTCACTCCCGCGGGCGCGGGAAATACCTGACGGTGCCGAATCCCGGCTGCGACTGCGACGGGTCACTCCCGCGGGCGCGGGAAATACTCTTGCTGACCTGCGATGTTACATCACTGCGGCCCAAGTCTGCTTCGGTTGCATTCGGTGCTCTCGTTGGTGGGCGGTGCAATCTTCGGTCGGAGCCGCCGTTCCGCGTAGCTCCAGCCGCGTGGTGCGCCATGGACGCTGCGCTGCTCCCGGCCGGAAGGGTAAGGATTTGGTGTCGAGGACCTCTGGCCTTTGCGTGTCGGGCCCGATTCAGCAGGCCGCAGCATGAGATTGATGCCTTCGAAGTCCACGGGCTGCCAATCGTGACCGTGGACGCGGAAGCCGAGCCCCTGCTCATTGCGTTGGGACTGGACCATGATCGCGCGGCCGCGTCCGATCCCTTCCACGACGCGCTCCCATAACAAGTCGCGGATGCGTGCTGAGACTCGCCCTACGAAGACGCCCGGGGCGATCTCAAACAGCCACCTGGTGAGGACTCCGCGGAGCCCAGGAGGAACGGCGGTGAGCACCAGGACCGTCACCAGTCGGCCACCGTATCAGGGGAGTCTCCGGAGGCTGGATCGCCGTAGTTCACCCCACCTGCAAGCACCCGACCGCCGGTATCCCACAATGCGAGCACGTTCTCCCACTCGTCGCTCAAGTCCTGAGCGGCATCGCCAAGAATGAGCCGTCGAATATCTGCGACGCAGCGCTCGAGAATATGACGCTCAACCATGGCATCGCGCATCTGACGCCGACTGTGGGCCCCGACGTCGGTCACGCCAGCTGACGCGACGTCGAAAGCCACGGGGATTGAGCTTTCGGCCTTGTAAAGATCGGCGATGTCATGGACGAACGCGAGATCGCCGCCGGTGTGAACAAATCCAAGTCCGGTGGCACAGCCAAGTGCGACTACCGTCGCGTGCACCACGCCGTACAGAGCCGAGTTGGCTGCCGAGAGAGCCTTATTGACGTCGTCCGACGCCTCGAAATCGTCTGGCCGATAATCTCGACGACGCCAGGGGACGCCGGTCCGTTCCGAGTGCTGTCGGTAGAGGCGGCGTACCCGTGCGCCCTCCCGACCGCGAAGCTGTTGCATGGTCAGCGCCGACACATCCTCGTCTGGGAACCGCATGGCGTACATGGCGCGCGCAACGGCGAGACGGGATCGCTCGTTGGTAACGAGCCGGGCCTGGGCTTCAAGCATTCGACTCGACCGTGTGAGCCCGCGGCCTGCTGCGTAGAACCGCACGCCCTTTTCGCCAACCCAAACCGCGCTGGTTCCAGACTCGGCGAGCAGCATGACCGCGTGATGCGTCACGCGACATCCTGGGCCGATCAATAGACAGCTCAGTTGCGCAGCAGGAACGTGGACGACACCGCGGTCCGACGTCAAGGTCACGGCACTGTCCTGGCGACTGACGAGCACGTGCTCGACGTAGAGGAACGAGACTCGCTCGCCCGCCCGCACCAACTCCATCGGTGCCGGAGGAGGAGCCCCCGGGATCGTCATGGCACCGGTGGTGCCAGCGTGAGCATGCCGCACCCATAGGCCTTGGCGGGGCCGATGCCGGAGACTAGCCGTCGCCGGAGTTCGGCGGCGTCCGTCACCATTAGGTTTCCTTCGAACGCAGCGATCCCGACCGTGACGGTTCGTTCGTCGCGGGTGAAGATCAGTTTTCGTCGTTCCACGACGCGTGCAGTCGGCTCCGCCGGGGATCCGACCGAGAACCCCCATCCACGTGCCCTGTCCACCAGCCAGGCCAGTTGGTGAGAAGCAGTGGCATGGGCATACCGTCGACCTCGACGTCGTGCCACGTCGGCACTGTCACCACCAGGTTCCAATGCTGGTCGGACATGATGCACTGGGTTGGCCGTGAGGCGGAACGAGAATTTATCCCCGTCACGAACCTTCGCCAAAAGCGGTGCATAGTCGCGGGTAACCCATCCACCTGCGGCCGGCCAGCCGTGCTCCTCTACGAAACCTGTCGGGTCGGGTGCCACCTCGCTGACAAGATATAGATAGATCGCGGCAGCGGTGCGATCGACCCGCCACAGAATCCGGCCCGGTGATGCACTCGGTGGAAAGCACAGATTGACCGCGCCGTGCATCCGATGCGGCGAGGCGAGCACGCGTGTGGAGGACCTCCGCCGGGGATTGATCTCGATTCTGCTGAGATAGGGAGCCATCACGCCTCCATGGCATCGAAGGGCGAATGCGAGGTGATCGGATCCGACACCGCTGGCGCCGCAATTTGTTTGCGGCCGAGAACATTTTCGACGCGGTATGTCTCCCTGATCACGTCGCGCATTCCGTAGCGCCGGTGGTTCGGGTCGAATGAAATTGGCACGTCGGCGGCACTCGTTGTTCGTCGTTCGTCGCCCACTGCATCTCGGACGATCTCGAGATCCACCGACGTTCCTTGACGACGTCGGTACCAGTCCGATGCAATCCAGGGCGCGCCGGCGTCTTGATCGACCGACCGCAACACGCTGTCGAACGATCCGTCCCGCACACCAAGGAGAATCGGCCGTCCCGGAGGGCATGATCGACGGCCCAGGTACAGCGGGAAGGCAGGGCGCCGAAGCGCCTCGACGAGGCCTTTGACGAGTGCGTCTTCCCCCTCGATCGCGGCGACGAATGCGGCATCGCCCAGGTAGAAGCGATAGGTGAGCGGCAAACTGTAGCTCTCGTCCAACGCCCGTGCGGTCTGAAAGTCGCGGACCAAGGTGCCTGGCTGGTCGCACCGCACGCCGAATCTCAACGCGAGCAAGTCCTCGATCGGCTCGCTACGCCGCCGACCCTGCGCTGCGGCGAGCAGTCCAATCACCGCGCTCTTGGACGGCTGGGGATCGGTGAAGCGATACGCAAATCGAGAGGCCGTGCCCCATGCCTGCAGCGGCGCAGCCAGCCGGAGAAGGAGCGTGGTCACCGCTGCTCCGGCAGCCGCTCGATCGCCGCCGCGGCCAACGCTCCGGGCAATGCTGCGACGGTAGTGCTCTCGCCGAGTTCGGCAAGCACATCTCCGGCGCGGCCCATTCCGGCGACCAAGGTCAATACCGGTTCGACGCCGTACATCCCCGCAGTCTCTTTGGCCCAATCACGTAAAGCGAAGGCGGCGGGCGTCACATAGCCGCCGTCGGCGGTCACCGGGTTCTCGAACGCGCCGACATAGGACACCGGCTGGTCGCTACGGATCGAAACGACCACCGCCTCGGGAAGTGTGTGGTTAGCGAAGGTGTTCACCTTTCCGGTCGGCATAGAGCGGACGAATGACGAGGTGAACGCGGTGATCGCTCGTCGGGTCGCCTCCTGGTCGCCCAAGTTCTTCGCAAGGGCGTCGACGTTGATGGACGCGTACCGGTAGAGAGTAGCCGAGGTGAATTCGACCGTCCCGATCATCCCGGCTCCGGCATTGCCCTGGCCGTCAGGGTCGTCGGCCCCTTTGAGATCATCCACCGCGGTGAAGTAGTCGAATTCAGGATCGGTCGCGTGAACCGAGATTGCGTGTGCCACTTGGCAGCTGGCATCCACATTGAGGTCGGTGTCGTTTGCCACCATGCGGCCGAACAGCGCGAGGTCCACCGAGTTGCCCTGCCCTAGTACCGCTTTCGCTGCGCGCTTGGAATCGGCCTGGCCTAACGAGGCCACTGCCCCCGTCACCTCGCCTGCCTCGCTAAGGGCAGCGACCGCCAGTTCGGCCAGGGCCGCGGCCTGCTGCTTCGAAACCAGCACGAGAAACTCGGTGTCCTGCCGATCGCTCTTGCGCGCCTTGGTGAGCTTCAGACCCGCTGCTTGCACGACAGCTGCGGCCAGCTCCGTCGCCGCGTCGTCATCGAGAGTGTTGCTGGCGTGCAGCTCCGAAGCGACCATTTCGACGACCCGCTTGGTCCGCACTCCGAGGTCCTCGGCTTCGAGCTCGCTCTCGAATCGGCGGCGGGTCGCTCGTTTCCATGCCTGAGACGAAACTCGTGCGCGCCGCACGCCGCCGTATATCGCGGTCTTCGGGCTGCCGGTGTCGTCGCGGTTCACACAGCTCGGCGGGACTGTCTGCAAAATGTGGAAGTCGATGTAGGTCCTGGTCATGATGACTCCTCGGAGGTTGAGTCGATGGGGTTGTCTGCAGGGGGGTTCGATTCGCCGTCGTGTGCCGTGGTGCGCATGCCTCGGTACTCGCGGGCCCAACGCAGCCGCACCCTGTCGCGATGCCGGGGGGTCCATAGATCAGCGAGATCGTCGGCGAGATAGCCGTAGTCGAGTCCGACGCCTTCTGCGCGGGCGAGCAGTATGAGCCCGCGGAGATGGTGGGCCGCTTCTACCGTGCTCGTGGCGGTAATCAATGCGTCGAATCGGCGACGGACGCCTTCATCGTCGCTTCCACTGCCCCGGAGCTGCGACACCCGTGCGAACGCGCTCCCTGGTGCGGCACCGTCACTATGCGCCTGCTCGATGCGGCCCTGACGGTGCAACGCGAAGAGGGTCATTGCATGGTGAGCGGCGAGTTCGGCTGCACTCGGGTCGTCACCCTTGCCGAGCAATGCGTCGGGCACCAGCCCGATCGTGTCCTGCCATACGTCGGGGGTCGATCCCGGGGGCATGCCGATTGCCCTTCTGAGCACGGCCAACGCGCGGACGGCACTTGGTTGATCCTCGAGGCTCAGGCGCTGTAGAAGCCGCGCGCGGTCGGCAACGGCCGCGTTGAGAGGCGAGCGTTGTCTGAGCCGTTGCACTATCGGCGGGTCACCGTTCAGTGGCGCTTGGGTCGCAGTCACTCGTCATCCTCCTCGTGATCGCGGGATGTAACCGCGTTGTTTTTTGGTATTCCGTCCGATATGGCCGCGTCGGCGCCGTCTCGTGGTAGGCGGGCGCGGGGGAACGCCCGCCCAAGGTCTCGACGGAATCGTTGATAGATGATTCCGACGTCGTCCCGCGCCCCCGTGCTTCCGAATCCGATCCACGCCTTGTCCGGGACACGGGAGACCAGGGAGTGGCCGAGATCGTCGAGGATGCGGCGCGCTGAGGCGTGCCACTCGGCCTCGGCGCGGAGGGGGTGATCCGCGGCGCGAGCGAGGGTGGTGCGAAGCCAGTTCCGGTACGGCGCGTCGAGTGCGGCGAAGGCAGCCTCGTAGGCGCGATCTCCCGGCCCCTGCGACGCCTCGGTGTCTGCACCGGCCGCTCGCGCGAGTGCACGGGCCAACCGGGCGAGGGCGGCGACGCCTTCCTTGGCGGCACCGACACCGCCGAGCGCGACCTGGCGGAGCTCGGTGGCGTCCGGATCGAGCGCCGCAGCCGGCAGATCGAGTGAGTCCTCGATGATCTCGTCGATGACGGAGTTATTGGAGCCGTAGGTCACGCCGATCGCCCGGTAGCGGACGAACCCTTCCGGCAGGAGCGACGACTGCCGGAGCCGTGAGGCGTGCTCCACCAACTGCGTCGCCGCGGGATGCTTCTCATCGACCTGTCGTTGTCCAATGGGTACGACAGCAGCGATGCCGCGCCACAACGCGACGCCCGGGCGATGCAGGCTCGGCATCTGGATCGGCGTGTGGAACTTGCGTGATTGTGGCTCGGAATAGCGCCACAGTGACATCGGCTCCAACTGCACCACCAGTTGCCGCTCCTGGATGGTAAAGGCGTCACCGTAGGTGACCAGCACACCCGTGACGCCATCACGGTCGCCAATCAATAGCACGCGCCGCGGCTGCCAGGTATATAGGTCGACGGGGCCGGCTGGCCGGGACGCGAGGTCCGGTGCCGGGGCGAGGCCGACATACGGGCGTTCCCACGGCGGCAGGTCGAGGGACCGGTCCTCCCAACTCGGCAGCACCGCCCAGAGATTGAGCAGCAGCGTGTGCAGCAAGGACTCCCCGATGAGGTGCAACGCCCCGAGCTGCCCAGCCCACGCCACACCCTCCGGGTACACCTTGCCGCCGGTGGCGCGCGGGTGGCCGACCACGCCGGTCTTGATGCCGGAAGGGTCGAACGCCTGGATGTGGACCAGCCAGCGCGCCGCCTCGGCCGCTGGCAACGTTTGAGCGGCGCGGGCGGAACGCATCGACAGGTATGGGCGGCCCGGAGGCATGTCGACGATGATCTTCCCCAGCTCCGACACCTCGCCCTTTGCGGTGTGCATACGAGCCGCCTGGTAGAACGGATGGTCCGGATGGAACAGATCGAATCGGTCCCGGTGCTGAGCGAGATAGGCCGAGACGGCAGGCACAACGGCTGTTTCCCAGCGGTCGGCGAGGGCTTCGATCACGTTGGGGACGTCCCGGACTTCTCGCGGGCCGTGGTTGTCGAGCGCTCGGGTCAGCACGGCGAGTGCCAGCCGGAGCAGCGCGAAATCCTGGGTGACCGTCTCCCCACTAATGTTGCGCAGGGTTCTCGCCCGGGAGAACAGGCCTTCCAGCGAGACGTCGCTGGTGCGGCCGTCGTCGCCTAGGACGGTGATCCACGGCTCGGAGACGAGGTCGAACCGACTCTGGTCAGCCACGGGTGACCTCCAATCCGGTTTCGCTGTCGTAGTGCACGGTGAATGGGCCCATGGATCCTGTCCCTTCCGCGTCAAGCGTGAGAATCAATTGCCCCGCGATGACGGGGTCCCGCTGCCATGCGGGGTAGTAGCGATCGGCGAGTTCGTCGAGCACCTGTTTGGTGTCGCTCGGGCACTGAGTGACCCAGCCGGGCACGCGGACGATCGATCGGGCGAGAAGCCGGGCCGTCTCCGCATCGGGCCGTGTGTTGGTCGGCACGAGCCTCTCGTCGCCGAACGATGGCAGCAGGCTCAGGCCGTCTTCGGCCTGCCGGACGACGATGACTTCGAATCCACCGTCCGCCTGACGAACCTGTTTGGTTACTCCGTCGCTCGTCTCGGCCTCACCGGCGTTCGCCTGGAGAAGCCCGACGACGAGCCGGGAATCGCCGGGACCGCGGAGCCGGTAGGTCTTCGCGTCGTGTGCCGTCGTGTCCGCAGTCTTGTCGAACTCATCCTTCGCCTGAACCATTGCCGGGTGCCAACTCGATGGTCCGAGCGGCTGCGCGCCGTAACACGCGCGCACCAACGTGGGCACGTCATCGGGCAATCGGAGCGGGCGGGCATTGCGGACATAGTCGAGCAGCAGCGCCGCTGACCGGAGCAACAGGTGTACGCTGTAGATCGACGCGCCGCCCGGATCGAGTTGGGGCGGCGTCTCTTCGCCGGGCAGGCGGGCCATCCCGGTGACGAGGCAGCGAGCCACTCGACCCGGTGCCGGACGAGCGTCTCGTGGATGCCGATGCAGGCGCCCGATGCGCTGCAGCACCAGGTCGATCGGGGCCAGATCGGTGACCAGCAGGTCGAAATCGATATCGAGCGACTGTTCGGCGACCTGGGTCGCGACCACGATCCGCCCGGCCCGGTCGGTATTTTCGCCGGGCCCGAAGGTCTCTCGCAGCCAGGTGTCCTTGCCGATCCGGTCGTGGGCTATGAACCGCGAGTGGGCGAGCGTCACGCTCTCGCCCCACGACTGCCGGAGATACCGGTACCGCTTCACGGCGCGGCTGACGGTGTTGCAGACTACGAGCGCGCACCCGCCGGCGGAGACCACCGGATCGAGGGCAGTCACGAGGGCATCGTCATCGTCGGCTAGCCAGTCGAACCGAACCTCCCTGCCGACGGGGGGATCGGCGCTAATCTGGTGGACCTCCCCGCCCGAGATTGTCGTGACAAGGGGGTACCGGTCGGAGTCGGGAACCTCCGGCATCGGTGGCGGTTGGGCTGGTCGCGTCGGAATGAGCGCCGTCGGATCATTCGTCATCGGCGTCGCTCGCACCACAACCTGTGCGGCACGCTTGCCCCGCTCGTATGCCTCCACCAACCCTCGCCGTCGGTCGGGTGGCAGGGTCGCCGAGAGCACGATCGCCGGCACGCCGTAGCGCGCCAGCCACTCCAGCGCTCGCTCGAGGTAGACCTCCATCCACGTATCAGCGGAGTGCACTTCATCGAGGATGACGATCTGACGGGCCAGGCCGAGATGTCGAAGCATCACGTGCCGGCTGGTCAGAGCGGCGAGCAGTTGGTGGTCGATCGTCGCGACGACGGTGTCTGCGAATGACGCCTGTTTGCGCCCGGATGTCCAGTGGTGGGCGATAACCTCGGCGCTGTATTGCCCTTGCCGCCTCGAGCCTCGGGCGGCACCGTGCTCGACGTCCACGCCGATATCGACCAGTCGGCCAGCCGCTAGCGGGCCGGCGTCGTCGGCGTGCCGGCCTCGGCCACCGTGGCGCCGCGGGAGCGCCCGGTACTCGTCGTTGAGAGGCGCGGTCGAATGCCGTAATGCAACACCGCGGCTCGATCGATCGTGGTCAGCATCGGGGATGCTCTCCCACCAGCGCAGCAGTCGGTGAAAAATGGCATCGGCGGTGGCCCGCGTCGGGAGCCCGTAGAACACACCCGATCGGTCAAATTTCCGAGCAAGGACTTCCGCCGCAAGGAGAGATGCTTCGGTCTTGCCGGACCCCATTACCGCCTCGATCAGCAGCAGCCCCGGTTCGGCCATGGATCGGGCAGCGTCGAGCGCGAGCCGTTGCACTTGATTGGCGGTGTAAGAAGCGCCGAACCGTGAGCGCAGCAGATCGGTGGCGTCCGCTGTCAGGGCCTCCTCGGCTGGTCGCCAGGGTCGTGGCAGGTCGAGCGTTTGCCACGCGCGCCTGGCGCGGTCCGCGGAACGGTCGCCGATGTCGTCGAACCGCGGGAAGAGCGGGAAGAGGTCGGCGTTCGAGGCGATCCAGTCCGCCATGATCACCACCGCCGTGATCAGCAGCTGGCTCGCATCTGACAGCCGTACGTGGATCAGTGCGTCGAGCGCAGGTTTCAGATCGAGTGTGCTGATGACGTGCTCGAGTAGCGCGGCCCGTGCCGTGTCCCATTCGCCGGTTCCGAGGAGGCGGTGCGCCGTCTCTGCGGCCGCTAACTCAGAGTCATTGGGCGGGACCCCATGGTGGCTGCCGACAATGACGGCGAAGGCTTCGGCATTCTGGCGGGGTACGCCGCGCTCCTGGAGATATCGCATGAGCAGCACGTAGCCGGCGACTGGATGGGGGAGCGCACGCGAATCTTCCTTGACTGCGCCATCACTCCAGCGGAAGCCGCGCGTCTCCATCTCGCGGCACATCTCCGGGACCTGACCAGCAAATGCCGGGGACAGCTTGCCCACGTCGTGAATGGCAGCCGCCAGTTCCACGATCTTCCCGGCGAGGCGTTCGTCGCTGCCCGCGTCTCGCGCGATGACGGCCCGGACGCCGGCGCCGAGCCATTCATCCCAAATAAACCGTGCGATTTCGCCAGAGTCGGTGAGGTGTGAGTGGAGGGGCAGCCACAACGCACGCTCACCAGGCTCCGGCCGCGGGGCCTTGCCCCACGCGGCTCGCCAGGGTTCTTTGTCGGACCTTGGTGCGAGCATGATGTGAGGCTAAAGGTTGAAGGAGGAGTCTGTCAAGACACAGAAAGAGAAAATTACAACCTTCATCAAAATTGAGGACAGCTCAGGAACGCCGGTATGTCCTCTCGGAACCCTGCGGACGCAGGGATGAGGTGCCAGTCTGTCACAAAACGACAACATGACAACCGGATCAACCCGGATGGATCCGGGATCAACGCCATTGGCATCCGATGCAGTCTATCGGTTGTGGACTGCGGTTGAACCCGATTCCGCGCCCGTGTGCGCATTGCGACGGAGCTGGGCGACGGTCAGATCGGGACCGCGCCGCACGACGGGCGAACCACGGCTCCGCGGCTGAAGCGAGGTTGCGGCGGTGCAGGTGCCGCGGCTATGTGTCGAGGGCGGCGAGAATGTCGTCGGCGGCGGCGACGGGGGTGACGGCGCCGGCCAGCACCTGGGGCCGGAGCCGTCCGCGCGCGGCGCGCACCGCCGGGGAGTGAGCGAGGCGGGCAAGTAGCGCGTCGGTGACGAGGGCGCCCGTCAGGTCCCAGCGTTGGGCGCTGCGCTTGCCCGCGATGCCCGCCGCCCCCATGAACTCGCGGTGCCGGGCCACCAGGTTCCAGACCTCGTCCACGCCGTCGCCCGTCAGGCCTGAGCAGGTGACCACGGGCGGGATCCACGACCCGGACCCGGCGTGGATGAGCCGCAGCGCGCCGGCGAGTTCCTTCGCGGCGGAGCGCGCGTCGCCCGCGTGATCTCCGTCGGCCTTGTTGATGGCGATGACGTCCGCGATCTCCAGCACACCGCGTTTGATGCCCTGGAGCTGGTCGCCGGAACGGGCGAGCCCGAGCAGCAGGAAGGTGTCCACCATGGAAGCCGCCGTGGTCTCCGACTGTCCGACTCCGACCGTTTCCACGAGAACGACGTCATATCCGGCGGCCTCGAGCAGCGGGATGGTTTGCGCGGTGGCGCGCGCGACGCCGCCTAGTGTCCCGGCGGCGGGCGACGGCCGGATGAACGCGTTCTCGTCCGCGGAAAGCCTTGGCATGCGGGTCTTGTCGCCGAGTACGGACCCTCCGGTGCGCACCGAGGACGGGTCGATGGCGAGCACGCCGACGCGGTGTCCACGGCCGGTCAGCATGGTGCCGAGGGTCTCGATGAAGGTCGACTTGCCGACGCCGGGAACGCCGGAAATGCCGACGCGCCAGCCGGTGTCGGCTTCGGCCGCGGGTCCGGTGAGCACGGACAGCAACTCCCGGGCAGCGGCGCGGTGGTCGGCCCGGGTCGATTCGATGAGGGTGATCGCGCGGGCGAGTGCCGGCCGGTCGCCGCCGCGCACGGCGTCGGCGAGTGCGCGGACGGCCATGACGTCCATGACGCTGTTCGGCTCGCGACCCTCGCCCGGTGTCACGATGCGGACGCCAGCCGGGCGTTCAGGTCGGCGAGCAACTCGAGCGCAGCGTCGGCGATCACCGTGCCGGGACCGAAGACCGCGCTGGCCCCGGCGGCTTTCACCGCCGCGACATCGCCCGGCGGGATCACCCCACCGGCCACGATCATGATCTCCGGCCGGCCCTCCGCCGCCAGCGCGTCGCGCAACGCGGGCACGAGCGTCAAGTGCCCGGCGGCGAGGGTGGATACCCCGACGATATGCACGTCCGCGTCCACGGCCTGCCGCGCGACCTCCTCCGGGGTGGCGAAGAGCGGACCCACATCCACATCGAAGCCGAGGTCGGCGAAGGCCGTGACGATCACCTTCTGCCCGCGGTCGTGGCCGTCCTGGCCGATCTTGGCCACCAACATCCGCGGCCGCCGTCCGTGTGCGGCCTCGAAATCGGCCGTGGCTGCAAGGACTTTCGCGATGGCGTCTGCCTCGCCGGCCTCGGAGCGGTACACACCAGAGATCGTACGGATCACCGCGGTGTGCCGTCCGAAGACTTTCTCCAGGGCGAGCGAGATCTCGCCAACCGTCGCCTGGGCACGGGCGGCATCCACCGCGAGCGCGAGCAGGTTGCTGGATAGGTCGGCGGGGTTCGAGGCCGCGGCGGCAGCCGCTGCCGTCAGCGCATCCAGCGCACGCGCCACGACCGCGGAATCCCTGTCGGCGCGCAGCTTCTCGAGCTTCGCGATCTGCGCCGCCCGCACCGCATGGTTGTCCACCGTGAGCACGTCGAACGGCTCCTCGCGCTCCACCCGGAACGCGTTCACCCCGACCACCGTCTGCGCGCCCGAGTCGATGCGGGCCTGCACCCGCGCCGCCGCCTCCTCGATCCGCAGCTTGGGGATGCCGGCCTCGATCGCCTTCGCCATGCCGCCGGCCGCCGCAATCTCGGCGATGTGGTTGCGCGCGCGGGCGGCGAGTTCGGCGGTGAGCGACTCGACGTAGTACGACCCGCCCCACGGGTCGATGATCGCGCAGGTTCCCGATTCCTGTTGCAACACCAGCTGTGTGTTCCGGGCGATGCGCGCGGAAAAGTCGGTCGGCAGCGCGATCGCCTCGTCCAGCGCGTTGGTGTGTAGCGACTGGGTGTGTCCCTGCGTCGCAGCCATCGCCTCGATGCAGGTGCGGGCCACATTGTTGAACGCGTCCTGCGCGGTGAGCGACCAGCCGGACGTCTGGCAGTGCGTCCGTAAGCCAGATGACTTCGGGTTCCGCGGCCCGAACTCGGCCATCAGCTCGTGCCAGAGCAGCCGCGCCGCACGGAGTTTCGCGACCTCGGTGAAGAACGACATGCCGATCCCGAAGAAGAACGACAGCCGTGGCGCGAACTCGTCCACGTCGAGGCCGGCCCCGACCCCGGCGCGGACGTATTCGATCCCATCGGCCAGCGTGTACGCGAGCTCCAGATCGGCCGTCGCGCCGGCCTCCTGGATGTGGTAGCCGGAGATCGAGATCGAGTTGAACTTCGGCATTCTCGCCGTCGTGTACGCGAAGATGTCGGAGATGATCCGCATGCTCGGCGCCGGCGGATAGATGTAGGTATTGCGGACCATGAACTCCTTGAGGATGTCGTTCTGGATGGTCCCGGCCAGGTTCTCCGGCGCCACGCCCTGCTCCTCGGCGGTCACGATGTACAGCGCGAGGATCGGCAGCACCGCGCCATTCATCGTCATCGACACCGACACATCGCCCAGCGGGATCGAGTCGAACAGCTGGCGCATGTCCACGATCGAGTCGATCGCCACCCCGGCCATGCCGACATCGCCTGCCACCCGCGGGTTGTCGGAATCGTAGCCGCGGTGGGTGGGCAGGTCGAAGGCGACCGACAGGCCCTTTTGCCCGGCCGCCAGGTTGCGCCGGTAGAACGCGTTGGACTCCTCCGCCGTGGAGAATCCGGCGTACTGGCGGATGGTCCACGGCCGGGTCGTGTACATGGTGGGGTACGGCCCGCGCAGGTACGGCGCGAGCCCCGGATACGTGTCCAGATGGTCGATCCCGGCCAGGTCTGTTGCGCGATACGTCTGCCGTATCGCGATGCCCTCCGGTGAGATTCGGGCTGCCGAATCGGGTATGACGATGTTCTCGGCCATACGAGGTTCGGCCGCCGCAGCCCAGAGCGGTAGCCCTGCAAAGGTTTTCGGCACGCTCATCGGGCTCCTCCCAGGGCCGTACGCACCGTGCGCAGGAACATGAGAACGTTGTCGCCGGCCGCGACCGTGCCGTCGATCAGCCCGTCGGGGAGCTCGGCGAGGAGCGCCTTCGGTCGACCCGCCAGCAACACCGTCTGTGCGCCGGCAGCTCGCACGGCCGCCGCGATCTCGGCGAGCCCGTCGGCGTAGTCCGCGTCTGAGCCGACGATCACCATGACGGCGTGCCCATCGTTCGAAGTCCTTGCGGGGTCCGACATGTCGACCGCGATGCCGCCCGCCGCGAGCAGGTTCCGGATGAACAGCATCCGCGGCGACGCGGCGGCCTCGGTGCCGATCCGCACCAGCCGGATCGGCCGCGGCGGCGGATCGTCTCGCATCGCCTCGAACGGCTCAGCCCAGCGCCGGACCGGCTCGCCCGGCGCGGGACGGCGCGTTGGCAGATCCTCGGCGTGCTCGTCCGCATTCGGGAACTCGCTCACCCCAGTGATCGGCTGCCGGCGCGTCGCGATCCGGCGCTCCCGCTCCAGCCGGACACCAGCGACGCGTTCGGCGAGGGAGCCGTCGGCCAGCGCCGCGAGGATGCCGCCGGCCGACTCGATCGCGTCGAACTCGGCCCAGGCCGCCTCGGCGAGCGAGGCGGTGAGCATCTCCACGGCGTACGCGCCGCCGGCCGGATCGGCGACCGCGTCGAGGTGGGACTCTCCGATGAGCAGCGCAGAGATGTTGCTCGCCATGCGATTCCCGAAATCCTCGGGAATCCCGAGCACGGCGTCGAACGGCTGCACGGTGATCGCCTCGGCGCCTCCCACGGCTGCGGCGAACGCAGCGACGGTGCCGCGGAGCATGTTCACGTAACTGTCGTAGCGCGTCATCATCGCCGACGAGGTGACGGCGTGCTGCCGCGCCGCGCGCACCGCGGGCGACGCGCCGGACAGCTCGGCGACCCGGTGCCAGGCCAGCCGTGCCGCGCGGAGTTTCGCGATGGTGGGGAACTGCTCGTCGGTCGCCGCGAATCGGAACGAGAGCAGGCGGCACGCGTCGTCGATGTCCACGCCCGCCTCAGTCACCATGCGCAGGTAGGCGGCTCCGACCGCCAGCGAGTACCCGATCTCGCCGGCGTCGCCGGCACCTGCGTCGTGCACGGCGGTCCCGTCGACCACGAGCGCGCCGACGCCGAGATCCGTTGCGACGGACACAGATTCGGCAACTGTTTCGGCGACGGTTCCGGCAAGCGAGCGCTCTACAGAACGCGCGTCATCGGCGGACGGCAGCGGCGCCCCGGCCAGTGCCCGGCGCGCCATTCGGCCGATCGGATCCGTGCCGATGCTGCCCGACGGGTGCAGCGCCACGCCGCGCTCGCGCGCCGTGGTCGCCAGGACGCGAGCCCCGGCGTGAACAGCGTCATCGGCGCCGCCAGCGTCGCTCGCGGGCGCGCCGAGCACGATCGGGGTGCGGTCGAGGGGCACGTCGGCGAGAACCGCGGCCAGATCGGCAGGCGAGGTTCTGCCCTCGCCGACCACCACCCATAGCGAGTCCGCGCCACCGGCCAATTCCGCCTCCACCGTGGCGTGCGCCCGCGCGGGGTCCGGGTCCGCGATGCGGCTGCGAACATCCCACCGGGCGGACCCGGTCGACCCGCGCAGGAACGGGGCCGCACCCGGATCGGCGCCCAGCGCCGGGGAAGTCGCGAGACCGGCGGCCAGCGCGGCGGTTCCGAGCGCGGGAATCGGCACGCCCTCCACGGTGCTGCGGGACAGCCGCTGCCACACCTCGGAGTCGGGCGCGTCCGCGGCAAGACGCCCGGACCTCCGCAGCACGGACGCGGCGGCGGCCTCCCACGCCCGCCGATCCGCGTCGGGCGGGGCACAGCGCTCGGTCATGGCTTCGAGCGTATCGGCCCCACCCGCAGCGTCGGCGACGTGCACCGGCTCAGGGCAGCTCCCACGTATGGACAGGCGCGTTCGCGTGCATGCCCTCCGCGTACAGCCGCAGCATCTCGGCCAGCGCCCGCGGCCGATCGAGCCCCCGCGCCTGCAGCGCCGACACCGTGTCGACCTGCCACGAGGCGCCGTTCACCCGCCGCTTCGCCCGCTCCTCGATGATCGTCAGATACCGATCCCGGACGGCGCGCGAGACCCCCCACCGGGACAGCCCCTCCTCGGCCAGCGGCAGCAGGCGTCGCAGCACGAGCTCGTCCCACGGCACCGTCCCGATGCCCGGCCAGTAGAACACGGCGTCGATCCCGAGTCGGGCGCCCTCGGCGAAGTTCGATTGCGCCGCATCGAAACTCATCTTCGTCCACACCGGGCGCTCGTCGGAGGCGAGCATGCGCAGAGCCCCGTAGTAAAACGCCGCGTTCGCCATCACGTCCACCACGGTGGGCCCGGCCGGCAGCACGCGGTTTTCCACCCGCAGGTGCGGAACGCCAGAAACGACGTCATAGACGGGCCGATTCCAGCGGTACACGGTTCCGTTATGCAGCCTGGGCTCCTGCAGCTTCGGCGCCCGGCCCGCCGCCAGCTCCGCCTCCGGGTCCTCGTCGGACACCTCCGGCAGCAGCGCGGGGAAGTACCGGACGTTCTCCTCGAACAGGTCGAAGATCGAGGTGATCCACCGTTCGCCGAAGAACACCGGTGGTCGCACCCCCTGGTTCTTCAGCTCCGGAGACCGGGTGTCCGTCGCCTGCAGGAACAACTCGGTGCGCGTCTCGGCCCACAGCCGCTTCCCGAACAGGAACGGTGAGTTCGCGCCGAGCGCGAGCTGCGGGCCGGCCAGGATCTGCGCGGCGTTCCAGTTCGCGGCGAAGTCCGCCGGAGACACTTGCAGATGTAGTTGCACGGAGGTGCACGCGGACTCCGGCGCGATCGTCGGCGAGAACATCCGCAGCCGTTCCACACCCGCGATCTCCAGCTCCAGATCCTCGCGCCGGGCGGCGAACACGGCCTCGTCGAGCGCCTCGTAACGCGGGTTGGCGCTCATCCAGTCGCCGGTGAGATCCTCGGGCATCAGCGTCGGCAGGATCCCGATCATGACGATGCGCGCGCCCGCCTCCCGCGCCCGGGCGTCCGCGTGGTCGAGCGAAACCCGCAGCAACTCTTCGAGTTCCAGCGCGGAGTCGCCGGGCAGCGGCCGCGGTGGCACGTTGAGTTCGATGTTGTAGCGGCCCAGCTCGGTCTGGTACGCGGGATCCGCGATCGCGGCGAGCACCCGGCCGTTGGCCATCGCGGGCCGCCAGTCCTCGCCCACCAGGTTCAGCTCGATCTCGAGCCCGGTCAGCGGCCGGTCGAAGTCGAAGGTGTGGTCGACCAACATGGTCTCGAAGACGTCGAGGCAGCGTCGCATCTTGTCCCGGTAGCGCGTGCGCTGCTCCCGGGTGAACGTGGCGGTCGCGATGTCATCGCCCACGGCGGCCCCCGATCGTGCTCGCGGCTATGGTGTGCGTCACATCGCAAGCGAACCACAGTCGGGGCTCTGCGGCATGCGCGCGGCGTGCCATAGTGATGCGGTCGGCGTGTGCTGCCGGCGATCGCCGAGACCATGACAGAGGCCATGACCCAGCTCACTGCGCAGTCGCACCCGTCCGCCGCGCGCGTACCGAACAGGGCGGATCGAGTATGACGA
Organism: Nakamurella sp.; assembly: GCA_017848755.1. GTDB lineage: Bacteria > Actinomycetota > Actinomycetes > Mycobacteriales > Nakamurellaceae > Nakamurella. The sequence continues at coordinate 24,163 of JAFIHI010000213.1, read as the reverse complement.
TGTTCGCGGCCGGAGCCCCCGCACCGGACATGGTGCTCGATCCGGCGGCCGGCCGGGGGCCGGACTGGCTCGATGCGGTGATGCGCGCGCGACTGCCGATGCTCGTCGAGCTGCGCCGCCGGATCCATGCGCACCCGGAGCTGTCGCGGCAGGAACACAGCACCACGGAACTCGTCGCCGACGCGCTGGCATCGATCGGCGTCACGGCGCAGCCGCTGCCGTGCGGCACCGGGTTGATCGCCGACATCGGCCCGGCTACCGGTCTCGACAATGGCCGGACGATCGCCCTGCGCGCCGATCTCGACGCCCTTCCGTTGACGGAGGAGAGCGGGCTTCCGTTCGCGTCGACGGTCCCGGGCGTGGCGCACGCCTGCGGGCACGACGTGCACACGACGGTCCTGGTCGGCGCCGCATTCGCGCTCGCCGCCGCGCCGGCGCTGCCCGGCCGGGTCCGGCTGATCTTCCAGCCGGCCGAGGAGGTGATGCCGGGCGGTGCGGGCGATGTCGTCGCGAGCGGGGCGCTGGAGGCGGTCGATCGCGCCTACGCGCTGCACTGCGATCCCGGCGTGCCGGTCGGCCGGATCGGCCTGCGGACCGGGGCCATCACCTCCGCCTGCGACATGGTCGAGCTGACGGTCACCGGGCCCGGCGGGCACACCTCGCGGCCGCAGCGGACCGTCGACGTGGTCGGCGCCCTCGCCGCGGTGACGGGGCAACTGCCCTACCTGCTGGCGCGGCACCTGCCGGCGCAGGCAGGGGTGACCATGGTGTGGGGTTCCGTGCATGCCGGCGACGCGGCCAATGTCATTCCGCAGCACGGCATCGCCAAGGGCACGGTGCGCATTGCCGACCGGGCCGCCTGGGCCGACGCCGAAGCGCTCGTGCGCCGCCTGGTCGGCGAGGTGCTCGCCCCGTTCGGCGCGGACCATCGGCTCGCGTACCGGCGGGACGTGCCGCCCGTGGTGAACGACTCGGCTGCGGTCGTCGCCCTCAGATCCGCGGTTGCTGGCGGCATCGGCCCCGAGGCGGCGGTGGACGTCGAGCAGTCCTCCGGTGCGGAGGATTTCGCGGTGATCCTGGAGCAGGTGCCCGGAGCGTTGGCACGGCTGGGAGTGTGGGACGGCGTGAGCGAGCCGGTCGATCTGCACTCCCCGGGATTCCACGCCGACGAGCGGGCGATCGCGGTCGGCGTGCGCACCCTGGTGCATGCGGTGCTGGAATCCTGGCCGCCGGCCTGACCGGCGCGAACATCGTCATATTCGTTGATGACGGACCTGACGGGCGGCGGCCCGGACCCGCGGCGGTCAACCGCGCAGCGACTGGCAGGGCCGCAGGCGCAGATCGCGGACGTATGCGGCGGGCGCGCCCGCGGCTTCGGCGGCATCGGCCATGACGCCGAGATACTGGGCCGACGGCAGCCCGCCCTCGTAGGCCCGCAGCGCATACAGCCAGGCGAGGACGCTCGAATCCTGGGTCTCGATCCGCAACCGCACCTTCGTGTACAGGCCGATATCGGCGCCCTCCCACGAGTCAAGGCGGGGCTCATCACGAGGGCTGACGTCGTAGAGCACGACGAAGACGGACGATTCCGTCTCGGGAACGACCGTCGCGAGCGCGCCTTCCCAGCCGAGGTCTTCACCGCCGAACGTCAACCGCCAGCCGCGCAGCCAGCCGGTCCCCGCCATCGGGGACGACGGGCAGCGCTGCAGCATCTGCGTCGGATCCATGTTGGACCCGTATGCGGCGTAGAGCGGCATGAGCATTTAGCGTAGTGGCTTCGGGGCGTCCGGCCTCGGGAGTCGACGCGGTCGTGTCCGTCGTCGGGCCCACCGGGACCGTCCCGGGATGGGCAGTCGGAGTTCGGATCGGACGTTCACATCGAAAGGCAGCGCCGCGGTGACCAAGATCGTGATCATGGGAGGCGGCCCGGCCGGGTACGAGGCTGCGCTGGTCGCCGCGCAATACGGCGGCGACGTGACGCTCGTCGAACGGGATGCGCCGGGCGGGGCGTGCGTGCTCGCGGATTGCGTCCCGTCCAAGACGTTCATCGCGTCCGCGGGGGCGCGGACCGCGGTGCGCGAGGCGGGGGATCTGGGCATCGCGGTACCGCCCGACTCGGTGACGGTGGATCTGGCGGCGGTCAACGCCCGGGTGTTGGCGTTGGCCGGCGCGCAGTCCGAGGACATCGAATCCCGGCTCGTCACCGAGGGAGTCGACGTGATCCGCGGGACGGCCGAGTTGGCCGACCCAGAGCCGGGTCTCGCGCGTCACCGGGTCCGGATCTCGGCCGCGGACGGGGTGCGCACCGAGCTCGACGCCGACGTCGTGCTGATCGCCACCGGCGCCTCTCCGCGGGTGTTGCCGGATGCGGTGCCGGACGGCGAGCGGATCCTCACCTGGCGCCAGGTCTATGCGCTCACCGAACTGCCGGAGCACCTGATCGTCGTCGGCTCCGGCGTGACGGGGGCGGAGTTCGCGTCGGCGTACACGGAGATCGGCGTGCCGGTGACGTTGGTGTCCAGTCGCGATCGGGTGCTGCCGGGCGAGGACGCCGACGCGGCAGCGGTTTTGGAGGCCGTGTTCGTGGAACGCGGTGTGCGGTTGGCGAAACGCTCGCGCGCGGAGGCGGTGCGGCGCGACGGCGATGGTGTCGTCGTGCGCCTGGCCGGCGGCGAGGAGATCAGCGGCTCGCATGCGTTGATGACGGTCGGATCGGTGCCCAATGCCGATGGCATCGGTCTGGAGCGGGTGGGGTGTGCCACCGGCCCGGGCGGTTTCATCCAGGTCGATCGGGTGTCGCGCACGTCGGTCCCCGGGATCTACGCGGCGGGGGATTGCACCGGTGTGTTGATGTTGGCGTCGGTGGCGGCGATGCAGGGCCGGATCGCCATGTGGCACGCGCTCGGCGAAGGTGCGCCGCCGCTGAAGCGGAAGTTGGTGTCCGCCAACGTCTTCACGCATCCGGAGATCGCGACGGTCGGCGTTTCGCAGGCGGAGGTCGACGCGGGCACCGTGCCGGCCCGGGTGCTGATGCTGCCGCTGGCGACGAACGCGCGGTCGAAGATGCGCGAGTTGCGCCACGGGTTCGTCAAGCTGATCGTTCGGCCGGCGACCGGGATCGTGATCGGTGGCGTGGTGGTGGGGCCGGAGGCCTCTGAGTTGATCCTGCCGATCGCGGTCGCGGTGCAGAACCGGCTTACCGTCAAGAATCTCGCGTACACGTTCAGTGTCTATCCGTCGCTGTCCGGCTCGATCACCGAAATCGCGCGGCGGCTGATGGCCGAGGACGACCTGGGCTGAGCTCGACCTGGCATGGGTCGGCCAGCGCTCAGGTGTCGTCAGCCCAGTCGAAGGTGCGGGTGACGGCCTTGCGCCAGGTGGCGAGCAGGCGCTCGCGCTCGGCGGCGGACAGCCGCGGCTCCCATCGGCCGCCCTCGGCCCAGTGCTGGCGGATCTCGTCGGTGGAGGACCAGAAGCCGACCGCCAGCCCGGCCGCATAGGCGGCGCCGAGCGCGGTGGTCTCGGTGATCTGGGGGCGGACGACGGGCACGCCCAGGATGTCGGCCTGGAACTGCATCAGCATGTCGTTGACCACCATGCCGCCGTCGACCTTGAGGGTGGTCAGCGGCACGCCGGAGTCCGCGTTCATGGCGTCGACCACCTCTCGGGTCTGGAAGGCGGTCGCCTCCAGCGCGGCCCGCGCCAGGTGCGCCTTGGTCGCGAATCGGGTCAGGCCCACGATGGCGCCCCGGGCATCGGGACGCCAGTAGGGCGCGAACAGGCCCGAGAACGCGGGCACGACGTAGACGCCGCCGTTGTCCGGAACGGTCAGAGCGAGCGGTTCGATGTCGTCAGCGCTCTCGATGATGCCGAGGTTGTCCCGCAGCCACTGCACCAGCGAGCCGGTGACGGCGATGGAGCCTTCCAGCGCATAGACGGGCGCGGAATCGCCCAGGCGGTAGCAGACCGTGGTCAACAGCCCGTGCCGGCTGATCACCGGATCCCGGCCGGTGTTCAGCAGCAGGAAATTGCCGGTGCCGTAGGTGTTCTTGGCCTCACCAGGTTCGAGACATGCCTGGCCGAAGGTGGCGGCCTGCTGGTCGCCCAGGATTCCGGCGATGGGTATCCCGGCGAAGGCCGCGGGCATCGTCATCTCCGCGATCACCTCGGAACTGGACCGGATGGACGGCAACATCGCCAGTGGCACGCCGATCTCGGCGGCGATTTCGGTATCCCAGGTGAGCGTGCGCAGATCCATCAGCATGGTGCGGGACGCGTTGGTGACGTCCGTGACGTGGATGCCGCCGCGCGGACCCCCGGTCAGCTGCCACACCAGGTACGAGTCGATGGTGCCGGCAAGCAGCTCGCCCGCCTCGGCCCGGGCGCGCGCGCCCGCGACGTTGTCGAGGATCCAGCGGATCTTCGGCGCCGAAAAGTACGTGGCGAGCGGCAGTCCCACGCGCTCGCGGTAGCGGTCGGCGCCGCCGAGCCGGCCCAGGTCCCGGCAGATCTCCGTCGTCCTGGTGTCCTGCCACACGATGGCCGGGTGGACGGCCTGCCCGGTGGTCCGGTCCCACACGACGGTCGTTTCGCGTTGGTTGGTCACCCCGACCGCTGCGATATCGGCCGCCGACGCCCCCGCCGCGTCGAGTGCCCCGGTCATCACTTCCTGTGTGTGGAGCCAGATCTCGTCCGGATCGTGCTCGACCCAGCCCGCGCGCGGAAAGATCTGTCGATGGTCCTGGCCCACCCGGGCTGCCACCCGGCCGCGGTCGTCGAAGAGCATGCATCGGGTCGACGTGGTGCCCTGATCGATCGCCGCCACATATCGTGCCGCCATGGCCTCCCGACCTCCTCCCTGACATCCTCCGGGGGCGGCCTGCACAGGCAGGTCGACCCCGCGCCGCGCCCGTACCGGACGGTAGCCTAAACGGAGACGGAGGTGGGCAGTGGTGTGGGCAGATAGGGCATTGGCCGGGAAACTGGGGCCTGCCGAGCGTGCGGCGAACGCTGCGCGGGTGGCCGGCGGGTCGTTCGACGTGGTCGTGATCGGCGGCGGCGTGGTGGGCACCGGGGTGGCTTTGGATGCCGTCACCCGCGGCTTGTCCGTCGCCCTGTTCGAATCGCGGGATATCGCTTCCGGGACGTCGTCGCGGTCGTCGAAGCTGTTCCACGGCGGGCTGCGGTATCTGGAGATGCTCGAGTTCGGTCTGGTCCGCGAGGCGCTCGCCGAACGCGAGCTGATGCTCACCACGTTGTGCCCGCACCTGGCCCGGCCGGTCTCGTTCCTCTACCCGCTCAAGACGCGGCTGATCGAGAGGCCCTATGTCGAGGTGGGGCTGCAGCTCTACGACCGGCTCGGCGGTGCGCGCTCGGTTCCGCGGCACCGGCAGTTGACCAGGGCCGGGGCGCTGCGGCTGTGTCCGGCCCTGAAGAAGGACGCGCTCATCGGCGGGGTTCACTACTTCGACGGGCAGGTCGATGACGCGCGGCACACGCTCACCGTCGCGCGCACGGCGGCCGGCTACGGCGCCGTGATCCAGCCGTCGACGCAGGTGATCGGCTTTCTGCGGGAAGCCGACCGGGTCGCCGGGGTGCGCATCCGGGACGTGGAGACCGGAGTCGAACAGGCCGTGTCGGCAGGCGTGGTGGTGAACGCGACCGGCGTGTGGACGGACGAGTTGCAGCACCTCGCCGGTAGCCGCGGCCGGTTCCGGGTGCGGGCGTCGAAGGGTGTACACCTGGTGGTGCCGCGCGATCGGATCCCCAGCGAGACCGGGCTGATCCTGCGCACCGAGACGAGCGTGCTGTTCGTGATCCCGTGGAAATCGCATTGGATCGTCGGCACCACGGACACCGACTGGAACCTGGACCTCGCGCATCCCGCGGCGACCTCGGCCGACATCGAGTACCTGCTGACCCAGGTCAACTCGGTGTTGGTGACGCCGATCACGCTGGAGGATATCGAGGGTGTGTACGCCGGGTTGCGGCCGCTGCTCGCGGGGGAGAGCGAATTGACGTCGAAGCTGTCCCGCGAGCATGCGGTGGCGCGGGTGGCGCCGGGCCTCGTCGCGATCGCCGGCGGCAAGTACACGACCTACCGGGTGATGGCCGCCGACGCGGTGGATATGGCGGCGGAGGAGCTGCCGGGCCGGGTCAATCCGTCGTGCACCCGGCAGGTCCCGCTGCTCGGCGCCGACGGCTACCACGCGCTCGTCAACCAGACCGATCAGCTCGCTGCCGCCAGCGGTGTGCACCCCTACCGCATCAAGCACCTACTCGGCCGCTACGGCAGTGCCATCCATGAGGTGCTGGCGCTCGCCGAGACCGATCGGTCGTTGCTGTCGCCGTTGCCCGGCGCCCCGGACTACCTGGAGGTTGAGGCGCTGTACGCGGTGACCCACGAGGGCGCGCTGCACGTGGAGGACGTGCTCGCCCGGCGCACCCGGATCTCCATCGAATACGCGAATCGCGGCACCGACGCCGTCGGCCGCGTCGCCGAACTCATGGCGCCGGTGCTGGGCTGGTCGTCGGGCCAGACCGCGACCGAGGTCGCCAGCTACCTCGCGCGGGTGGACGCGGAACGGCGCTCGCAGGTCGAGCCCGACGACGCCTCCGCCGACGAGGTCCGCCTGCACGCGCCGGACATCCGCGGTCGGCTCACGGAATCGGCGGCATCGCCTGCATGACCGCGCCCCGCCGCCCGGTGCCGGCCGCGGCGGCGGCGCTGATCCTCGCGATCACCGCCGTCGCGGTGGTGTTGGTGGCGGTCATCGCGAGCCGCGCCGGACCGCTGGTGGCGCATCCGCCGACGGCGGAACCCGCCCTGCCGCAACCGATCGAGGCGTCAACCCTGCCCACTGTCACCATGATGACGCCGCCACCGCAGCGGCAGGAGTCGCCCAGCGGTGACTGGCTGTGGTGGATCGCCGCGGTGCTGGCCGACTTGATTCTCATCGCGCTGGTGATCTGGCTTGTTCGCGCGCTCCGCCGCCCGGCCCGGATCGCGCCGCATCTCGGCGGGGTCGCGCCGGCCGCCGCCCTGGACGCCGTGCTCGGGTCGATCGCCGACGCTCCGCCGGTCGACATCGGGGACGAGCGCACCTTCGACCCCGAACGCTCGGCCGACGAAATCATCGCGACGTGGGTGGCCGTCGAGAAGGTCGCCGCGATCCTCGGGCACCGCCGCCGGGCCGCCAGCACGCCGACGGAGTTCCTGCGGGCGTTGACCGGGGAATGGGGTGATCCGGCGTTCGATGACGCCACGTTCGGCGACCTAGCGTTCGGCGCCGAGGCGAGCGCCGCCGACGTCCTGCTCGGTCTCTACCACCACGCGCGTTTCGACACGGCCGCGCTCGCGCCCGGTGCCGCCACCGCCGCCCGCGTCGCCGCGCGCACACTGCTCGCGACATGGGATCGCACCGAACGCCCGCGACCGGGGGCCCACCGATGACGCCCCGCCCGGCGGCACAGCGACCGACACAGCGACACGGCCGCGGCCTGGCCCGCTCGCTCGGTGGACGTCAGCCACCGCCGGCAGGCGCCCGAATCGACCCTGCCGACCAGGCCCCCCTCACGGACCCCGATCCCGACGACACGCGCCGGTGGCGGTATGGGGCGTGGCCGGTCATCGTCGCGGTCGTCGGGGGCGCCGGCATGTTCGCGGGTGGCGTCCCTCCGTGGCGCGCGGTGGTGATCGCCGTTGGGGCGGGGCTCGCTCTCTGGGCGGTGATCGTCTCGTTCGCGGTGCGCCGGATCGACTGGTATGACGATGTTCCGGGGTTCACGTATCGATCCGCCACGCCCTGGGAGGTGCCCGGGCTGGTCGGCGCGCGTGAATCGGCGGAGGCGTTCGAGCTATACCTGCGTCCGCGGCTGTGGTCGCTCGCGCAGGAGCTGTTGCGCCGTCGCGGCATCGAGCCGGACTCAGCGCGGGCTCGCGAGCTCGTCGGTGAACGGGAGTTCGCCATCTTTTCCGGCGTCGACCGGGATCCGCGCCACACCACCGCCTCCGTGTCGGTGCTCTGTCAGGTGATCGCTCGGCTGGCCGTCGAGCCGTTCCCCGGCAGCGCGCCCGCTATTGCGAATCCGGCTCTGAAAGGATTGGCCGGCGCCGCGGCCTCGCGCACCTCGACCACCGCGCCGCACCCCACGGAAGGACCCCGGCCATGACGACGAACCCCGCGGCGCGCGTGCCGTCAGCGAGCATCCTCTCGCCCGGTGAGGTGGCCGAGCGAGTCGGCGAGATCATGACCGCGGTGGGGCGGGCCGTGGTCGGTCTCGACAGCGCTCTCCGGTTCTCGATGGCCGCGATCCTGGCCCGCGGGCACGTCCTCATCGAGGACAATCCGGGCCTGGGCAAGACGCTGCTCGCGCGGTCCCTGGCCGGCGCGCTCGGCCTCGAATTCCGGCGTCTGCAGTTCACTCCGGACCTGCTCCCCGCGGACATCACCGGGTCCTACCTGTACCACCCCGCCGCGGGCGAGTTCCGGTTCCAGCCCGGCCCGATCTTCTGCGGGCTGCTGCTGGCCGACGAGCTGAACCGGACCCCGCCGAAGACGCAGTCGGCGCTGCTCGAGGCCATGCAGGAGGGGCAGGTGAGCGTCGAGGGGCGCACCCATCGACTTCCCGACCCGTTCTGCGTGATCGCGACCGCGAACCAGATCGAGTACGAGGGCACCTACCCGTTGCCTGAGGCGCAGCTGGATCGCTTCCTCGTGCGGCTTCGGCTCGGCTACCCGTCCGGCGACGCCGAACAGGAGATGCTGCGCCGCCGGATCGCGCGCGCCGCAGGCGATCCTGCGGTTCCGCCGGTGACCGACCCGGCCGGGCTCACGCAGCTGTGCGAATCCGTCGAGCAGGTGCGCATCGACGAAGACGTGATGGGCTACTGCGTGGATCTGGCCCGCGCCAGCCGCGCGCACAGCGCGGTCGAGGTCGGGATCTCGCCGCGCGGAACCCAGGCGCTGCTGCTCCTCGCCCGGGCGTGGGCGGTGATCTCCGGTCGCGGCTTCGTGCTGCCCGAGGACGTGAAGCAGGTGGCCGGCCCGGCCTGGAGCCACCGCCTGGTGCTCAAGCTGCAGGCGTACGCGGACGCCGTCACCGGCGAGGGCGTGGTCGCCGAACTGCTCGGCAGCGTGGCCGCTCCGCCGGCCGACCGAATCGTCGCGGCGCACCACTGTCTGCCGTGACCTCGGTGTCGACCGGGCGGCGCCCGTCTCGTGGTAGCTGGCGCCGCACGGCGGCGTGGTACCGCGTGCCCGGGGTGACGGCCCTCGCGGTGGCGTTGGGCGTGGCGTTCGGGAGGCCCGACCTGGTGCTGCTGGCGGCGCCGCTGCTGCTCGGGTGGGTGGCGGCGCTGCTTGCCGGCCGGCATCTGGTCGGGCGGGCGGCGCCGCGGGCCGTATCCGTCGTCGACGCGGACTCCTTCGGCAATAATGCCGCGGACGTCGTCACGACCGTCATCGGCGGCGACGGCGTCGAGTTCGCGTCCGTCGCGCAGCCGGGTGAGGGCCGCGGCCCGATCGGCCGGATGGTCACGCTCGCCGGCGGCGCCGCGACACGGACGATCCGGTCACGGTTCCGCACCACCGGCTGGGGCACGACCACCGTCGCACGGCCCGACTCGCTCGGCGCCGGGCCGGACGGCCTGTACCTCGCCGGGCCGGTGCGACGCGCGCCCACCCGCACGGAGCTGATACTCCCTGCGGTGGCCTCGATCCCGCCGTTCACGCTGCCGCCGATCATCGGTGGCTGGGCAGGGGCGCACGTCAGCCGGCGTCCCGGGCAGGGCAGCGACCTGATCGATCTGCGCGAATACGCCCCCGGCGACCGGCTGAGGTCCATCCATTGGCGGGCGTATGCGCGCCACGAGCGCCTCTACACCACCCGGACGTTGTCCGATGCCGACGCCGAGCTCATGATCTGCCTCGACCAGTCGGCGCACTTCGCCCCGCGGCGCGTCGAAGGCGCGCGCGGTATGTGGCGTCGCGCGGCTCGGCGGGTGCGGGTGGCGATCGTGGTGGCGCTCCAGACGATAGACGCGCGCCGCGACCCGGCTGGCCACGCTGCGCGGGTCGACGCCGAACGGCGGCTTCGCGCGACCAGTCTCGATCACGCCGTGGCTGCCGCGGCCGCGGTCGCCGCGGCCCACCTCGGGCAGGGCGATCGCGTCGGCGTGATGACGGCGACCGTTCCCCGGCGGCTGCTGCGGCCCAGCACCGGAAACCGCCAGCTGCAACGGATCCGGCACCAGCTCGCCCTGTTGGACGATCGTCGGACCCGCATGCTGCAGGTCGCATGGTGGGGGTTGACGCCGGGGCAGATCGTCGTGTGGTGCTCGCCGCTGGTCACCCCGGCGGCGGTCCACGCCGCGATCGAGTGCGCCGCGCGCGGGCACCGCGTCATCGTCGTCGACACCCTGCCGCTGGCCGGCATGCTGGCGCGCGCCACGGCGGCCGAGGCCGACCACCTTCGCGTGCTGGCGGTGGAGCGGCAGCTGGAACTCGACCGGCTGCGCGGCAGGGGCATCCCGGTGATCAGCTGGGACGCCGGCGACCTGCCGGGCCAGATCGCCGAGGCGACCCGCGTCATGCGGGGCCGGCGGTGAGTGGGATGGCCGCGCCGGGCGGCGCGCCGGACGCCGCGCCCGGAGTTACGTCGGACCCGGTTTCGGATCTGACGACGTTCGGGGCGGAACGGGTACCGGTCGTCATGGCCGGTGGCGGATGGCGGACATGGCACGGCTGGATGCTGCGGGTCCTCCTCGGCCTCGCCGTCGGAGGCACGCTCGCCATCGTCATGGCCGGGGCGGTCGGGGTCGGTATGTGGTCGGTGGCCGGGGTATCGATGCTGGCGGTCGGCATCGGCACGGTGCTCGTGCCGGGCACGGTGCTGCCGCTGCTGCTTCTTCTCGGTGTGGTGCTCTATCGGCTCGCCGCATCGGGGCCGGTGCTCGGAGCGTCGCTCGCCGCCCTGCTGGCTTTGGTCGCGCTCATCCACCACGCGGCGGGTCTTGCGGCCGTCATCCCGCTGCGATCCGAATGCGAATGGGCCGCGCTGCGTCCCGCCCTCGTGCGTTACGCAGTGGCCGTCGGCGTGTCGGAACTCGTCTACCTAGCGGCCGTTGCCGCGGCCTAACTCACCGCGGTGGTGGCGGTCCACGGCGCGGGGTTCCTTCCAGTCCGGGCCCCAGATCGCGCCGGCTGTCGCGGAGATCCCTGGGATCAGCAGGAACCACAGCCACGAGCCGGTGATGAAGAACAGGGTCAGTGCCACGAAGACGGACGCGGCCGCCGCGGCCCCGACGATTTTCTGTGCGGCGCTGCGGGAATCCGCCGTGGGAACGGCACCTGCCTGCTGCGGTGAACGCCGCCCGGACAGCCGATTCACTGTGCCGGTGTTCGCCGGCACCGCGAGGGCCGATGCCTGCATCGGCGCGACCGGACGGGGTGCCGGCAGGTCGTCGAACAGGGCGGCGAGGTCCGCCGCGGTCTTCGCGACGGTCACCCGGGCGCTGCGCTCGCCGTACTCGTCGAGCGAGATGCGGCCTGCCGCCAGGTGCTCGCCGAGAGCTTCCAGCGCCGAGGTGCGCTCACGGTCGCCGACCCGCATCTCCCCGGGATTCGTCACACCCGAAACTGTAACGGGGTGGATCGGCGGATCGTCACCGGATCTCGACGAGGGCCGCCCCCGAGTTCACCGTCGCCCCCACCTCGACCGCGACGCTCGCCACCGATCCGTCCTTGTGCGCCGTCACCGGATTCTCCATCTTCATCGCCTCGACGACGACCACGAGGTCGCCTGCCGAGACGACATCGCCGACGGCGACGGCAACCTTGACGACGGTGCCCTGCATGGGGGCGGTGACCGTGTCGCCGCTTGCCGTCGATGCCACCGCGCGGGAGGTGCGTCGCGAGGCGCGTCCGCGGCCCGGCGCGCTTGCTGCCCGAGCGCCCAGTCCGGGGAGATCGGCCGGCAGGGATACCTCCACTCTGCGCCCGTTCACCTCGGCGACCACCGTCTGCCGAGACGCGGGTCCGGCGGCGGGGGCTGCGTCATGCGCACCTGCCGCGTCGCCGTGGAACGGCTCGATGGCGCCCGCGAACTCGGTCTCGATCCAACGGGTGTGCACGGCGAAGGCGCCGTCCGCTGCGGTGAAGGCGGGGTCGTCGACCACAGCCCGGTCGAACGGTAAGACCGTTGCCATGCCGTCGATCACGAACTCCGCGAGCGCCCGCCGGGACCGTTCGAGCGCCTCGGTCCGGTCGGCGCCGGTGACGATGAGCTTCGCGAGCATGGAGTCGAACGCGCCGCCGATCACGGTTCCGGACTCCACACCGGAATCGACCCGCACGCCGGGCCCCGACGGGGCGATGAACCGGGTGAGGGTTCCGGGCGCCGGGAGGAATCCGCGGCCCGGGTCCTCGCCGTTGATGCGGAACTCGATGGAGTGCCCCCGCGGAGTGAGATCCGTTGTCCAGCGGAGTTTTTCGCCTACGGCGACGCGGAACTGTTCGCGCACCAGGTCGATGCCGCTGGTCTCCTCGGAGACCGGATGCTCCACCTGCAGCCGGGTATTCACTTCCAGGAACGAGATCAACCCGTCCTGGCCGACCAGGAACTCGACGGTTCCCGCGTTGTAGTAGCCGGCCTCGCGGCAGATGGCCTTGGCGGACTCGTGGATCGTGGCGCGCTGCTCGCCGGTCAGGAACGGGGCGGGAGCCTCCTCGACGAGCTTCTGGTACCGGCGCTGCAGCGAACAGTCACGGGTGCCGACCACGATCACCGTGCCGTGCATGTCGCCGAGAACCTGAGCCTCGACGTGCCGCGGCTTGTCGAGATACCGCTCCACGTAACATTCCCCGCGGCCGAACGCCGCCACCGCCTCGCGCACGGCCGACTCGTAGAGCTCCGGGATCTCCGCCATGGTCCGGGCCACCTTCATGCCCCGTCCACCACCGCCGAATGCCGCCTTGATGGCCACCGGCAGGCCGTACTGCTGCGCGAATGCCAGAACCTCGTCCGCGCCGGAGACGGGATCCGGCGTCCCGGGGACCAGCGGCGCACCCGCCCGCATAGCGATGTGTCGTGCGGTGACTTTGTCACCGAGGTCGCGGATCGACTGGGGGCTCGGACCGATCCAGGTCAACCCCGCGTCGATCACGGCCTGCGCGAAATCCGCGTTCTCGGACAGGAACCCGTAGCCGGGGTGGACGGCATCCGCTCCGGCGCGCGCCGCGACATCCAAGATCTTCGCCGCGTCGAGGTAGGAATCTCGGGGCCCGACACCGCCGAGCGCGTACGCCTCGTCGGCCGCCCGCACGTGCAGGGCATCCCGATCGGGTTCCGCGTACACCGCGACCGACCGAAGGCCGGCGTCGCGCGCGGCCCTTGCGACACGGACGGCGATCTCGCCCCTGTTTGCGATCAGTACGGTGTGCATCGTGTCTCTCTCCTGATCACGGGGTCGGCTGCCTATTCCAGAGGTCAGTCACGGTGACGCCCAGCTCGCCTAGCAGCCGCCGGACCAGCGGCAGCGCGAGGCCCACCACGCACGACGGATCCCCGTCGATGCGGTCGACGAACCAGCCGCCGAGCCCGTCGATGGTGAAGGCGCCGGCGACCTCCAACGGCTCGCCCGAGTCTATGTACGCCGCAAGCTCTTTCGCGCTCGGGTGCCCCATGGTGACGGTCGCGCTGGCCGTCCCGGTGGCACTACCGACGGTCTTCCCGCCGCGCACCCGCAGCACCGCATGGCCGGTGATCAACTCGCCAGTGCGCCCGATCTGGTCCTTCCAGCGCCGCAGTGTCTCCTCGCGCGTGTGCGGCTTGCCCTGCAGTTCGCCGTCGATCAGCAGCATCGAATCGCCGCCGATCACCACCGCGTCGTGAAGCGCGGGGTGGTCCCGCTGATCGCGTACCACGGCCTCCGCCTTCGCCGACGCCAGCGTGGCTATCACCTCACCGTGGGGTGCGTCGACATGCGCCGCTCGCACGGCGTCCTCTTCGACGTTTGGGGCGAGGACCACGGGCTCGACGCCGGCGTTGCGCAGCACGGCCAGCCGCCCGGGCGACGCCGATGCGAGCACCACCACGGGGGCACTCATCGCGGCAATCCCGACGCCCACCAGGCATGCGGCCCGGGATAAGACCCGGCACCGGAATGCGCCAGCCGGGCGCCGGGGGACCAGACAGTGCGCGGCGCGGACGGCGTCATACTCGATGCCGAGCGCGACGCCGCAACGAGCGCGATCACCGTGACCACGGCGGCGGCATCCTCGTCATCCCGGCAACGCAGACCGTTCCCTACCGATTTCGTCGCTGTGACATTTGTTCGCTCGGGCTGCGCTCCCGGGCGCCCTGCTGTGCTGGATTGTTCGCTCCGCGCTCCGCTCGGCGGCCCTGCGACTCCGTCGCGACGGGCCAGCCTCCCTCCGGCCTCGCTCACGGAACCGTCGCGACGGGCACCGCCCGCTCCGCCCTCGCTCACAGTGCCGAATTGTTCGCTCGGCGCTCCGCTCATCGGGCCTGCGACTCCGTCGCAACGGCCCTGATTCGCTCCGCCCTCGCTCACAGTGGAATGTTTCCGTGCTTCTTGGGCGGGAGCGTTTCGCGCTTGTCGATGAGCGCGCGCAGGGCCCTGGTCACGGCGAGGCGGGTCTGCGACGGGCGAATCACCTCGTCGACATAGCCGCGGTCCGCCGCGACATAGGGGTTCGCGAGGGTGTCCTCGTAGTCGGTCTGCAGGCGGGCGCGCAGCGCGTCGACGTCCTCCCCAGCTTCGGCGGCCGCGCGAAGTTCCTTGCGGTACAAGATGTTCACCGCACCGGCGGCGCCGACCACGGCGATCTGCGCGGTCGGCCAGGCCAGGTTCACATCCGCACCGAGGTGCTTCGAGCCCATCACGTCATAGGCGCCGCCGTAGGCCTTGCGGGTGATCACGGTGACCAGCGGCACCGTCGCCTCGGCGTAGGCGAAGATCAGCTTCGCACCGCGGCGGATGATCCCGTTCCATTCCTGATCGGTGCCCGGCAGGAACCCAGGCACGTCGACGAAGGTGACGACGGGGATGTTGAAGGCGTCGCAGGTGCGGACGAACCGGGCGGCCTTCTCCGAGGCGTCGATGTTCAGGGTTCCGGCCAGGTGGCGCGGCTGGTTCGCCACGATGCCGACGCTCCGGCCCTCGATGCGGCCGAATCCGACGACGATGTTTGGTGCGAAGAGCTCGTGCACCTGGAGGAACTCACCGTCGTCCAGCACAGCGGTGATCGCCGTGACCATGTCGTACGGCTGGTTCGGTGAGTCGGGGATCAGCGCGTCGAGCGCCAGGTCCGTGTCGGTGATCTCCAGGTCCGAGTCCCAGGGCAGCACCGGGGGTGCCGTCAGGTTGTTCGGTGGGAGGTAGGAGAGCAGGGCGCGGACGTAGTCGATCGCGTCCTCTTCGCCATCCGCCAGGTAGTGGGCGTTGCCGGAGCGGGTGTTGTGAGTGCGCGCGCCGCCGAGGTCCTCGAGCGAGACATCTTCTCCAGTCACGGTTTTCACCACGTCCGGACCTGTGATGAACATCTGCGAGGTGCCGTCGACCATGACGACGAAGTCCGTGAGGGCGGGGGAGTAGACGTGACCGCCCGCGGCCGCGCCCATGATGAGCGAGATCTGCGGAACGACGCCGGACAGGTGTACATTGCGGCGAAAGATCTCCGCGTACAGCCCGAGTGAGACGACGCCCTCCTGGATGCGCGCACCGCCGCCCTCGTTGATGCCCACGATGGGCCGACCGGACTTCGCCGCGAAATCCAGCACCTTGACGATCTTCTCGCCGTACACCTGGCCCAGGGCGCCGCCGAAGACCGTGACGTCCTGTGAGAAGACCGCCACTTCATGCCCGTCGACCGTGCCGAACCCGGTGACCACGCCGTCGCCGTACGGCCGGTTCTTCTCCATCCCGAACGCCGTGGAACGATGTCGCGAGAAGGCGTCGAACTCGATGAACGAGCCGGGATCCAGCAGCAGGTCGAGCCGTTCGCGGGCCGTGAGCTTCCCCCGCGCGTGCTGACGCTCCACCGCCCGCGCCGACCCTGCCGCACGGTGTTCGGCGATGCGCCGGTTCAGATCCGCGATCTTGCCCGCCGTGGTGTGCGGCGCGGCGGCGCCGTGGCCGTCCGACGCTGCGGCCGAGCCTTCACCGTTCTCCGGCATGGCAGATGACATGGCCAAAGACTATCCCGGCCGCGATCGACCGATTCGGCGCCGTCAGAACGGCGGCGGATCGCTCCCGCAGACGCCGTTTCCGGTTGCAGCGCGGCTCGCTCTGCCGGGGCCGGCTGTGCTGTAGCCGCCGGTGCCGAGACGGACGGAGCCGTCGTCGGTTGGGTTGTCGTCGGCGAGCAGGTGGCCGGGCTCGGTCGAATACACATGTCCCGTCGGGGCGGTCCAGACAAGGGTGCCGTCTCCCCCGGGCACTGCGTGCCAGGGCGTGAACGTCTTGATCATATGGTGGAATCGGCAAAGCGCATCGAGGTTGTGCGGGCAGGTGACACCGCTGCGCTCGAAGGGTGTGCGATGGTCGATGTCGCAGCGTTCGGCGCGTGTGCGGCAACCAGGGAAGCAGCAGACACGATCGCGCGCCGTAACGTGGCCGACGATGCGTTCGGGCGGCCGATAGGCCAAATGGCCGGCATCGAAAACCGTGCCACAGTAACGGGTTCGGGCTCCTTGACCGCCGCCGGGCAGATGTGCCTCGACGGGCGTGGTGACGATAGCGCGGACCGCGGTGGCCGATGTCGCCAGTGACCGGGCGAACTCCGCACTGATCACGCCGTGTCCGGCGAGTTCGGCAGGATCGTCGTCCAGTCCAGCTAGAGTCGAGGCGGAGATGTACACGTTGACGCAGATCGGAAGCCGGCGCTTGTCGGCAGCCGCCGGCGAAGGACGCAATCGGGCCGCTGTATTGGTTGGATCTGCGGTGCCCGATGCGCCCGCCTGATCGCCCGCACCCGCCTGGTTGTCGGCGCCGTTTCGCTCGCTCTGGTCCGATTGTTGGCCGTCGCTGCCGCTGTCGGTGCGATCGTCAGTTACGCCGTTGATCCTGTCAGTGGCCCGGTTGCTGCTGCCGGCGGCGGCACCCTGGGTGGTGCCGCCGATGACGTATCGGCCAGTGGCGGCGAGGTCGGCGAAGAGCGCGAGAAACGCGTCGGCGCGGAGCTGGTTCTGGCCCCGGCCATCGGCGAGGCCTGCGGCCCTGATGGTGGTGGCGATGCGGTCGAGGACGGAGTAGGCCATCTGGGCGCCGGGAGCGGGAAGGCTCGCGCAGAACCGGGCCATGCCGTCGAGATCCGGGTCGACGCGAACCCCGCGACCGCTTCGCGCGCGCTGTTCCCGCCGGGCAGCGGCGTCCGGATCCACGCGGACGACCTCCCGATCCACGAGCGCGCGTAGTCGGCTCGGCGTGCGACGTGCAGCTATGGGAAGGATCCGTTGTTCGACCAGGCGACGGTGCTCGCCGTCCAGCACCGTCATCCGCTCGGCGATGATCGAGGCCCGATAGCCGTCGATCTCGCCCGATTGCTGAGCGGCAAGCGTGGCCGGGAACGTGTCGACCATGGCCACGGCCCGTTCGGTGCGGTTCCGAGCGCCGATCGGCGACACATTCAGCGCGCCCCCGAGTTCGGCGGACGCCACCTTGACGGCCGCGTCGCGCAGCGCGGCGTTCCATTTCGGGTCTTGCATCAGAGCCGTGATGGGGATGTCCGGTACCGGTTCGGCCAGCCCGAGCGGAGATGCGGTGAGATCGAGCAGATCTTCGACGGCCATGACGACGCCCGGCCGCGCAAGCGCGGCGATATACCGCTGCTGGATCGCCTCGGCCCAGCTGATGAGCCGTCCGGCCGCGACGATGCCGTTCAACAGCCCGGCCGCGTCCAGGTCGGCCGGGCCGACACGCACCGCACCGTCGCCCGGCGCGAGATCTCCGTGATCCGCGCTGCGCTCGGCGTCTGGGCAGGCTCTTTCGAGCACCTCGGCCGTCGCTCCGCCGGGCTGCTCCGTCGCGGCATCCGCGATAGCCCCGCGCAGGCCGTCTATCGCCGCCCGCAACACCCACGCCGGCGGGGGCGGTTCGTCATCGAAAGCAACGTCATCGAAAGCAATGTCATCGAAAGCAGCGTCGTCGAGCGGCGCCTCACCAGGCGCGGCCGCATCGAATCCGGCGCGACACGAAACGACGTCATGTGTGATGTCGGCGACCGTCCGCGCACCGATCGGGTCGCCGGCACCGGGGCGCGTGCCATCGCCGGCAGTGCCGCTTGTGCGACCGACTGCCATGGCTCACCCCCCGCTCCAAGGACTAACCCGTACATATGTTCTCTGTCACTGACATTACCGGAGCGCGCAACGTTCGTCAATATGTTCGAAAAACATGTGGACAACTCCTGTGGACAACCCAGGCGAAGATCCCCACGCGGAACCTGGCGGGCATCTTTGCCGCTGCTCACCACGCTGTCGGGCGCTACTGGCAAGCTGATGGGCGACGGGAACACGAAGAGATCGATTCGGGATCGAGAGGCATGGCGGCGATGACGGTAGGGGTGACGGACGCGGCACTGGCGGCCGCCGTCCTCGCGCGCGCTCGCGAGCTGATCGATCCCGCCATGCGCGCGGCCGTGGCTCGTCTCGACGAGCGCAATCGGCGCGTCGCCGAGTACCACCTCGGGTACGCCGACGCGAGCGGCCTGCCCGTGACCGCTGACGGCGGAAAGGCGGTGCGCGGCGCGCTGGCGTTGCTGTCCGCGCAATCGGTCGGCGCGTCCAGCGATGTCGCGATCCCCGCCGCGGTCGCCGTCGAGCTGGTGCATCACTACTCCCTGCTGCACGACGACATCATCGACGAGGACGCCACCCGCAGGCATCGGCCCGCAGCCTGGACCGTCTTCGGCGCGCCGGCCACGATCCTGGCCGGGGATGCCATGGCGGCGCTCGCCACCACGGTCGCTCTGGAGGGTACTCCGGCACCGCAGGCCGCGGCGGTCGGCGGGTCGATCGCCGCCGCGACGATGCGCATGCTCGCGGGTCAGGCCGCCGATGTGGCCTTCGAGAAGGCGGACACGGTCGACCTCGAGGCATGCCGGCAGATGGTCGCGGACAAGACCGGGGCGCTGCTCGAATGCGCCGCGTCGATCGGCGCGCTCGCCGCAGGGGCACCCGGCGAGTTGACCGCGGCGCTCGCGCGGTTCGGCGCGCATATCGGCATGGCCTTCCAGCTGATGGACGACATCATCGGTATCTGGGGGTCGGCCGATCACACCGGCAAACCGGTGGCGTCCGATCTCGCCTCCCGAAAGAAATCGCTGCCCGTCGCCGCGGCGCTCGCCGCCGGTGGGCCGCATGCCGACCGGCTGGCCGAGATCTACGGCTATGACGGAGTTCTCGACCGCGCGGCGGTCGAAGCAGCCGCTCGGGCCGTCGAGGCGACGGGAGCGAGGTCTTGGGCCCAGGCGGAAGCGGACCGTGAGACCGCCGCCGCCCTCGCGGTTCTCGGCAGCCTGCCCATCGATGACGGGGTACGTGACGAATTCCGGGTGCTGACGGCCATGCTCTGCCGGCGGGACCGGTAGAGCGGGCGCGGCCGGGAGATGACGGGCTGGGCTCGCAGATGACGGACTGGGCCGCGGTCGGGGGAGCGACCTGGATCGTGACGCACGTCGACGAAACAGGCTCCACCAACAGCGATCTGGTGGCGCAGGCCGCGTTGGGCGCCGCCGATCGCACCGTGCTCGTCGCCGATGTGCAACGCGCCGGGCGCGGCCGTCTCGGCCGCCGCTGGGTGGCGCCGCCGGCCAGCGCGCTGCTCTTCTCGGTGCTGCTGCGGCCGCGCGGCGTCCCACCGCAGCGACTCGGTTGGATCGGCGCCCTCCTCGGTCTGGCGATCTGCACGGCGATCGAGACGGCGACAGGTCTGAAAGCCGACCTGAAGTGGCCGAACGACGTGCTGATCGGCGGGCGCAAGGTCGCCGGCATTTTGGCCGAACTGGGCAGCGACGCGCTCGTGGTTGGCGCGGGGATCAACGTCACGCTCGATGCTGCCGATCTGCCGCGGCCCGACGCGACGTCGCTGCGGCTCGCCGGGGCCGCCGCAAACCGCTGCGATCGGGCGGTGCTGCTCGGCGCTGTGCTCAACAACCTCGCCGGTCTCCTCGGCCGGTGGGTGGCCGCCGGGGGAGATATCGACCGCTCCGGGCTGCGGGCCGAGTACCTGGCGCGGTCCGCCACGGTCGGCCGCCGCGTCACAGTCCACCTGCCGGGCGGTCGGACCGTCACCGGCATCGCCACCGATGTCGCCACCACCGGCGCGATCGTCGTCGAATCGGACGGCCTCCCCCAGAGTTTCACGGCCGGGGATGTGCACCACCTACGAACGTCGTCATAAACGTCTCACTAGGTGGGATCACAGTCCCGCCACGTTGACAGCGCCGGGCGCCCGACCTACAGTCTCATCTGTGCGCATTGATCTCCTTGTAATCACGTAGCGCGTCATCGCCGAGTGGCCGGCGGCGACGCGCAACCCCTGTAGCACCGGATTCGGTGACGGGGGTTTTTTTATTGCCCGCCCACGTCACTCACGAACGAATTGCTGACCCAGGCCCGGCCGGCCGGACCACCACGAGATGGATCGAGAAGCGGTATGCACCCCACTGCGACACCCACGCCCACCAGCCGGGCCAACGTGATCCCGCACGGCCCTGCGCCCGCAACGCCGAGCGCGGACGCGGAGCGGCTCACCGGTGCGCAGACCGTGGTGCGCACCCTCGAAGAACTCGGCGTGGAGATCGTCTTCGGCATCCCGGGCGGAGCCGTTCTGCCGCTGTACGACCCGCTGCTCGATTCCACCAAGGTGCGGCACATCCTCGTCCGGCATGAGCAGGGCGCGGGGCACGCGGCCACGGGTTATGCGCAGGCGACCGGGCGGGTCGGGGTGTGTGTCGCCACATCCGGGCCGGGTGCCACGAACCTCGTCACACCCATCGCGGATGCGCATATGGATTCCGTGCCCATGGTCATCATCACAGGGCAGGTCGGGCGCTCCCTGCTCGGCTCCGACGGCTTCCAGGAAGCCGACACCTGCGGCATCACCATGCCGGTGACCAAGCACAACTTCCTGGTCACCGACCCGGACGAGATCGCCGCCACCATCGCCGCGGCATTCCACCTGGCGTCGACGGGTCGTCCCGGGCCGGTGCTCGTCGATATCCCGAAGGATGTGTTCCAAGCCGAAACCACGTGGCGGTGGCCGGTGCAGTTGCCGCTGCCGGGATACCGTCCGACGACCCGCCCGCACGCTGGGCAGATCGCGACCGCCGCGGCGGCGATCGTCGCGGCGCGCCGTCCGGTGCTCTACGTCGGCGGCGGCGTCATCAAGTCCGAAGCACATGCGGAGCTGAAGCAACTCGCGGAGATGACGGGGATCCCGGTCGTCACCACGTTGATGGGGCGTGGCGCGTTCCCGGATTCGCACGAGCAGCACTTGGGCATGCCCGGGATGCACGGCACGGTCGCCGCCGTGGGCGCGCTGCAGAAGTCGGATCTGATCATCGCGCTCGGCGCCCGGTTCGATGACCGCGTCACTGGCCAACTGTCCAGCTTCGCGCCGAACGCGGCGGTGATCCACGCGGACATCGACCCGGCGGAGATCTCCAAGAACAGGCTCGCCGATGTCCCGATCGTGGGCGACGTCCGCGAGGTGATTTCGGAGCTGATCACGGCGATCGCCGCCGAACAGGCCGCTGGCGCCGTCTCCGACCTGACCGCATGGTGGGCCGAACTCGACCACCTTCGCGAGACGTTCCCGCTCGGTTACGACTGGCCCGCCGACGGGACACTGGCGCCGCAGTACGTGATCTCGCGTATCGGCGCGATCGCCGGGCCGGACACGGTGTACCTGGCCGGCGTCGGGCAGCACCAGATGTGGGCGGCGCAGTTCATCGCGTACGAGCACCCGCGCACGTGGATCAACTCCGGCGGCCTGGGCACCATGGGGTTCGCTGTGCCGGCCGCCATGGGCGCGAAGGCTGGGCGCCCGGACACGTGCGTGTGGGCGATCGACGGCGACGGCTGCTTCCAGATGACGAACCAGGAACTCGCCACCTGCGCGATCGAGGGGATCCCGGTCAAGATCGCCGTCATCAACAACGGCAACCTCGGCATGGTGCGCCAATGGCAGACGCTGTTCTACGGCGAGCGCTACTCCGCAACGGACCTCGGCACCCACAAGTTCCGCATCCCGGACTTCGTGATGCTGGCCGAGGCGCTGGGGTGCAAGGGATTGCGGTGCGAGTCGAAGGAGGATGTCGACCGGGTGATCGAGGAGGCGATGGCTACGAACGATCGTCCAGTGGTGGTCGACTTCATCGTCGGAAAGGATGCGCAAGTGTGGCCGATGGTCGCGGCCGGCACCGGCAACGACGAGATCATGGCCGCGCGCGGCATCCGGCCTTTATTCGATGAGGAATAGCACGGGCGATGTGCACGTCCCCCGACCACCGAATCAGGAGTAGATCTCGATGACGCGCCACACCCTTTCCGTCCTCGTGGAGAACAAACCCGGCGTCCTGGCCCGGGTCTCGTCGCTGTTCTCCCGCCGCGGCTTCAACATCCATTCGCTCGCCGTCGGGCCGACCGAATCCCCGACCGTCTCGCGGATGACGATTGTCGTCACGGTCGAGGACAGCGAGATGGAGCAGGTCACCAAGCAGCTCAACAAGTTGGTGAACGTGCTGAAGATCGTCGAGCTCGACCCCGACGCCTCGGTGCAGCGCGAACTGCTGCTCATCAAGTTGAAGTCCGACCTCACCTCACGGTCGCAGGTCGCCACCATCGTGGAGATGTTCCGCGCGCGGATCGTGGACGTGACGCCGGACTCGCTCACCGTGCAGGCTGTCGGCACCTCGGACAAGCTCGAGGCGCTGACGCGCATGCTGGAACCTTTCGGGGTGCGCGAACTCGTGCAGTCCGGTCTCGTGGCACTCGGCCGCGGGCCGCGCTCCATCACCTCCACGAGCCGCGGCTCGGACTGATCCGGCTCACAGCACACCGACCCGGGTCGTCGGTCTCGCATCGAAACACGGTGGTACGGCCCGAATCTCGTCACACCAGGTAAGTACAACGAAAGGAATTGCAGCTGACATGGCCGCGGAAATCTTCTATGACGACGACGCCGACCTCTCGATCATCCAGGGCCGCAAGGTGGCGGTGATCGGCTACGGCTCGCAGGGGCACGCCCACGCGCTGAACCTCCGCGACTCCGGTGTCGACGTGCGCGTCGGTCTCCCCGAGACGTCATCCTCCCGCGCCAAGGCCGCTGACCAGGGCCTGCGCGTGGTGACGCCGGCGGAGGCCGCGGCCGAGGCCGACGTCATCATGATCCTCACGCCCGACCACGTCCAACGGCACGTCTACGCCGAATCCATCGCGCCGCACCTGTCGGCGGGCAAGGCGCTCGCGTTCGGGCACGGGTTCAACATCCGGTTCGGCTACATCAAGCCGCCGGCGGATGTCGACGTCATCATGATCGCGCCGAAGGGGCCGGGGCATCTGGTACGGCGCGAGTTCGTCGACGGCAAAGGGGTGCCCGATCTGATCGCCGTGGAGCAGGATCCCACCGGAAACGCCCAGGCGCTGGCGCTCTCGTACGCGGCGGGGATCGGCGGGGCGCGCGCCGGCGTCATCAAGACCACCTTCACCGAGGAGACCGAGACCGACCTGTTCGGCGAGCAGGCCGTGCTCTGCGGCGGCATGTCCCGCCTGGTGCAAGCCGGTTTCGAGACGCTCGTGAACGCGGGCTATCAGCCGGAGATCGCGTACTTCGAGTGCCTGCACGAGATGAAGCTCATCGTGGACCTGATGTACGAGGGCGGCATCGCGAAGCAGCGGTGGTCGGTCTCGGACACCGCCGAGTACGGCGATTACGTGTCCGGCAAGCGGGTGATCGACGAACATGTCGAGGAGAACATGCGGGCGGTGCTCGCCGACATCCAGTCGGGTGCGTTCGCGGCTCGGTTCATCGCGGATCAGGACGCGGGTGCTCCCGAGTTCAAGCGGATGCGCGCTGAGCAGGAGCAGCACCCGATCGAGGAGACCGGGCGCAAATTGCGCGGCCTGATGAGCTGGG
>JAFIHI010000212.1 GCA_017848755.1 Nakamurella sp. | reverse complement strand
GACAGCGCGCGCCATCGCTTGAGAACGTCCGGCGGCTCCGCACCCGGCCGCTCGGGCCCGGACCGGAGCGCACCACCTGTGCGCTCCGGTCCGTTTTGCTGTCCCACCCCGTACGCCCCACGTGACGACATGGCGCCACCTCGGATCACATGAGCGGAGGCGGTGGTACCGGGTCAGAGCACTCGCGGCGCACCACCCGCGCCGGATCGGGCGTCAGCCCGCCAAGTCGCAGATCAGCACGTCCCCTCGGCGGATGACGCCGTCGCCCGCCGCGACCATCTTGTAGCCCCGGGCGCCTTCGTCCAGGTCGATCAGCCCGCGCCGCACGGCATCGTCGGCCGTGGGAGACGGCTCCTGGCCCAGGCAGAATCGTGTGAACTCGACGCACGGCTTCGCGACGTGAACGCCCATCAGGTGCAGCGATGCCCCGACTTCGCCTGCGGCGCTGTGCTTCTCGAGTATGACGATGTTCTCGGCCGCACCCCGTTCCGACCGGCCCGGCCCGTCGGGGCGGTGGGCGACAGCGCCATTGGCCGTCATACTCGCGGCTGTGTCCACGGTGACCACAGCGCTACCGGCAGTGCCACCTCGAGCGATCCACAGCTCGGCGGGCATGGCGCGCCGAGCGAGCCCCGGCGTGTAGTCGAGCAGGATCGATTCGCCGGCGATGCCGTCCACCAGATGCGAGCCGTACCGGGCGCGCAGGGCGAGGTAGTCGCCGGTCGTCATGATCGACAGGCCGGACCTGCCGCGCGCGTCGCGGGTATTGGGGTGCTGGCGGTGATGCACGTCGATGTGCCGCGTTCCGTCGGCGGCAACACCGACCGCGCCGTCGGGAGTGACGCACAACTCGGCCACCTCCAGCAGCACGCCCGGCCGGTATTCGCGATGCGGGGCCACCCCGGGCTTGATGCGGTCGCACTGCACCTGCACCCGGATCACCGGCAGTTCGAGCCGCATCGTCCGCCTCCCCACCAGCACCCTGACGTCGTAGTCTCCCACGCGCTCGGGCGGGGCGGCGATCGGTGCCATGCGTGACCATCTGGCGCGGCGATCTGAGCCGACGCCGAGGAGGAACCCGATTCGACCGGGGCGGCGGGCGTGCTGTAGTGATCCTGACGGGAGTCGCGGCCGCTGAGCTCGATCTGCGTTTACATTCGAGGTAGACTGTAAACGTCTCCTGGAAGAAGTGGGTCATGGTTGCACCGACAGCTCGACTTGCCACCCGGATCGCCCACGACATGGGCGTGGCCGTCGAGAGTGACCGGGAAATAGCGGTGGCCAGGTCGGCGATTGTCGACTACGCCGACGACCTTGCGCGTCGGATGGCGGACCTGCGCCGCAAGGAGGAAAGCGACCGGCGGTTCGGGAAGTTTTACACCACGGCGAAGGTCATGGCGATCCTGGGCACGGGCAGTCGCCAGAGCGTGACGAACATGATCCGCCGGAACACCATCCTTCGCGTCCGCACCGCCGACGGTCATAATGCCTTCCCGGCCCTGCAGTTCGACGAGAAGACCGGGCAGTTGATTGAAGGATTGCGTGAAATCCTGCAGGTCCTCCTTCCCGCTGCCGCCACCCCGTGGACGGTCCTGGACTGGTTGGTCACCCCCATGGCCGAGGTGGGTGGGCGCCGAGCAATTGACGCCGTCGGGGACGATGCGAGCGGTGTGCTCGCCCTGGCCCGGCAAGACGCGGCCGCGTGGACCGCGTGAGGCAGCGCTCCGCGCGGGTGACACCAGAGCACCTGACCGTCCGCGAGGCGCGGAGCATAGCGACCCGTCATCTCGGCGCCGGCGAGTCGGTGTACCGGTGCCACCGTCGCAGACGCACCGATGGGCAAGCGCAAGGCTCTTGGTACTTCTCCTCCGGCATCGGACGGTTCGACCTTCCGGGGCCGGACGGTACCTTGAACGTCGCCCGGGAGGCGATCGGTGCCGTCACGGAGTCGTTCGGCCACCTGCTGATCGGCGCCGCAACAGTTCGGCGCGAAGAGATCGACGCCCGAAAACTGGTACGCCTCGCGCTCGTCCACGACGTGGAGGTTGCCGACCTTTTCGACGCGACAGCCGCCCGCGCCGGCATCGTGACCGGGGAGTTGACCGCGCCCGGCCCCGATTACGCAGCGTTCCAGTCCCTGGCCAGCTCTTTCCGGGCCGCAGGCATCGACGGCCTCGCCCGCGCCGCTGCGCTTCAGCCTGAGCGAACACGCCGTCGGCTACTACCTGTTCGGAATCTCCGGCCCACGGGCCTGGCCACCAGGAACAGAAGAACCGATCGACCATCTTCTGGCCGATCGCGGCTACACCATCGAAGACCCGCCGACATCCAGAGCCATCACCCTCGAAGGCGACTAAAGACCGGGCACCTCCCGTGCGGCGCCCATGGCCGAGCATGCGCGGATTCCACACTGACCCGTCGATGACATCGGGCGCCGAGGCGTTCACTTCGACGTCTGTCAGAAGACAGCCCGGAGCGGCGATCACCGCCTTGCCGCGCCGGACAGCCGCTTACGGCACGACGGAGACCATGCGGCCGGGGACCACGACGACCTTGCGGGGCGCGGCGCCGGCGAGCAGTTCGACGATGCGCGGGTCGGCCAGGGCCGCCTGCTCGATCGTGGCTGCGTCCGCGTCCGCCGCTACGGTGACGTGGGAGCGCACCTTGCCCGCGACCTGGATCGGGTACTCGACCTCGTCGACCTTGATCAGCTCCGGGTCGGCCTCCGGGAAGGGGCCGCGTGCCAGCGAAGCGTCGTGCCCGAGGCGCTGCCACAGCTCCTCGGCAATGTGCGGGGCAAGCGGCGCCGTCATCAGCACGAGCGGCTCGGCGACCTCACGGGAGACCCGGCCGCCGGCCTTCGTCACATGGTTGACGAGCATGATGAGCTTCGCGATAGCCGTGTTGTAGTTCATGTTCGCGAAATCGGTGCGCACCCCGTCGATAGTGCGGTGCAACAACTTTCGCGTCTCCAGGTCGGCCGGCTCCTCGGTGACGACGGTCTCCCCGGTCTGCTCGTCGACCACTACGCGCCACAGCCGCTGCAGGTAGCGCAGCGACCCGATCGCATCCTTCGTCTGCCACGGGCGGGAGACGTCCAGCGGGCCCATGGCCATCTCGTACATGCGGAACGTGTCCGCCCCGTAGTTCTCGCACATCGCGTCCGGGGTCACGACGTTGTTGAGTGACTTGCCCATCTTGCCGTACTCGCGGTGGACTTTCTTTCCCTGGTAACGGAACTCGCCAGGTGCCTCCTCGGTGACCTCCTCCGCGGGTACGTAGAAGCCGCGCTCGTCGGTGTAGGCGTAGGCCTGGATGTAGCCCTGGTTGAACAGCCGCCGGAACGGCTCCTCGCTCGACACGTAGCCCAGGTCGTAGAGCACCTTGTGCCAGAACCGGGAGTACAGCAGGTGCAGCACGGCGTGCTCCACCCCACCGACGTACAGGTCCACCCCGCCGGTGTCATTCGGCCGGTCGGGGTTCTTGCCCATCCAGTACTTCTCGACATCCGGGTCGCAGAAGGCGGTCTCGTTCGTCGGGTCCAGGTAGCGCAGCTCGTACCAGCAGGAGCCGGCCCACTGCGGCATCACGTTCAGCTCGCGCCGGTACACCTTCGGACCGTCGCCCAGATCGAGGGTCACGGTGTCCCACTCGGTGGCGCGGGCCAGCGGCGGTACCGGAGTCGAGTCGGCGTCCTGCGGATCGAAGGACTGCGGCGAGTAGTTCTCCACCTCCGGCAGCTCCAGCGGCAGGTACTCGTCGGGAAGCGCCATGGCCACGTCGTTCTCGTCGTAGACGATGGGGAAGGGCTCGCCCCAGTACCGCTGCCGGGAGAACAGCCAGTCGCGCAGTTTGTACTGCACCTGCGGCGTGCCGAATCCCTTGTCCTGCAACCAGTCGATGATGCGTGCCTTGGCATCGGCGACGCCGAGGCCGTTCAGCGAGATCTCGTCGTTGGCGGAGTTGATGGCCGGGCCGTCACCGGTGAACGCCGTATCCAGGTCGTGGTCAGCCGGCGGCTGCACGGTTCGGATGATCGGCAGGTCAAAGGCTTCCGCGAAATCCCAGTCTCGTTCGTCCTGCGCCGGCACCGCCATGATCGCGCCGGTGCCGTAGCCCATCAACACGTAATCGGCGATGAACACGGGCAGCCGCGCGCCGTTGACCGGATTGATCGCGTACGCGCCGGTGAAGACGCCGGTCTTGTCGCGGCTCTCCTGCCGATCCAGGTCGGACTTGCGCGAGGCCGCAGACCGGTAGGCGGCGACGGCTTCGGCCGGTGTCGCCGCGCCGCCGGTCCACACGTCCTTCGTGCCGTCCGGCCACGACGGCGCGACAATCCTGTTCACCAACGGGTTCTCGGGGGCGAGCACCATATACGTTGCGCCGAACAGGGTGTCGGGCCGGGTCGTGTAGACCTCGATCGACGGGGTGTCGCCCGGCACGTCGTCATCCCCCCGCAAACGGGCGGTACCCCCATCTGTGATGCCGTCGAGACGGAAGGTGACTTGCGCGCCGGTGGAGCGGCCGATCCAGTTGCGCTGCATGGACTTCACGGACTCGGGCCAGTCCAGCCGGTCCAGGTCGTCCACCAGGCGATCGGCGTAGGCGGTGATCCGCATCATCCACTGGCGCAGGTTGCGGCGGAAGACGGGGAAGTTGCCGATCTCGCTGGTGCCCTCGGCGGTGACCTCCTCGTTCGACAGCACGGTGCCCAGCCCCGGGCACCAGTTGACCGGCGCCTCATCGATATACGCCAACCGGTAGCCGGCGATGATCTTCTGCTGCTCGGCGACAGTGAGCTCACCCCAGGACTTCTCGCCCGGAGTGGGCCGTGTCCCGCTGGCGAACTCGGCCTCTAGCTCGGCGATCGGCCGGGCCTTGCCGACGCCGCCCGCGGCATCCGGATCGAACCAGGAGTTGAACACCTGCAGGAAGATCCACTGCGTCCAGCGGAAGAACTCCGGGTCGGTGGTGGCCACCGAGCGGCGCGGGTCGTGCGCAAAACCGAGGCGCCGCAGCTGCTTCCGGTAATGCTCGACGTTCGCCTCGGTGGTGGTGCGCGGGTGTGTACCGGTGCGCACGGCGTACTGCTCGGCGGGCAGCCCGAAGGCGTCGTAGCCGACGGTGTGCAGCACGTTGCGGCCGGTCATCCGCAGGAAGCGACCCAGCACGTCGGTGCCGATGTAGCCGAGCGGATGCCCGACGTGCAAACCGGCCCCGGACGGATACGGGAACATGTCGAGGATGTAGGCCTTCTCGCCGGGAACGGCGTCATACCCGTCGGACAGCGGGCCGACCGGGTTGGGTGTGTGGAACGTGCCGTGCCGCTCCCAATAGCCCTGCCAGCGCAGTTCGATCTCGTTCGCCAGGGCCGCGGTGTACCGGAACGGAGGCGTCGCGTCGTCCGCCGGCGCGGCCGTCGCCGCGGTAGCCGTCTCGCTGATACCCGTCATCGTCGTCATCCTCGATCTCTCGTTCCAGTGGCGTCGTCGCGGGGCAACCGAGGCGCGGACACAAAAAATCCCCCCTTGATCGCAGGAGGGATCGCCGCGCCGGCCGGGCTCCGCGGCCCCGCG
This sequence comes from Nakamurella sp., assembly GCA_017848755.1. GTDB lineage: Bacteria > Actinomycetota > Actinomycetes > Mycobacteriales > Nakamurellaceae > Nakamurella. The sequence goes on along the minus strand of JAFIHI010000212.1, from coordinate 15,337 downwards.
CAGTCGGTGCCGGTCCGGTCAGCGCGGCCGGGTAAGCAGCAGCGCACGTCGCACGGGGTGATGATACCGCGGGCGGGCCGGCGCAACTCTCCGCGCGCCACGTGTGTGCGAGGTGGCGGTACGGTGCCACACGGGACTCACAACGCGGAGGGGGACAGCCGCGACTACGCTTCTTCCCGTGCCCCACGCCCCGCTCGCGCTCGCGATTGCGCTCGCCACGGTGCTGCTCGCCTTCGCGGTGCCGGCTGGTGTCGCGGGGCTCCGCGGCTGGTCCGGGCGGCTCGACCGCAAGGGACGGCTGGGATTGCACACCGAGGCTGCGCTGGCGAGCGACGAGGCCTTCGCCCTCGCGAACCGGGTGGCGGCGCCGTTGGTGATCGGCGCAGGCACCGTCGGCGCGCTGTGCGCCGTGCTGGTGCTCGCGCTTCCGATCGGCACCGCCGGGGCGATCGTGGTAGCCGTGCTCGGCTTGGCCGGGGTGTTCGGCCAGCTTGCCGCGGGATCCCGGATCGGCGACCGCGCGGCGCGCGCGGTTCCCCGCCCGGCGCGTAAGCCGGGGGGCGGGTCCTGCTGCGGGGGATGCGGCTGCGGCGATAGCGGGTGCAGCGGTTCACGTAGCAGCAGCGGCACTGCGGGTTCTGGCGGGCAGCCGGGCCACGCCGCGTCCGACATTCCGGACCTCCTCCCCGATGCGACCCTGCGCTGACGCGCGGGCGCTGCCGCGGCGCGGGCCATAACGTTCGAGTGTCCAGAACGAGAACGGCGGCGCAGCCGCGAACGTCGTCATAAACGATCATGCGCACCGAGAGATCGGGCGGTCGCTATCCGAACGGGCCCACGTCAGTTCCGCATGAGGTCGCCGGGGTGGTAGGCCTTGAGCGCATCCGGCCAGCCCTGCCGGCGCAGCACCCGGAACCACACGTCGACCAGCGGCCCGGCGAGCAGATCGTCCGGCAGCCCGGGCAGCACCTCCCAGGCGTCTTCGGCGAGCTCGTCGGCGAGTTGGTCCGGACCCCAGCCCGCGTGCCCGGCAAACACGCGCAGGCCGCGCAGCTGCGCCATCGCGGCATCGGGCTCGCTGTCCAGGTTCACCAGGACCACCGGCCCGGCCACGGGCTCGACGAACGGGAGCCGCGCCCGGTCCACGCCGGGCCTCACCACCCCCATGGCCATCGCGGCGTCCGTCTGCACCGGGCCGCCGACGTACAGCACCGGCGGGCGCGAGGCATGCTCGCCCCACGCGGGAAGCACGGTGTGCACGGCGGTTTCGCTCGGCCGGTTGATCACGACGCCGACTGATCCGTGCTCATTGTGGGCGATGAGATACACGACCGTGCGACGGAAATTCGGGTCGCGCAGCTTCGGCGTGGCCACCAACAGCCACCCCGGTCCTATCGTCTGCGCCGTGGTCATCACTTGTATTCTCGCCCGTTTCCACCGAGCGGGCCTACGCCCGCCGGCCACCCGCGCGTGAGCAGCGTGAACAGTACCGCCGGCCGGTCGACGCGCAGGCCGGCGTCGTTCCCGTACCGTCTATGGGTGTGAGTTCCGACGCGCCCCGACCCCGCGCGCCGCAGGCGGAACGCACGTCGGACCACAAGCGCCACGGAGGCGTCGCAGCGGGCGAGACGTCCGTCCGAGCACTGTCCCTGCTCCGGCTCGCCGCGCTGCGCAGACTGATCGGGATACGCGTCTTCTCCTCGCTCGGCGACGGCGCGTTCCAGGGCGCGCTGGTCTCCGCCGTGTTCTTCAACCCGACCCGGGAGTCTTCCGCGGCGGCCATTGCGGCCGCATTCGCCGTGCTGCTGCTGCCGTATTCGGTGATCGGCCCGTTCGCCGGGGCCCTGCTGGACCGCTGGGCGCGGCGGTCGGTGATCATCGTCGCGACCCTGATGCGAGCGGTGCTGGTGCTCGGCGTCGCGAGCATGCTGGCGCTGGGCGCCCCGTCCTGGGTGCTGCTGGTCGGCGCCCTGCTGGTGACCGGCGCCGCCCGGTTCGTAGGTTCCGGCATGTCCGCTGCGCTGCCGCACACTGTCCCCACCGGTGCCCTGGTGCCGGCGAACGCGCTGGCCGTGACCTGCGGCTCGATCGCGACGGCCGCGGGCGGCGGGTACGCCATCCTGATGCGCGACCTGATCGGGGTGACCAACGGCCCGATCGCCGTGGTGACCGCGACCGTCCCGGTGTTCTATCTGCTGGCGGTGGTTCTGACCGCCGGCTTCTCCCGCGGCGCGCTGGGTCCGGATTCCACCGACGAGCCGGCGCAGCCGATCCGAGCCGTGTTGGCAGGGTTCTCCAGCGCGCTGCGGCACGCCGTGGATCGGCCCACGGTGGGCGTGTCGGTGGTACTAGTCGTCACCGTCCGGTTCTGTTTCGGCATGGCGACGCTGGTGATCCTGCTGCTCTACCAGCACCATTTCACGGCGCGCGTGGGCCCGCTACTGCCCGGCCTGAATGGCATCGCCGAGGTGCTGGCCGCGATCTCGGTCGGGCTGCTGGCCGGGGCGGTGGCCACGCCGGTGCTGGTGCGCATGTTCGGCCGGACCACCACCATCCTGGGCCTGATGATCGCCGCGTCGGTGACGGCGGCGGTGTGCGGCCCGCGCTTCTCGCTGGTGGCGATCTTCGTCGCGGCCCCGGTGCTGGCGTTCACCTATCAGGCGGTGAAGGTGTGCGTCGACTCGATCGTGCAGTCGGACGCCGACGACGCCTATGTGGGGCGCGTTTTCGCGCTGTACGACACGGCGAACAACGTCTTCTACGTCGGCGCGTTCGCAGTTGGGGCGCTGGTAGTGCCGTTCGATGGTCGGAGCGTGGCGCTGATCGCCGTCATGGCCGGGGTGTACGCGGCGGCGGGCATCGTGTACGCCGCGGTGACGCGCCGGTTGCGCCGCGCCCACGAGGCGGCGATGCCCGCCCTGCGCCGCGCTGCGTTACCCGGCGCGAGTCCGGACGGGCACCCCCCGGCGACGCGGCCGGTCGCCGGATCGCCTGCGGGTGAGCCCGCCGACAAGCACGCCGCGCGGTAAATCCTCGCCCGGCCGACATACCCGGCTGGCATACCCGGCCCGCGTCGGCGACTATGCGAGCGGGTCCCAGCGGCGGGCGCTGGTCCGGCCGACGATCGTGCTGGCGGTTTCCACGCCGAGTATGACGCTGTGCGCGATCGAGAGCCCGCGTCGTAGACCGACGATGACGCTGGCGTTGAGCGCGTCTCCCGCGCCGGTCGTGTCGACCACCGTGGCCCGGCGGGCGGGTACATGCACGGGATCTTCGTCATGGCCGATCCAGTAGGCGCCGTCGGCGCCCGCTTTCAGCACCACTCCGACCCGGGTGAGTTTCGCCAGTTCGCGACCGCCGGCGACCGGATCGGACGCGCCGGTGAGCGGGGCGATCTCGTCGGTGTTGGGCAGGAAGAAGTCGACTTCCGGTAGCAGGCGCCGGATCTCGTCCGCGCCGCCGGACGTCCAGGAGTCGGTGTCCCAGCCCGGGTCGAGCCAGGTCCGGGCGCCGTCGGCGCGGGCGCGGCGCAGGATTCTCGCGCTGGCCTCCCCGCGCAGGCCCGGCGCGACGAAGTAGCCGGCGAGCAGCACGTCGCTGTAGTCGGCGAACGAGTCCGGCACCAGGGACTCGTCGAGGTGCGCGGCGGCGCCCAGGTCGGTGAGGAACGCGCGCGGGCGGGTGCGGCTTTCCAGGGCCACCGACACGCCGGTGCGTTCGCCGGTCCGCCGGGCGAGGCCGTGGGTGGGTACGCCACGGTCCGCGCATTCGTCACGAACCATGGAGGCCAGCGGGTCGTCGCCGATGGCGCCGAAGCAGACCGCCGGCCCATCACCTAACGCGTGCACCACGAACGCGACGTTGAGCGCCGGCCCGGCGGCCCGCACCGAGATCTCCTCGACGGTGTTGTCGGTGCCCGGCGGGGGCAGGGCGTCCACATCGCGCACCAGGACGTCGACGCTAGTGCAGCCGATCACCGCGATCGCGCGTCCATCCTCTTCGCCGAGCGGTGCGAAATGCACCGATTCCTGGACGTTTTGTCCGCTATTTCGCACCGCTCGGCGAACAGGGGCCGTCATCCCTTGACCCCGCCGGCCGCCAGACCCGCCGTGACGTAGCGCTGAAACACCAGCGCCACCACCACCGGCGGGATCGCCGCAAGCAGCCCGCCGGCGGACAGTAGCCCGAAGTCGGTCGCGAACTTCCCCGAGAACTCCGCCACCGCAACGGGAATCGTCTTCGATGCGGGGGTGGAGGTGAAGATCAGCGCATAGAGGAACTCGTCCCAGCAGAGCATGGTCGCGAACAGGATCGCCGAGAACAGGCCCGGTTTCGCCAGCGGCAGCAGCACCTGCCACAGGATCCGCATCCGGCCCGCCCCGTCGATGGTGGCGGCCTCGTCGATCTCGCGCGGCAGCGCGTCGAAGAAGTTGGTGAGCGTCCACAGGACGAACGGCGTGATGAAGCTCGAGTACACCAGGATCAGCCCGAGTCTGTTGTCCAGCAGACCGATCTGGACCAGTATCAGGTACAGCGGGATCACGATCGCGATCGGCGGGATCATGTACGTGGACAGGAATCCGAGCACGGTGATCCCGCGGCCGCGGAACCTCAGGCGCGACACGGCGTAGGCCCCGAGCACCGCCACCGCCACGGACAGCGCCACGGTCCCGGCGGCCACGATCGCGGAATTGACCATGGCAGAACGGAAACCGCCCGCCGGAGTGTTCGCGTCGCCGGTGAAGATGTTCACCCACCGGGACAGGTCCAGGTGCTGCGGCCACCAGCGCAACGGGCGCCGCAGCAGGTCGCTCGGGGCCGTCACCGAGGCGATCGCCAGCCACGCGAACGGCGCCAGGAACACCAGGATCACCACGACGGCCACCAGGTGCATCCACACCGGGGCGTAGCGATCGTTCATCCCGCGCCGGTGCGACATCGCTTTCCCGCGTTCGGGTTTCGCGGATCCGGCCCCGCCCGAGGACATCGTCATCTCCGTCATATCCGGACCAGGCCGCACGCCCGACGGCACCCTGCCATGCACGTCACCTGCCACGTCGATCACCGCCCCCCGTCCGCCGTGCCGCCGGTCGACAGCATGCGGATGTACGCGACGGCCAGCAGCAGCACCACCACCACGATGAGCAGCGCGATCGCCGAGCCGTAGCCGAAGTTCTGGTTCGAGAACGCCGTCTGGTACGCGTATACGGCGACGGTCTGGGTGCCGTTGGACGGCCCGCCGCGCGTCATCACGTAGACGATGTCGAACACCTTGAACGCCTCGATCGTGCGCAGCACCAGCACCACCATGATCACCGGGCGCAGCAGCGGCAGCGTGATGGAGAAGAAGCGCCGCACCGCACCGGCACCGTCCACGGAGGCGGCCTCGCGCAACTCGTTCGGGATCACCGCGAGCCCCGCCAGCACGAAGAACGCCGCGATCGAGGTGTTCTTCCAGACGTCCGCGATGATGATCATGTTCATTGCCGAGGTCGGCGTGCCGAGCCAGGACCGGTAGCTGCCGATGATGCCGAGCTGGGTGAGAAGCGCGTTGATTGGCCCATAGTCGGCGTTCAGCAAATACCGCCACATGCTGGCGGACACCACCGTCGGCAGCGCCCACGGCAGCAGGATCGCGGCCCGCAGCAGCCAGCGGAACCGCAACTTCTGCGCCATGAGCTGCCCGAGCAGCACGCCGAGCACGATCTCCGCGGCGGTGGACACGAGCGTGAAGTAGATCGTGTGCCCGGTCGCCGCGATCAGGTCGGAATCGGTGAACGCGTTGATGAAGTTCTTGAAGCCGACGAACTCGCTCGGCGCGGTCGGCATGGGGGAGAGCACCCGGTTGAACGACAGCCACACCGTGCGCAGCACCGGGTAGGTGACCAGCCCGAACACCACCACGGCCGCGGGGAGCAGGAGCAGCGCGGCCAGCCCGCCGCTGCGCCGGGAAGTCCCGTAGGTGCGCCGGAATCGCTTCGAGTATGACGAAGATGACGATGTTCGCGGCCCTGCCGGGCCGTGCGGCGGGTCCGCGTTCGCCGGCGACCCGGTGCGGGACTGCGTCGCCGGCGCCGTGCTGTCCGTCACGTGCCCCATCCTGCTATTCCTAGAGCGCCGTGTCGCCGACGCCGTGTGGTTGACGGAAGTACACCACCGAGGCGCCCGAGTTTTCGCTCAGATATCACTGCGCGAGCAGTTTCTCCACGTCCGGCTTCACGTCGTTCATGGCCTGCTGCGGCGAGACGGTGCCCAGCAGCGCCTTCTGGACCGCGACCTGCAGCTTCTGCGACACCGCGTTGTAGGCGACCACCTGCGGGCGGTTCGTCATGTCGTTGAACTGCTTCTTGGCAACCGGGACGAACTCCGGGGCGGTCTTGATCACGGCGGGATCGTCATAGGCGGACTTCCAGATCGGCAGCGCATCGGAGATGTACTTGGTCTGGACCTCCAGACTGGAGACGTACTTCGCGAACTCCCACGCGACGTCCTGGTTCTTGCTGGTGGCCGTGATCGACAGCGCGGACGACCCGTTGACGCTGATCCGGCCGGCGCCGCCGTTCGGCACCTCGGTGACCACTGCCTGGCCGGCGACTGTCGACTGCTTCGGGTCGTTCGCGGCGGCGAACATGTAGGACCAGTTCAGCCCCATCGCGGCGTCGCCGGCGCCGAACACCTTCACCACATCGTCCTCCAGGGACTGGGTGGACGACGGGTTGGTGATGCCGTCGACGATGGACTTGCGCATGAACTCGAGCGCCTGTACCGCCCCGCCCTCGGTGAACGCGGGCTGACCCTTCTCGTCGAAGAGCTTGCCGCCGAAGGAAGCCGTCATGAGTGCCCAGTCGCAGATCACGGCCTCGGCCTGCGCCCAGGACCACACCAGCGGGTACTTCACGCCGGCCTTGTCCTTGATCGCCTTCGCGGCGGTGGCCACACCGTCCCAGGTCGTGACGCTCGCCGGGTCGACGCCGGCCTTGGTGAGCAGGTTCTTGTTGTAGTAGAAGAACTTCGCGTCCAGCAGCCACGGCAGGCCGTAGAACTTGCCCTGGTAGAGCGCGGAATCCAGCGCGCCCTGCAGCACATCGGTCTTCCAGTTGGCCGGGATGCGGCTGGTGATGTCGGCGATCAGCCCCTTGGTCGCGAACTCCGCCGGCCAGATCACATCGATGAAGACGAGGTCGTAGGTGCCGGCCGGCGCGGCGGCCACGATCTTGTCGTGTAGCGCCTCGTAGGCCACGAACTCGGTGTTGACCTTGACGTTCGGGTGCAGCTTGGTGAAGGACGCGGCCATCTGGTTGATGTGGTCCTCCGAGTAGCCGGCCTGCTTCATGAACAGGCCCGTGATGGTGCCGGACAGGTCCGATCCGCCGCCGCTGGTGGCGCCGGCGCCGGTCGACCCGGTGCTGCTGGTTCCGGTACCGCCCGTTCCGGTACCGCCGCTGCTGCAGGCGGCCAGCAGGCCGGCCGCACCGAAACCGGCGGCGCCAAGCAGGAACCGGCGGCGGTTGAGTTGTGAGACAAACTCGGACATGGCTACCTCGTTCGATCGGCCCGTTCGTTCGGAAACTTTACAAACAAGCTAGGCTGTGCCGAGACTGTGGTCAAGTGCTCCGAGTCGAAGGTCACCGAGCAGTGACCGTCGCGTCGGGCGACTCGGACTCGGCAACGATGCGGGAAGGCGGGCGCCGCGTGAACGGGACGGCGGAGCGGGACGCGGCGGTGCTGGAGCTGCTCCGCTCCCGGAGCGCCACCCGACCGCAGATCGCGCTCGCCACGCACATGAGCAAGCCGACCGTGTCGGCGGCGATCGCACAGCTGGAGCAGGCCGGGTTGGTGCGCAGCGACGGTCAGGTCTCCGGTATCACGGGCCGGAAGCCCACCGTCTATGCGCTGAACCGCACCGCTCGCCTGGTTGCCGGGATCGACATCGGCGGTGTGAACACGCGTGTGGCGATCGCCGACCTGTGCGGTTCCATCCTCGCCGAGTCGACCGCGCCGACCGACCACGAGGCCGTCACCGACCAGGTCGTGGCCATGTTCCGCAAGGTACGGGCCCGCGCCCTGCGCACGCTGGCACCGGCCCGCGCGGCAGATCGCCCGGCAGATCTTCCGCCCGCCCGCCCGCCGGTGGTCGCGGCGGCGCTGAGCACGCCCGGGCTGGTGGTCGGCTCGTCCCGGGTCTGGCTCGCCTACAACGTCGATTCGGGAGGCGTGCTCGATTTCGCGCCGATGGCGCGGCGGCTGGGCGTGCCGCTCCGGGTGGAGAACAACGTCAACGTGGCGGCGCTCGGCGAGATGCGGTTCGGGGCGGCCCGCGCGCACCGGTCGTTCGTCTTCCTGTCGGTAGGGGCGGGTATCGGCGTCGGCACCGTGCACAACGGCGAACTGCTGCGCGGCGCCAACGGGGCGGCCGGCGAAATCTCCTATCTGCCGCTCGGCCCGCATCCGCTCGCCGGGGAGCAGGCGCTCACCGGGAACTTCGAGCAGAGCGCCGCGGCCGCCGGCCTGCTCGACCGTGCACGCCGCCAAACCTGGCGCGAACGGCCACCCGCCGACGTCGCGGAACTCTTCCGGTGGGCGGCGGACGGCAACGCCACCGCCCGCCGGCTGGTGCAGGACCATGCGCAGCAGATCGGCCTCGCCGTGGTCGCGGCGCGAACCATCGTCGACCCCGAGATCGTGGTGCTGGGCGGCGGCATCGGCCGCAACAAGCTGCTCATCGAGCCGGTGACGGAGGTGTGCCGGCGGCTGCTGCCGGTGCCCTGCCCGGTGATCACCACCGAACTCGCCGACCGCGGATCGCTGGTCGGCGCCGTGGCCGCCGCCTCGGACGACGCCTGGCGCAGCATCCTCGACCCGGCCGCGATCCGGATCGACGTCATACCCGCTGTTCGTGCCACGCACAACACCGCATCCCTACTGAGACAGACCCCAGCCGCACCGGAAGGCCGCCATGACTGAACACACCGAGCACACCGAAACCGCCGCACATTCGGGACGCACCGAGTGTACCGTCTTCGCGACCCCCGAGGCGCTCGGCGCCGCGCTCGCGAGCGAGATCGCCGACGGCATCGAGACTTCCGCCGCGGAGGGCCGCGCCTTCGTGCTCGGTTGCCCCGGTGGCCGTTCGGCGCGCCCGGTCTACCGCGCGCTCGCCGCGGAGGCCTCTCGGCGGCGCCTGGACCTTTCGCACCTCGTCATCGTGATGATGGACGAGTACGTGGTGCGGGAGGGCGGCCGGTTCCGCAACGTGGACCCCGGCGAGGCGTTCAGCGTGGTGCGGTTCGGCCGGGACGAGATCGTCTCGCCGCTGGTGGCTTCCGGCATCGGCACGCCGGAGCTCTGGACACCGGACGCCGCGGACCCGCAGCGGCACGAGGACCGCATCGCAGCGGCCGGGATCGACCTGTTCATCCTGGCCAGCGGCAGCGGCGACGGGCACGTCGCGTTCAACACCCCGGGCACACCGGTCGACGCGCGGTCCCGGGTGGTGGAGCTGCCGGAGTCGACGCGCCGCGACAACGTCCGCACGCACCCGGATTTCGGCACACCCGACGGGGTGCCGCCATACGGCGTCACGGTGGGGACCGGCACCATCGCGGACTACTCGAAGCGCGCGGTGATGATCGCGCACGGAGTCGAGAAGCGCACGGCCGCAGCGAGACTCAGCGCTGCCACGGGTTACGACCCGGCGTGGCCGGCCACCATCGTGCACGCCTGCCGGTCCGCCGCGCTGTACCTGGACGCCGCTGCGGCTGCGTAGTCCCCCGCCGAGCGGTGCGAAATGCACCGGTCCCTGTCCGTTTAGTCCGCAATTTCGCACCGCTCGGCGGTATCTTTGCGGCATCCGGCGCCCGCGGCTAGATTGCGATCAAGGGTGCTTGCGGACGGAGGTGCGTCCAGACGTCTCTGCGCGGCGATATGCCGAACATGTCGACCCCGGGAGCGGTGGCGATCCGCCCCAAGGCCACGCGGAGGTCTGCACCGAGCAGTTGGGAACGGCTCCGCCACGCGTGGCGCCGCTACCACACCGAGTACCTCATCTTCCTGGCCCTGATGGCGCCGAACCTCATCCTCATCGCGGTGTTCGTCTACCGGCCGCTGTTCCTGAACATCTACTACTCGACACTGAACTGGTCGCTCGGCTCGTCGACCGCGATCCGCGTGGGCCTCGGCAACTACATCGAGTGGTTCACCGACCCGCAGAGCTGGACCGTGCTGGAGGTCACCGCGATCTTCACCGTCGTGACAGTCGGCGGCTCGATGGTCCTCGGCCTGGCCCTCGCGCTGGTGCTCAACGAGAAGATCCACTTCGCGGCGTTCGCGCGCGCCACCGTGTTCGCGCCGTACGTGCTGTCCGGGGTCGGCGTCGGGCTGACCTGGCTGTTCATCTTCGACCCGGCGTACGGCGTGCTGGGCCAGATCATCCGGTCCTTCGGCGGCACCAGCCCGCAGTGGTATCTCTCCTCGCCGTGGGCGCTGGCGATGGTGATGATCGTCTACGTCTGGAAGAACCTCGGCTACACCGCGGTGATCTACCTGGCCGGGCTGCAGGCGATGTCCCAAGAGGTGCTGGAAGCCGCCGACGTGGACGGTGCCTCGAGTACCCGCAAGCTCTTCTCGGTCAAGCTGCCGCTGCTGTCGCCGACCACGATGTTCCTGGTCGTCACGCTCATGCTGTCGTCGCTGCAGTCGTTCGACATCATCCAGATCATGACGCAGGGCGGGCCGTTCGGCGGCACCACGACGCTGATGTACGAGGTGTACCACGACGCGTTCGTGAACGGCCGGGTCGGCTACTCGTCGACAGCGGCCGTCATCCTGTTCGTGATCCTCTTCGTGATGACGTTCTTCTACATGCGTTTCGTCGAGCGCAAGGTCACTTACCAATGAGCGCCCACCGATGAGCACGGCGACCCGATGAGCACCGTGACGCGCCCCGCATCGACCCGGACACCGCCCGGCGCCGGACCGCAATCAGCACCGCGACCGGCGCCCCGGTCTGTGCCGCGCTGGGTGCGGCATCTGTTCGCCGGCTATCTGCCACTCACCATCGCCACGCTGGTGATCGGTCTGCCGCTGCTGTGGCTGATCCTGTCGTCGTTCAAGACGCAGGGCGAGATCCTGACGAACACCATTCACTGGCTGCCCGGCTCGCTGTACTTCGGGAACTTCTCCACCGCGTTCACCATCGTGCCGTTCGCGCGCGTGTTCTTAAACAGCGTCATCGTCACCGTCATCGGCGCCGGCATCAAGGTGATCCTGGCGATCATCTCGGCTTACGCGCTTGTCTTCGTGCGCTTCCCGCTGAAGAAGACGATCTTCATGCTGATCCTGGTGGCGCTGATGGTGCCGGCGCAGATCTCGATCGTGCCGAACTACGTGCTGGTCGCCGCGCTCGGCGGGGTGAATACCTATTGGGGCATCATCGTTCCCACCCTCGGCACGGCGTTCGGAACGTTCCTGCTGCGCCAGCAGTTCCTGATGTTCCCGACTGCGGTCGCCGAGGCCGCCGAGATCGACGGCGCGTCGCACTGGACCCGGATGGTGCACATCGTGATGCCGATGCGGCGATCCGCGATCGCGACGCTCGCGCTCATCTACATCGTCCTCGAGTGGAACGAGTACATCTGGCCGCTGGTGATCGTCAACGACCCGAACCATATGACGCTGCCCGTGGGCCTCACCCTGCTGGAGAACAACGAGCCGGGCAGCACCGCCTGGGGTGTGGTGATGGCCGGGGCGGTGCTGGTGATCGTGCCGATACTGCTCGTGTTCATCGTGCTGCAGAAGCACATCGTCTCCGGCCTGACGCAGGGGGCGGTGAAGGGATGATCCCCACCCTGCGCCGCCCGTTCCCCTAGCGTCCGCGCCGCAGCCACCGGCCGGCCCGCCACGGCGTCCGGCCGTCATACCCGTCGGCGACGCCCGCGCGGGCGCGCCTTCGTGAGAACAGGATCCACACAGACGAGAACAGGTAGGTAATAGCCATGACACACATCAACGAACCGGATCCACCGTCGGCCCCGGCTGCGCGAAACCCGCGAAACCCGCGAAACCCGTTGCCGGGCATCGTGAGCAGGCGGCACATGCTGCAGGTCGGCGCCGCCGGACTGGGCGCCCTGGCGCTCGCCGCCTGCGGCGGGCCGACGGTCTCCTCGGGCACCACCGGCAGCGGCTCGACGGCGGCCGGCCCCGGCCCGGGCGCTAGCAGCAGCTCCGGCGGGTCCAGCAGCGGTTCCGGCGCTAGCAGCACCGCGTCATCCGGCAGCAACGCCTATGCCGGCGTCACCCCGGCTAAGACGATCGACTTCTGGAGCGACCACCCGGGCGGCTCCGGCCCGCTGGAGACCGAACTCGTGGCCGCCTACAACAAGTCTCAGTCCGAGACCGTCGTCAACCTCGTCACCGCCGGGAAGAACTACGCGGACATCGCGCAGAAGTTCCAGACCGCCCTGGCCAGCAACAAGGTGCCGGCGCTGGTGATGGTGTCCGACGTGTGGTGGTTCAGCTATGTGCTCAACAACAACATGGTGCCGATCGAACCGCTCGCCGAGGCGGTCGGCCTGGACATGTCGATCTATAACAAGACCTTCTACGACGACTACCTCTACAAGGGCAGCCACTGGGCCGTTCCGTATGCGCGCTCGACGCCGCTCTTCTATTACAACAAGGCACATTTCGCGAAGGCGGGCCTGCCGGACCGTGCCCCGAAGACGTGGGACGAGATGGACGAGTTCGGCAAGAAGTTGATGGCCGCGAACCTCGGTACCCAGGCCGCCTACAACTGGGCGCTGCCGACCAACTACATCGCCTGGTACTACCAGAACAAGGCGTGGGGCTGGGGCGGCGAGTACAGCAACCAGTGGGACCTCTCACCGATCGTCGGCCAGGGCATGATCGACTCGCTCACCTGGGCGGCGAAGACCATGAAGACCCGCGGCGGGTGGGCCGGCATGACGTCCAACTCGCAGAGCAACGACCTGGCCGCCGAAGTCGTCAGCACCTGCCTGGATTCGACCGGCACCATCGGGTCGATCGGCAAGAGCGCCAAACCGGGCTTCCAGCTCGGCGCCGGCCCACTGCCCGGCGGGCCGAAGGCGACCGATCACGTGTGCCCGACAGGCGGTGCGGGGATTAGCATCTCGCAGAAATGCGGTCCGGATCAGCAGCTCGCCGCGATGAAGTTCCTGGCCTGGCTCACCAACGCGGAGAACAGCGTGAAGTTCTCCGCGTCGACCGGATACCTGCCCGTCAACACCAAGGCCGATACCGCGACCCTCATCGCCAAGACCCCGCTGATCCAGGTCGCCATCAACCAGCTCGACCACCTGCGCAGCCAGGACTGGGCGCGCGTGTTTATCACCGGCGGCGACCAGATCATCGGCAACGGCATCGGCGAGGTGCTGCTCAAGAACACCGACCCCGCCACCGCCATGAAAACGGTGCAGGGCCAACTGCAAACGGCCTACAACCAGAACATCAAACCCCATCTGTCGTAAGGCTTTTCATTTCGTTTATGACGATGTTCGGCGCGAAGCGCGCTGCCCGGTGACCGGCCCGGTGCGGGACGGCCGGGCCACCGGGCGGCGCATCCGGGCCGGGCCGCGCGTGCACGGGTGGTGCGTCATCCTTTCAATCCGGTGGATGCGAGACCGTCGATCACGCGCCGTTGCAGCATCACGAACATGATCAGCACGGGTGCCATGGCCATGAGGCTGGCGGCCATGAGGACCGGGTAGTTGATTTGTTGGTTTCCGGCCAGGGTGGCCAGGCCGGCGGCGAGCGGCATGTGTTCTGCGCGGGTCGAGACGACGAGTGGCCACAGCAGCAGGTTCCAGGAGAACAGGACGGTGGTGATCGCGAGCACGCTGACGCTCGGCCCGACGAGCGGCAGCATGACGCGGCTGAAGATCCGGAAGGTTCCGGCGCCGTCCAGCCGTGCTGCTTCTTCGAGTTCGACGGGCAGGTTCCGGAATGCGGTGCGCATGAGGAATGTGCCGAACGCGCTGAACAGGCCGGGGGCGACGATACCGGCGACGGTGTTGAGCCAGCCGAGGGATTGGACTATCTGGTATTGGGAGAGCAGATACACCTGCGGGGGGATCAGCAGGATGGACAGAACCACGCCGAACAGCAGTCCGCGGAAGCGGAAGCGCAGCCGCGCGAACGCGTATCCGGCGAAGGTGCACAGCACGATCTGCGCCACGGTCTGGATGACGGTGATGTAGATCGAGACCCGGAGCTGCCGGAAGAAGGGCAGGAGCTCGAACACCTTCAGGTAGTTGTCCCAGTGGAGCGCACCAGGCCAGAACGTCGGTCGCGGCGATTGCACCTCCGCCTGTGTCGAGAGCGACATGATGATCTGCCACAGGAACGGGAACGCCATCACGAATCCGCCCACGGCGAGCACCACATGGACCCACCACATCCGCCCGTCGCGCGAGACGCCGCGCCGCGCGAGCGTAGCGGGGATTCGCCGCGCCGGCGTGGTCGTGCTCATCCGTGCACCCACCGTCGTTGGAGCCGGAATTGGACGAGCGTGATCAGTCCGATCAGGACGAAGATCACCATGGCGATGGCCGCGGCCAGCCCCTTGTCGTTCTGGATGAATCCGGACGAGTAGAAGTAGAAAACGACCGACATCGTCTTGGGCAGCGCCGGGTTGTTCGGCCCGATGAACGCGTAGAGCAGATCGAAGAGTTGGAAGCTGCTGATGGTTGTGACGATGAGAACGAAGAAGATGCTCGGTGTGAGCAGGGGGATGGTGATGGAGCGGAACTGGCGCCAGCGCCCCGCACCGTCGACGCGGGCCGCGTCATATAGGTCGGACGGGATGTCCTTGAGACCGGCGCCCAGGATGATCATCGAGAAGCCGAGCGACGACCACAGTCCGACGATCGATACCGCAGCCAGGGCGAATCCGGGGGTGCCGATCCAGTACGGGCCCTTGATACCGACGAGCGAGAGCACCCAGTTCACAATTCCGAAATCGCCGTTGAAGATGATACGCCACACGAGTGCGATGGCAGCCGGCATGGCGATGTAGGGCAAGAAGAACAAGACGCGGTAGAACTGGGCGAGTTTCAACCCGGGGGTTTCCAGCAGGTACGCAAAGAAGATCGAGACAGGCACGCCCAGCAGTACAACGGCTGTGTAGATCGCGGTGTTGAGCAGCGAGCCGTAAAACTCAGGATCGACCAGCATCGAACGATAATTCGACAATCCGTCGAATGTGGATCCGCCGAATACACCCCACTTCGTGAACGAGAAATAGAAGGTCTGCAGGATCGGCCAGAGGTAGAAGACGCCGACGCCGATCAGCAGCGCCACG
>JAFIHI010000211.1 GCA_017848755.1 Nakamurella sp. | reverse complement strand
ATGATCGTCACGATCACCTCGTGCGCGCCGGTCGTCGCCTTGAGCACCCCGGCGATGCCCGCGGCGACGGCGCCACCGACCAGCGCGGCGAGCACGGCGATCGGAACGTGCAGGGCCGCCGGCATCGGCAGCGCGTAGGCCACCCAGCCGGCGAAGGCGCCGCCCGCCAGCATCTGCCCCTGCCCGCCGATGTTGAACACGCCGGTCCGGAAGCCGATGCCGATCCCGATGCCCGCCGCGATCAGCGGGGTGGCGAAGCTCAGGCTGTGCAGCAGCGGCTCGATCCCTGCGGTGAAACTCGACTGCGTGTAGTCGTAGATGCCACCGCGGAACAGCGCTGCGTATCCGCCACCCACCGCGTGCCCGATCGCGGTGAACGTGGACGACGGCCGGCCGAAGAAGTACCTGACCGCGTCGAGCGTCGGCTGGTTCGTCACCACGATCAGGATCGCGCCGATGACCAGTGCTACCAGGATGGCGAACACGGTGATGGCTGCCGATCCGCTGCCGAGATCCCGGAGGAACCGGGCGGATCGTCGCTCCGGCGACGGGGCCCCGGCCTCGCCGGCATCGGTCCGGTGGCCGGGAGGGCCGCCCGGGGCGACAGGGGCGACCGGGCCGTCAGGGGTGACAGGGCCGACAGGGCCGACAGGCGTGCCGGTGGCGGTGTCCGGCGGCGCGTCCCCGGCGGCGTCGCCGCCCATCACGCCACCTGCTCCACTCCATCGGGCATCGCGCCGGCCATCATCAGGCCCAGCACGTCACGCGGCGTCTGTGGAGCGACGATTCCGACGATGGCGCCGCGATACATGACGGCGATCCGGTCGGCGAGCGCGGATGCCTCGTCGAGCTCCGTCGAGACCATCACCACCGGCACCCCCTGATCGCGGGCGGCGACGATCCGTTCGTGGATGAACTCGATCGATCCCACGTCGAGCCCCCGGGTCGGCTGCGCCGCGATCAGCAGGCGCAGCTCGCGGCTGAGTTCGCGGGCCAGCACGACCTTCTGCTGATTGCCGCCGGACAACTGCCCGGCCAGGGTGGCCGGCGAGGGCGCGCGCACGTCGAACTCACGGATCTTCTGCTGCGCGAAATGTCGCAGGGCACGCAGTTGCAGACTCCCGTGGCGGACGAACGGCGGCCCGCCGGTGCGGTTCAGCATGAGGTTCTCGGCGATCGAGAACTCGCTGACCAGCCCGTCCTCCTGACGATCCTCGGGGACGAAGCCGACGCCCGCCCGGATCGCCTCCCGGGCACCGACGCCCAGCAGGTTCCGGCCGTCGATGGTGGCGCGGCCGATCGCATCGGGCTGCAGACCGAACAGCGTCTCGACCAGCTCGGTCTGGCCGTTGCCCTGCACCCCGGCCACGGCCAGGATCTCCCCCCGCCGCACGGTGAACGAGACGTGATCCAGCACCAGGTGACGATGCCTGTCCGGCAGTACGAGATCGGTGACGACGAGTGCGTCCGCGCCGGGTTCGGCGGGCCGCTTGCGCACGGTGAGCTCGACGGGGCGGCCGACCATCATCGAGGCCATCTCGGCGTCGGACGCCTCGGGACGCACGCTGCCGACGGCCCGGCCCAGACGCAGCACCGTCACCTCGTCGGCGACCTCCCGGACCTCCCGCAGCTTGTGCGTGATGAACACGATCGCCCGACCGGACTGTTTGAGCTGGCGCATGATCGCCATCAGCTCGTCGGTCTCCTGCGGCGTCAGCACCGCCGTCGGCTCGTCGAACACCAGGACCCGAGCATCCAACGCCAGCGCCTTGATGATCTCCACACGCTGCTGCACTCCCACCGGCAGGTCCTCGATGCGCGCATCCGGATCGATCTCGAATCCGAACTGGCCGGCGATCCGCGTCACCGTCTCCCGTGCGGCGGCCAGGTTCAGGTGCCCGGCTACCGTCGTCTGCTCGTGCCCGAGGATCACGTTCTCGGCGACGGTGAATACGGGGATCAGCATGAAGTGCTGGTGCACCATGCCGATGCCCGCCCGCATCGCGTCCCGCGGGCTGCTGAAGTGCTGCACCGTGCCGTCGATGACGATCTCGCCCTCGTCGATCGGCAGCAGACCGTAGAGCATGTTCATCAACGTCGTCTTGCCGGCGCCGTTCTCGCCGAGCAGGCCATGCACTCGCCCGGACTCGATCGTCAGGTCGATGTGATCGTTGGCCACCAGCGATCCGAATCGCTTCGTGATGCCGCGCAGTTCGAGTCTCATGTGGGCGCCTCACTCACGCTGTTGTCGCCGGGCCGGCAGGTGCGTTCCGGTGCTGCCCGACGGCCGCGGCGCCGGGGTGCGCACCTGACGCACCCCGGCACCGCGGACGGGCTTCCGCGGCTCCGCTCAGCCCTTCGGCTCGGACGGGGATGGCACTGTGATCGAACCGTCCTCGATGCCCGCCTGGATCGTCGTGAGCTCGCTCGGCAGCGAGCTGGGGATCGTGCTGGCGAAATCGTGGAACGGCGACAGGCCGACGCCGCCATTCTTCAGGGTTGCGATGTACTGGGTGTTGCTGAACTTCCCTTCCGCGGCAGCGGCGAGTGCACTGGCCACGGCGGGCTGGATGTTCTTGAGCACCGATACCAGGATGATGTTCTGGTATCCGCTGGT
>JAFIHI010000210.1 GCA_017848755.1 Nakamurella sp. | reverse complement strand
CGCACCATGTCCATGATCTCCGGCCGGCGGTCGCGCATCCACGCGAACCGCTCGGCGAGCGAAGGGATGGACTCGGTGAGCTCGTCGTCGAGTTGGGTCACGGCCGCCAGCGGCATGAGGCCGACCACGGAGCGGATCTTGACCGACGTGGTGGCCCCGTTGGCCAGCCGCAGCTGGTCGTAGAAAAACCCGTCGCTCGGGTCCCACAGCCCGAGATCGTCTGCCGCCGAAGCGATGTAGCAGAAATGGGTGAAGAACTTCACGGCCAGGTCGTCGTACGTGTGGTCGCGGCGCGCGAGCGTCAGCGCGATGCGCAGCATGTCCAGGCAGTACATGGCCATCCACGCCGTTCCGTCGCTCTGCTCGTACACCGCGCCGTCCGGGAGCGGCGTCGAGCGATCGAAGGCGCCGATGTTGTCCAGCCCGAGGAAGCCGCCCTCGAACAGGTTGTTGCCCTCGGTGTCCTTGCGGTTGACCCACCAGGTGAAGTTCAACAGCAGCTTGTGCATCGCGCGTTCGAGGAAATCGGTATCGGTCGCACCGTCGATGTAGAAGATCTGCAGCGCCGCCCAGGCGTGCACCGGCGGGTTGGTGTCCGAGAGGTTCCACTCGTACGCCGGGATGTCGCCACTTGGGTGCATGTACCGTTCGCCGAGCAGCAGGAGGAGTTGCCGCTTCGCGAGCTCGGGGTCGACCAGCGCCAGCGCCATGCAGTGGTACGCGAGATCCCATGCGGCGAACCAGGGGTACTCCCACGGATCGGGCATCAGGATCACGTCGTCGGCGACCAGGTACGGCCACGCCGCATTGCGCACGGTTGCGTGGCCGTCCGGCGGTTTCGGCTGGGCCGGATCGCCTGCCAGCCACCGTCGCACGTCGTAGTCGTAGTACTGCTTGCTGCACAGAAGGCCCGCCATCGCCTGGCGGGCAACGTGCGCATGCTCCGGGGTCAGCCGGGCGAATACCGTTCGCCAATACGCATCCGACTCGGTGCGTCGAGCGTCTATGACGCTGTCCACGGCCACGCCCCATCCGGAATCTCCCACGGCCGGTGCCGGATCCGTCTCGGGGCCGATCGTCAGCCGTACCCGGACTCGCCGATGCTCGTGCGGCGGAATGTCGAGCACGTGATGGAAGGCTGCCTTGGTTCCCTCGCGGTCCGGGTTGGCGCTATCTGCGCCGTGCACCACGTGGTCGTTGATCCCGTCCTTGGGGAATGGCGGCGCGGGGCGCTCGGCCCAGATATCGGCGCCGTACAGCTTGCGCACGTTGGTGTCGTTGTCGCAGAACAGAAGTCGGTCGCTAACGTCCGCCGCGTCCCCGTCTGCGACGCTGTGGAGGACGAAGTCGCCTAGGCCGTCGTGGTGGCCACGAAGTACATCGCCGTCCGCCCAGAGACGCGGGCGGCTCGGCGGCGGTTCGTCCCAGGACCACGTGTTGCGGAACCAGGCGGTCGGCAGCACGTGGATCCGGGCGGCAATCGCCGAGCGGTTCTCCACGTCGATCACCAGGCAGATATCCGCCGGTCCGGCCTTGGCCCATTCGCTGGTGACCATGACGTAGTTGTCGTCCGCGAAGATTCCGGTATCGATCAGCTCGAACTCGGGTTGGCCGCGGTCGCGCGACGCGTTCTCGGCGACCAGGTGATCGTAAGGAAAAGCACTGAGCGGGTAGGCATATCGGGTGCGCTGATACGAGTGCGTGGGGGTCGCCTCGCAGTACCACCAGTAGTCCTTCGCGTCCTCGCCGTGGTTCCCCTGGGGCCCGGCCAGGCCGAAGTAGCGCTCCTTCAGAACGGCGTCATATCCGTTCCACAGCGCGATGCCGACGCAGAGGCGTTGCTTGTCGTCGGACCACGCGGACAGCCCGTCCTCGTTCCACCGGTAGGCACGGGACACGGCATGGTCGAATGGGAACGACGCCCAGGCATCACCGTCCGCGGAGTAGTCCTCGCGGACGCCACCCCAGGCCCGCTCTGCGACATAGGGCCCCCACTGCCGCCACGGCTCCTCCCCCGCATCTGCGGCCGCGAGCCGCGTGGTCTCGGCATGCGCGAGCGGGTCGGCCATGGCCCGTCAGCACCCCGGCGCCGGCGCCGGGTTCGCGGCGCCCGCCGGCTCCGCGCAGGGGCCGGACACGGCGGCGCGCACCTGTTCACCGATCGCGATGAGCAGATCCAGCTGCTCCGCGGACAGCCGGTCGATCAGCAACCGCCGCACGGACGCGACGTGACCCGGTGCCGCGGTTTCGATGACCTGCCGTCCCTGCGCGGTCAGCACGATGTTCGCGCATCGGCCGTCCGCATCGCTTTCCGCGCGCCGCACCAGGCCGCGCGCCTCCATGCGCGTGAGATGGTGCGACAGCCGGCTCTTCTCCCAGCCGGTGGCTTCCGCCAGCTCACGGTACGCGAGGCGGTCGGACGCGCTCTCGCTGAGCACTACGAGCACCTGGTAGTCGGCCATCGACAACCCACATTCACGTTGCAGGTCACGACCGAGTGCGGTCCACAACGGCTGGCCGAGGTCGCGGACGGCCTGCCAGGCGGCCGCCTCCCGCTCATCCAGCCACCGCACGTCCGTCACGGCGCTGGATTGTTCGCTCGACACTCCGCTCGGCGGCCCTGCGACTTCGTCGCGACGGGCCTGCCTCCCTACGGTCTCGCTCACGGTGCCCGATTGTTCGCTCGACACTCCGCTCGGCGGCCCTGCTGTGTCGGATTGTTCGCTCCGCGCTCCGCTCGCCGCCGCTGCGACTTCGTCGCGACGCGGCAGTCTCCCTCCGGCGTCGCTCACGGAACCGTCGCGACGGGCCTGCCTCCCTACGGTCTCGCTCACGGTGCGATCGTACCGGTGTGGGCGATTCAGCTCATGTGCCGCGGCGCTGCCGTGCTGTCACGGACGATGAGGCCAGGCGCGAGACGGGTGACCTCGGGATCGGGCATGCGCCCGGATTGCATGAGCTCCCACAGGATCTCGGCCGCGAGCCGGCCCTGTTCGATCACCGGCTGGGAAACGGTTGTCAGGTCGAAAAACTGTGCCATGTCGTGGTTGTCGACGCCGATCACCGAAAGGTCCTGCGGCACACGGACTCCCCACTGACGTGCCGCATGGATCACACCGATGGCGAGCTCGTCGCTCACGGCGACAATGGCGGTCGGCAGGTCCGCCGTGCGCCAATCGGCCCGGATCATCAGTTCCTCCAGGGCGGCCTCCCCCGCCTCCGCGAGGAAGCCGGTGGTCACCACGAGACTCGGGTCGGGCCGCAGCGTTGCCTCACGCAGGGCGGCACAGTGCCCGGTGTACCGGTCGTCGGCGACCCGGAATCCGTACCGGTCATCGGGATCCAGACCGAGGAACGCGATCCGGCGATGCCCCAGCTCCAGCAGGTGCTTCGTGGCGATGTACCCGACCTCGGTGTCGTCCACCTGCACGCCGGGGATGCCCGGCGTCGAGGTGCCGACGGTGACGATCGGCAACCGGCGCAAGGTGCCGGCCACGCGCAACTCATGCGGCAGCGCCAGACCGACCACGCCATCGACCCGCTTGTCGAGCGCCAGCGCCTCGAAGTGTGTCGTCTCCGTGCCGCCGTCGGGGCCGATCGGGTAGAGCATGAGGTCGTAGCCGTGGTCGGACACCACCTCGCGGACGCCCTCGATCACGGTCGCGAAGAACCACCGGGAGGTCCACGGCGCGACCACCCCGATGGTGTTGCTTCTGCCACGGGCCAGGGCGGCCGCCAACGCCGACGGTGCATAGCCCAGTTCGGCCGCTGCCCGACGCACCCGCTCCCGCGTGGGTGCGGTGACCCCGGGATGATCGCGCAACGCACGCGACACCGTCGCCTGGGAGACGCCCGCAAGCTTCGCCACATCGACGATGCCGACGAGCCGTGGCCGTGCGCTGCTGTCCGCAACCGACACGTCTGCCCGGGGACCTCGTGCCACGCCGTGGTCAGCCCTTGACGGAACCTGCGAGCAGGCCCCGCACGAAGAACCGTTGCAGTGAGAGGAAGACGATCAGTGGCACGACCATCGCCAGGATGGCGGCCGACGGCAGGATGTTGCCGGAGCTGGAGAACTGCGTCGTCAACTGCTGGATGCCGGCGGTGATCGGCCGAGTCGTGTCCCCGGAGAACGTGAGCGCCACGAGCAGATCATTCCAGACCCACAGGAATTGGAAGATGCCGAACGCCGCGATCGCCGGGACCAGCAGCGGCAGCAGCACTTTGGTGAAGATCCGCACGTGCCCGGCCCCGTCCACGCGGGCCGCCTCGACCAGGGACGGCGGAATCTCCTTCATGAAGTTGTGCAGCAGGAAGATCGCGAGCGGCAGCCCGAAGATGGTGTGCGAGAGCCAGATCGACCAGAACGACGAGGAGAGGCCGAACCGCACGTACACCGTGTTCAGCGGGATGAGCGCGACCTGGATCGGCACGATCTGCATGACGAAAACCGCCACGAACAGCAGGTTCCGGCCGCGGAAGTCGATCCAGGCGAACGCGTAGGCGGCGAGCAGCGCCAGGGTGATCGGCATGACGACGGCCGGCAGGGTGATGACGACCGAGTTGAGGATGTAGTCCGACAGCGGTGTGCCGCCGTTCCCGTTCCACGCGTTGATGTAGTTCGAGAGCGTGAAGCCGGAGCCGACCCCCCACAGGTGCCACCAGCCGGACGTGGTGGGGCCGGGTTCGCCGCGGGTCGAGTTGACCAGCAGGCCGACTGTCGGCACCGTCCACAGCACGGCGATGACGACGGCGATAAGCGACGCCCATGGTGAGCTCAGGCGCGTCTTGGCTGCCTCGGCGCGGACCGCCAGCTTGGCTGCGCGGCCGCTTTGCACCGGCACGGGGACGGGCAGGGTGGGTGTTGTCGTCATCGGACGGCCTCCGATTTCCGCATCTGGCGAACGTTGAACACGATCACCGGGATCACGACCACGAAGATGAGCACGGCGGCCGCCCCGGCCCACCCGGGCTGTTGGACGGACATCCAGTTGTAGAAGGCGTTGGCCAGGATGTTGTTGTCGGTCAGGTTGTTGCCCATCACGTTGACGATGTCGAAGGTCTTGAGCGACGCGATGGCGATGGTGGTGATCACGACGACGATCGTGGGCCGGATGCTCGGCACGGTGATCGACCGGAACAGCCGCCACCCGGACGCGCCGTCGATCCGCGCCGCCTCGATGATCTCGTCGGGGATCGCCTTGATCGAGGCGGAGAGCAGTGTCATCGCCAGGCCGGTCTGGATCCAGATCATGACCACGATCAGGGCGAAGGTCCCGATCGGGTATTCGGCGGTCCAGTTTACCGGTGTGATGCCGATCGCCCGCACGATCGCGTTCAGCAGGCCGATCTCCGGCTGGCCCTCGGGCGCCGGCTGGAAGTACACGTATTTCCAGATGACGGACGCGGCCACCATCGAGATCGCCATCGGTAGGAAGATCAGCGCCTTCGCGGCCGCCTCGAAGCGGGTGCGATCGACGAGCACCGCGTAGACGAGCCCGAAGGTCGTCGCGAAGATCGGCACGACGAAGATCCACACCACCGTGTTGATGAGCATGTGCGTGTTCGCAGAGGTGAACACGTGGCCGTAGTTCGCCCAGCCCGCCCAGCCGATCTCCGTGCCGAACTGGTCGAACTTCTGGAAGGACTGGATGATCGTCTTGATCGCGGACCACAGCAGGCCCGACGCGAGCGCGAGGACGACCGGGCCGATGAAACCGGCGATGAGTACACCCTTGGGCACCGAGGTGCGGTCAACGACCCACAGAATGAACGCCATCACCGCGAGGAACGCGGCGATGGCCAGCACCATGACCACGAGCTTCTGGGCGACCGTCGCCGGTTGGAAGATCATGTCGACGAACCAGGAGTGGCTGCCCGAGCTGTTGTACAGCAGCGGCGACCCGCCCGGCGAGAGGCTGAGGTAGATGACGCCGCCGACGAGGGCGGCGATGACGATCCAGACGACCGCGCTGATCCACGATCTCGATCGCTGGGGCGGCGTGCTGACCGACGGTTTCGCGACATCTGTTTGCGTCACGGTCGTCTCACCCTTCGCTGGGGCCGGAATTGTTGTAGGCGGGTGTGGCGGCCGGACCCGCTGTGCGGATCCGGCCGCCCTTGGCGCATCGTCCTGCCGACATGTGTATCGCCACGGATGGCGTCATACACGCTGGCGAAGCGGCGGAACGACTGTCACATCAGCGACATCAGCTCGCCGGCCACGCTTCCTGGATGGCCTTGAGCGTCGTCGCGTCGTCCTGCCCGGTGATCCACGAGGTGAGCTGCGTCCACTCCGCGCCGGAGCCGACCGCGGCTGGCATTAGGTCCGACGCGTCGAAGCGGGACACGGCGGCCTTGTCCTGGAGGATCT
>JAFIHI010000209.1 GCA_017848755.1 Nakamurella sp. | reverse complement strand
CAGGTTGACAAACTCAACGGGTCGACCGATTAGCGTGAACGATACTGACAGGTGTCGACCGACACGACGCTTCGGTCAGCAGGATTGCGCCGGCCTGCTGCGGAGCGCGCGGGGGCTGCGGATCTGGTTCAGCGCGAGTCGGGCAAGCCGGGTGACGCTTGTGCCGCTGGCGCGGGAGAGTCGCAGAATCGCGAAAATGGTCACGACAAGGATCATCAGCCCGCAGGCGGCGAGCCCGCCTCGGGCTCCGATGAGTTCGACGAGGTACCCGATGGCGGGGCCGCCTGCCCCGGCGGCGCCCAGGACGGCCAGCATGTAGACGCCCATCACTCGGCCGCGCATGTCGTCGCCCGCCGCGAGCTGGGTAGAAGTGTTCGCGGTGATCCCGAACGGCATGCAGGCCGTGCCGGTGACGACGAATGCGAGGCACAGGGCGACCGTGCCGGGCATCAACGCCGTGACCAGTAGCGTGGCGGCGATCGCCAGGGCCAGCGCGGTGAGATGACGGAGCCGCGTGTGCGGGCGCCGTGCGGATACCAGGGCGCCGATCAGCGACCCGGCCGCGAGCGAGCAGGTCAGCAGGCCGTATCCGCCGGGCCCGAAGGACATTTCCTTGGTGTATGCCACCAGTACGACCGGGAAGTTCGCCGTGACGAAACCGCAGACGCCGGCGAGGACGATTGGCCAGCGTAGTTCCGGCCGGCGGCGGATCTCCTGCAGCGCCGATCTGACCTGGCCGCGCCGGCGCACCGGCACCGGTGTGCGAAAGAGCCGCGCCTTGTCGATCACGAGCAGGGCGACAACCACGACGCCGAAGGACAGCGCATTGGCAGCGAAGGAATAGCCGATCCCGACGGCGGCGATCAGCACGGCGCTGACCGCGGGTCCGATAAGGGCGCCGATCTGGAATACGGCGGAATTGATGCTCACCGCATTGCCCAGGTGCCTGACGCCCACCATGTCGTGGACGAAGGCCTGCCGAGTCGGATTGTCGAAGGCCGCCGCCGTGCCCGTGGCGAAAGCGAGGACGAGGACCTGCCAATACTGGACCACCCCCAACAGGCACAGGGTGGCCAGCACCGCCGAACAGGCCGCCAGGGTCGTTTGGGTCGTCAGCAATATCCGCCTCTTGTCGACGCGGTCGGCGGCCAGCCCGCCGATCATGCTGAAGAGGATGGATGGGGCGAACTGCAGCGCCGTGGTGATGCCGACGGCCGCGGGGCTCCCGGTCAGGGTCAGCACGAGCCAGTCCTGCGCGACGCGTTGAGTCCAGGCGCCGCTGTTCGACACGATTTGGCTGGCGACGAAGATCCGGAAATTGTGGATCCGCAGGGAGGAGAACGTGCCGACGCGGTCGGGTGGTGTGGGTATCGCCCGCGGTCGGGCCGGGATTGCCGTTGCCGTATCGGACGTCATAAGAGATGCCACATCAATTCCCGGGTCGGTGTCGGTAATTCACGGGGGATTCAGCCGGTAGCGCTTGACGTGATCTATCGTCATCAACCGCGACCTACTACAGAAGCAAATTGATAGAATCTCTGTGATCGCGTTTCGTGATAGGAGAGTGATGTACGACCCCGATCAGCTGCGAACCTTCGTCGTGCTGGCGGAGACGCTGAGCTTCACCCGCGCCGCCGCGGCGCTCAATATCGGCCAGTCGACGGTCAGCCAGCACATCCGGAAGCTGGAGCAGTCCGTCGGCCGGCAGCTGTTCGTGCGGGACACCCGCACCGTGATCCTCACCGCGGACGGCGAGAAGATGGTGGGCTTCGCGCGGAACATCCTCGCCACACAGGAGCAGGCCATCGCGTATTTCTCGGCGTCGGGCCTGGCCGGACGATTGCGATTCGGGGTCGCCGACGACCTCGCGCTCTCGCCACTTCCGTTGATCCTGCGCGATTTCCGGCGCCTCTACCCGCGTATCGATCTGGAGCTCACGGTCGGGCAGAGCGGGACCCTGCACCGGCGTCTGGAATCCGGGCACCTCGATCTGGCCTTCGTCAAGCACCATCCGGACAGCGGTGCGGCCCGCGTAGTCCGCCGCGATACCTGGGTGTGGGCGGGTGCCGATCGGACGATCCCCGAGCCGGACAAGCCCGTTCCGCTCGTCGTCTACGCGGCGCCGAGCCTGAGCCGGTCGATGGGTGTGCAGGCCCTCGAAGCGCAGGGCAGGCCCTACCGCGTCACCTGCACGGTCCGCGGTGTGAACGGCGTGCTCGCCGCCGTGCGTGCCGGCCTCGGGATCTCCATCTTCGCGCGCAGCCTCCTGCCGTCGGACCTGGTGGAGATGCCGGCGACATCCCAGCTGCCCACACTCGGAGACATCGACTTCGTCCTACTCACCGGCCCGCGGGCACCGGGCGAAGCCACCGAGGCACTCACCGCGGCCATCATGTCCGGCGGCAGGCTCCGGACATAGCCGAGGCGCCAATACGCTGGTCCACCCGCTCGCGATGCGCCGCGGTATCGGGTGAATTGAATCGAGTATGACGCGCGCCGGCGCGAAGCGGTCTGTGCGGCGGGCCGCGATCTGAACCCCGTGTGGCCGGAACGGTCGGCGCGATCGCCTGCCGGGACGCGGTGACCGCCGAAGATGAACACCCGGGCGCCATCGACGCGGACTACCGCGTGACTTCAGTGCTCTCGGATACGAGGTAGAACTTGAAGTCGGTGCGGCCGGCGGGGCCACGTTCCGGTGGGAGCGGGTGCTCGGTGAACCAGTCAAGGTATTTCTGGTAGGCGATTTCGTCGGCGTAGTGCATTTCGGCGATGCGGTAGAACGTGTAGCCGGGCGGGATCTCGGCCGCGCCGCCGGATGTGTGCAGAACCGGTCGGAGGATCTTGTTGAAGACGATCTTGTCCAGGTAGGGGTTGGCAAGAAGGTCCGGCGCGTGAATGTTGAAGAGCCAGTCCTCGTACTCTTGTTCGCTGACGCCGGGGACGATGTCGTAGCCGACGAGAAGTTTGATGCTCACGGCGTACCTCCGAGGGTGGTGATGGTGAAGTCGAATGATTGCGCGCCGTCGCCAAATCCCTCCAGTCGAACCCGGTACGGCGCGAGATGCACTGCCGCGAGGTCGCGTTCGACCTCGTCGCGATTGCGAAGCGGTGCCTTGGTGAATCCGTGTGCGCGCTGCGCTTCGATCTCGCGGCGATAGATGCGCTCGGTTTCGTCGGCGTCGAGGAAGGAGATGGTGCCGCGGATGAACACCGCGCGCGGCGGCAGGGTATCGATATCGAAGACGTGCGGGTGGTCGTTCGTCGCGCCGATAGCTGGTGTGCCGACCCATATCACCAATGTGTGCGGGTCTCGACGCCATTGGGCCAATCGCGCATGCTGCCGGCGCTGCACGAGATCTACGGACCAGTCCTGGTTGAGGAAAGCCGTCATCGTCCTTCCAGCGAGGTGGCCGTGCCTATCGCGCGAGACGACCTGCGCGAAGCCCGCTTCGTCGAAAACGAACCGGCGCGCGGCCTGCTGGGCGTCCTCCAGCGTTCTGCCGACCATCGAATCGCTCACGTTCCTGCGCTCCTGTCGGCTGATTTCACTCACGTCGGCTCCTGCGTCGACGTGTCGGCGTCGAGGGCGATGATGCGTTCGGCCTGTCGTCGCATGGCGGTGTCGACCATGCGGCCGCTGCGCAGAACCGCCACGCCGGATCCCGCAGCCGCCGCGTCATCCAAGGCGGCCAGGACGGCGCGCGCGTTGTCGATCTCTCGTCGATCCGGTTGGAATGCTGCGCGGATGACGGGTATCTGCCGCGGGTGAATGGCGGCGCGCCCGACGAATCCGTGCGCCTTGCCGGCCGCGCACGAGGATGCGAGACCGTCCAAGTCGTTGACGGCCGTGTACACAGACATCATCGGAGCCGGGAGTCCCGCAGCCCGCGCCGCGACGACCGTGCGGGACTGTATCCAGGCGAGACCGTCCGGGTCGGTGATGCCTAGGTCGGAGCGCAGGTCGGCGTCGCCCAGACCGATCGAGGCGAGGTTTGGGGCGTGTGCGATCTCGTGCATGTTCTCCACACCGACTGCGGACTCGATCAATGCGTGGATCGGCACGGCCGGTAGCCGTTCTGCGATCCTCCGCACCTGTGCGGCGGTTTCGACCTTCGGGACGCGTACCCCCGAGAGGTGTATGCACCCGGCCATCGCGTCGAGATCGTCGTCGCCCCAAGGGGTGTCGATGCCGTTGATGCGAACCACCACGGGGCAGCCCGGCCGGTCGGCCAGCAGCGCTACGGCAGCGTCGCGCGCCTGCGCCTTGTGCGCCGGCACGACGGCGTCCTCGAGGTCCACGAACACGACATCCGCGCCCGCGCCCATCGCCGTGCCGAATCGATCGGTCCGATCGCCCGGCACGTACAAGGCGACCAACGGCGGGTTCGGCGTCATCGACGGATGGATCCTTGCGCTCTCGGGGTGTGCTCAGGGCCTCGGGCGGGCGTCTGGGCGGCGGATGTATCGTCCGCGGGGCTGGCCTACCACCTTGCCGTCTGAGTAGATGGCTTCACCGCGCAGGTAGGTGTCGGTCACGGCCGCCGTCATCTCGAACCCCTCGAACGGCGTGTACTCCTGCGACGACTCGGAGTCCGCGGCGTGGACGGTCCACGTCTTGTTCTCGTCGACCAGCGCGAGATCGGCGTCGTAGCCTTCGGCGATCGTGCCCTTGGTGTTCAACCCGAAGCGCTGCGCCGGGTTCCACGAGACGAGCTGGGCGATCGTTCGGTACGGTAGACCGCGCTTACGGCCTTCCGAGATCAGCCCCGGCAGCAAGTATTCGGTGCCGCCGAATCCCGACTTGGCCACCCACACGTCATCGCGCGGGTCGCCGAACTTGACCTCGTCGCGACAGCAGGCGTGATCGCTTGCGACCCATGAGATGTCGCCCGCGAATACGTGCTCCCAGAGGGCCTCCACGTCTTCGCGCGGGCGAATCGGTGGATTGACTTTCGCACCCAATCCACTCGCGGTGTCGATGTCGGCCAACAGGTGCCCGATGGTCACCTCACGCCGGAAGTCGATGTGCGGGAAGGTTTTCGCCATCAGCATGGCGGCCTCGATCGCCTTGCGCGACGACAGGTGCAACAGGTTGATCGTCGGAAGTGCGGTCTCGTAGGCCAGGTATGACGCGATCGTGACTGCGAGTCCTTCGGAATGCGGTGGCCGCGCGGCACTGTACGCGGCGAGGCCGGACAGCTTCCCTTCCTCTTTGACGATCTTGGTGTAAGCGCGCATGATCTCGGCGGTCTCGCAGTGCAAGGAGAGCGAGATCTGGTCGGCGATGTCCGGTCGCTGCTGCCGGGCGGCCTGGATGGCGCGCATCACGAACTCGAAGTGCGCGACGTCATATGCCTCGCCGTCTTTGAGCATGAGGAATTTGGCCTGATCGCCGGAGGTTCCGTGCAATCCGTAGGCGCCGTAGAACATGAAGATTTTGAATGATGAGACGCCGAAAGAGTCGATGAGCGTTCCGATCTCGCCGAGATGCTCCTGGTTGATCGGCGCGACGTGGTAGCCGTAGTCGATGTATGGCCGGCCTTCGGTTGCGGCGAGTACTTCCGGGAAGATGTCCGAATACGGCCCGGTCTTGTTCATGTAGTAGGCGCCGGTGCGGATGTATGTGATCCCGGTGGTGACGCCGCCCTGCGCCGATGCCTTCGATTCGGTGGCACAGTCCTCGCTGAGCGGGCCGTAAATGCCCCAGTGTTGGTGCGCGTCGACCGCGCCCGGGAATGCCAACTTGCCGCCGCCGTCCACCACCGAGGCCGCTTCGGTCGGATCGATATGATCGGCGATTTTCGCGAACTTCCAGTCGCGAATGGCGAGATCCAGGGTCGGTGCATCATCGCGGTCCGGCCGGACGACTCGGACGTTCCGGATCAGTGTGTCTTACGTTGTCATGTCCTCTCCTTGCTTTTCCTCACTCGAACTGCGGGTGCCTCGGTTTTCGGCATCAGGCGGGAGACGTCTACTGATCGACGGGCGACGCCTCCCACAGTTCGTGGTCGATTCCACCGAGATCGGCGACGAGTTCGCCGATGTCAGCCAGCATGTCGACGCGCCCGCAGGTGTCGCGAAGGGCGATGATGTCTGCCTCCGGCAATTGACGTGCAGCATTGTCGGTGAACTTCACACCGAGTTCGTCGAATGTAAGCGGGCGCCCGGGGCCGCCGCGATTTGTCAACACTTCCTCGGTGAGGGTGCGACCGTCACGCGTCTCGACGGTCACGATCGCCGGGAACTGATACGGAAAGATCGCTGTGCATCGATCATCTGGGATGACGTCCACCAACGTCATCAGGCGACGGCGATACGGATCCCGGGCGAGTTCGTCGGTGAAGTCGGCGAGCCCGACACCGAGACCGGAACCACCGAGCAGGCCTGCCACCACCGTGTAAGGCCCGCTGAACTGCGCCATGTACCCGGTTTCCGGATTCCTCTTGACGTCGATCGGTGCACCGATCGTGCGATGGGGCGCTGCGGCGACGCGGAGTTCGATCCGGGTGATGTCCTCGGGACGGACGCCGTGCTCGCGGAGTCGGATGGCGGCGTCGATTCCGGCATGGGTGAAATGGTTTGCGGGGTAGGGCTTGAAGAAGATGTCGGGCACGAGCCAGGTGTCGCCGAGTCCGCTTATGACGGCGTTCTCGTTGATGCGGCTGCCATGCAGCCACGCCTGGAGGAATCCGAATCTGCCTTCGAGGACTGTCGGCGGCCCGGAGAAGCCGTATCGGACCAACTCCGCCGCGGCGATACCGGCCGACGCCGCCCACCCGCAGTGCATCCGTTTGACCGTTCCGCCGGTGCGGTTCGATTCAAGGATTCCCGAAGCCATCGACGCGGCGATTCCGAGTGTGTTGACGATGTCGGGTTCGCTCATGCCGTGCAGCAGAGCCGCCGATACTGCGGCGCCCATGGTGCCGCAGATCGACGTCGCATGCTGACCGAACTCGAAGAACGTGGAATTGCCTACCTCCTCATCGAATCCGGCCATGCCGAGTCGAACGCAGACCTCGAGACCGACAGCGATCGCTGCCGTCACCTGGGCTCCTGACGCGCCGGTAGCCTGACCCGCCGCGAGTGCCGCAGGAATCACGCTGGCGCTCGGGTGCAGCACCGACGGAAGGTGTGTGTCGTCGTAGTCGAGAGAGTGCGCGAGGACTCCGTTGACGAAAGCCGCCGAGCGGGCCGGGAGGCGCTCAGGCACGCCGATCGCCGTGGCACGGGGCGTGCCGCCGCCATCGCGGGCCCATCGGCGTGCGGCGCGGGACGTGTCGAGACTGCTTGCGGCGACGCAGATCCCGATCGTATCCAGGACGCGTTGCCGCACGCTTTGTGTCACCGTTTCCGGGAGGCCGACACGCTGCGCTGTGACGGCGAATCCAGCGATCCGCTGCGCGAGTGTCCCTGGGGGTTGTGTTGCCACTGGGTGTCCTAGGCCGCGGTGACCGCGAGCGGCCGCACCGGCGACCCCGTCGCTCCGACGATCTTCAGCGGCACCAGCACGAAGGTGAACTCGTGGACTCCTGCCGCGGCCAGGCCCTCCAGGTCTAGCGCTTCGATGATGTAGATTCCGGCGTCCACCAACAACACTCGGTGCGCCGGTAGCTCGCTGTGGCCGGCCCCCGCGGCGAGGTGCTCGAAGGCGATCGTGTCCGCTCCTGCTGCGTGCACGTGCCGCTCGGCCACCCATTGCGCGCCGGCCTCACCGATCCCCGGCACGCCAGAGTCCTTGCCGCGGTAGACGTCTGCGCCGTCATCGAAGTGCCGACCCCAACCGCTGCGGATCAGCGCGACATCGCCGTCACCGACCGTTGCGCCGGCGTGTCGTTCCGCAGCCTCGAGGTCACCGGGCGTGATCTCGTAGGCGGCCGGACAGCCATCGGGGGATCCGAGCGCCGCCGGTACGTCCAGCAGGACGCCGCGGCGGATGATCGGAGCCACCGTGTGGACGCCCAGATCCGTGTATCTGCCGCCGATTCCGGCCGCGACCGCATCCGCGCCCCCGTGCAGCTTGCCGTCTTGGGAGACGTGCGCCAGCGCGTCGATGTGCGTGCCGACATGGGTGCCGGTGACGATCACGTCGTTGGCGGCGGACCCGCCATCGGCTCGCACCATGTCCCCATGACGACGCGGCAGCGAATGCCAGAACGCGGGATGATTCGGCGACTGCGGCATACCGTTGAAGAGCGGTCTGCCTAGATCGATCACCGTTATCCCGCGGCGTACCGCGTCGAGTAGTGCATCGCTCATCTCCTGATCCCGCCCTTCATGCCACTGCCGCTTCGGCCCGGAGCGCTGCGATCTCCGCGTCGCTGTAACCGATTTCGTGGAGAATCTCGTCCGTGTCCGCGCCGAGGGCGCGCCCGGTGAACCGGATCGAACCCGGAGTCCTGGACATCCGCCACATGACGTTGTGCATCAGCATCCGGCCGAGATCCGGATCGTCCACCTCTTTCAGCATCTCGGTCGCGCGGATGTGCGGGTCCTCGACAATGTCCCGCGCGTCATAAATGGGTGCGATGGCCGCGCCGGCATCCTCGAACGCCGCGAGCACCTCGGCCCGGGTGCGCGCGCCGATCCACGACGAGAGGTAAGTATCGAGCTGATCGACGTGCCGGGCCCTGCCGCGGCCACTTGAAAACCACGGCTCATCGATCACTTCGGGGTGGCCGACGAGCCGCATGACGGTCTCTGCGATGCGCTGCGCGCTGGTCGACACCGCCACCCACGAACCATCTTTCGTCTGATACGTATTGCGCGGGGCGTTGTTCGTGGAGCGGTTACCGTGCCGCAACTCCACGATGCCGAGTTGGTCGTACGTCATTGCCGCGGGCCCGACGGCCGTCATGATCGGTTCCAGGATGTTGATGTCGATCACTTGACCGCCGTCGCCGCGGTCGCGGACTCGCAGGGCCATTAGGACCGCACTCGACGCCGCGATCCCGGCGATGGAGTCGGCCAGCCCGAATGAGGGCAGGGTGGGCGGGCCGTCCGCTTCGCCTGTCATGGCAGCGAAGCCGCTCATGGCCTCGGCGAGGGTACCGAAGCCCGCGCGCGAGGCGTATGGGCCGGTTTGCCCAAACCCGGTGAGCCGCAACGTAATCAAGTTCGGGTTGTCGGCCGCCAGGTCCGCGGGGTCGAGGCCCCACCGCTCGAACGTTCCGGGACGGAAGTTCTCTACGACAACGTCTGCGGTCTTGGCGAGTCTGCGGAAAGCCGCGGCACCACCGGGCGTGGAGAGGGACAGCCCGAGAGTGCGCTTGTTGCGGCTGATCTCCTTCCACCACAACGGGATTCCGTTCTTGGCGCGGCCATGCCCGCGCATGCCGTCGCCCGCAGCGGGGTGTTCGATCTTGATGACATCCGCGCCATAGTCGCCGAGGATGCGGCAGCACAACGGTCCCGCCAAGATGGTCGAGCAATCCAACACGCGGATTCCGTCCAGGGGCGGGCGGAGTCGCGCGCAGTCGGCTGTTCCTGAAGATGTCGTCATGAACCGTTGCTCGCAGGATGCTTCGACGGAGGCGGGTACAGTCCCGACCAGCCCATGCGCCGAGAAACCTCCCGGGCTGCGGCGAGGACGAGTTCGGCATGTGCGGCGACGGTCGCGTCATCGAATCGCCCGACCGGGCCACACACGCTCAGCGATCCGATCACCCAGCCGTCCGCCCCGAAAACCGGCGAAGCGACCGACCCGGCGTCATGCTGCCGTTCGCCGAGTGAGACCGCGTAACCGCAGGCCTCGACGTCGCGGAGTTCGTCACGCAGCCGGTCAGGGTCTGTGATCGTCGCCGGCGTCACCCGTGTAAGACCGCGCTCGATGAGCTCCTCCTGACGCTCGGGCGGCAGGAAAGCCAAGATCGATTTCCCACTGCCACCAGCGTGCAGGGCGTGCGGACGGCCGAGTTCGACCGTCATTCTGATGGATTGGCGGGACTCGAACTGGTCGAGGTATACCCGGCTGTCGCCGACAAGCTCAGTGAGAGTCGTTGTCTCATCGGTCTTATCACGCAGAGCCTCGAGAACTGGACGTGCGGCCCGGCGCATGTCCAGATCGCGGAGCGCACGCGCGCCCAAGGCGGTCGCACTGGGGCCGAGGCGATACGAACGCGTGCCCGGGTCGACCTGGAGGAACTTCCGGGACACGAGGGACTGAAAGATCCGGTAGACAACGGCCTTGCTGACATTGAGCTCGCGCGCGACTTCGCTGACGCCCAGCGATGCGGGGCCCGAGATGAAGGCGAACAGTACATCAGCGACTCGATCGGCGGTCGTCGTACCACCCGTTGACGTTGAATGTTCCGTCAGTATCGTTCCGCTAAGCGAAACAACCTGTTGCTGTCCCAACGTGCGAGCCTCCTCCCGAGTGCTGCCAGCTGCGTGTCAGACCAACTTCTCGCGAAAGAAATCCCCTGTCAAGTAGGAAATTTGGTCTTGACCCGGCTTGGCTCTGATGCCAGACTCGGCGAAACAAGCCGTTTCGGCTACCGGTACACGCGGACCAGCAAGACTCCGGCCAAGCATCCGCGCTGTAGGGAGGTGATCGAGCGACTCCTCGACGCCCCGTGTACAGGCATGGGGCGTGCGCCCAGCGCGACGCCACTAGTGATCCGTCCATCGGGTTCGAACAGAAGGGAACCGACTCGCGATGAAGAAGCATCGCATGACATTTGCGGCACTCGCCGCATGCAGTTTGGTGATCGCAGCCTGTAGCAGTGCCGGAACGTCGACCGGATCGAGCAGCACCGCACCGCCGAGCCAGTCGCAGGGCTCGAGTTCTTCGTCTGCTGGGGGAGGCGGTGAGACGTCGGCGTCAAGTGCCTCGCAAGCGTCCACCGAATCCAGCGGAAGCACCGCGTCGGGCTCCGGTTTCACCGGCGAGCCGTTGAAGATCGGGTTCCTCGACACCATGACCGGTGCGAATGGCAACGTCGGGCAGCTTGCCTTGCAGGGCGCGCAGATCGCTGTGGACCAGTGGAACGCGCAGGGCGGCGTCCTCGGGCGGAAGATCGAACTCGAAGTCAAGGACGAGGAACTCTCCCCGGACAAGACCGTCCAGCACATGCGCGAGTTCGCGTCGGAGGGCATCAACCTCGTCACCGGGTTCACGTCGAGCGCCGATGTTCTCGCCGCGAAACCGCTCGCCGAACAGAACAACCAACTGATCGTCACGGCCGGCACTACGGACACCTCGCTGACGACCACACAGCACAGCAAGAACGTCTACGAGGTCGCGGCAAACGTCCACATGATGAACGTTGCCGCCGCGCACCTCGCGGCCACCGAGTGGAAGGACACGAAGGTCTGGGACGGCGTCGCTTACGACTATCTCACGGGCCATGATGCGTGGAACGAGTTCGGCAAGTTGCTCGCCACTGCGAATCCCAATGCGAAGACCGGAAAGACGGCGTTTGTTCCGTTCACGGCTACTCAGGACACCCCGTTCATCAACTCGCTCCTCGCCGGTAATCCGGATCCGCAGAGTTCCGCGTTGTACTTCTTCCTCTTCGGCGGTGGCGCCGTACAGTTCGCCAAGCAAGCACACCCGCTCGATCTGTTCAAGCAGTACAAGGTGGTCGCGGGTATCGGGGCGGGCGAAGAGTTCTCGTCGGCGTTGGGTGCGGAAGGACCCCACATCTATTACGTCCACGACTACTTCTACCAGGGCTACGACAACCCCGTGAACCAGGCGTTCATCGACGCGTGGAAGAAGCTTCCGCCCTTCCAGGGCCTGAACCTGTACGGTCCGCACGAATGGACCTATGAGGGCTATACGGCGATGCTGGCGTATCTCAACGCCATCAAGACAGCCGGCAGCACAGAGACCGACGCGGTGCGCACCGCGCTGTCGTCGATCGAGTTCGACAGCCCGATGGGCAAGGTGAAGTTCGATCCGTCGAACATCCTTGCGGCGCCCGTCACCGTGTGGCAATGCCAGGGCGACTCAACGGCGCAGTTCGGGTACAAGTGCTTCGGTGCCGAGTCGGTCGGGCCGGACGTGACACTTGCGAAGTGACAGCCAACCGTAGGTGAACGAAGAGCGGAAAGGAGGCGAATCGGGTTGTGCTTGGGTCGGTCTTCGCGGGCATCGGCGATGGGTTCTTGCTGTTCCTCATCGCGTCCGGCCTGACATTGATCTTCGGCGTCATGCGGATCTTGAATTTCTCCCACGGCGGATACTTCATGCTCGGCGGGTACTTTGTCTACCAAGCAGTTGCATCCGGCAGCCCGATCTCGCTTCCCCTTCCGCTCTTCGTGCTCGCCGTCGTCGGCGGGGCACTGGCTGTCGGAGTCGTGGGGATAGCCACCGAACGATTGATATTCCGGAAAATCTATCGATTGTCCGATATTGCGTCCTTGCTCGGAACGTTCGGCCTCCTCCTCGTCATCGAAGGGGTCGCCGAGATCATTTGGGGCGTCAACCCCATGTCCGTCCCGTTCCCAACCGCACTCGGCAGATCCATCGTCGTCGGCGGCGTACGGGTCGGGACCTATTCGATCGTGCTCATCGCAGTGGGAATTGTTGTCGCGGTGGGGCTTTGGGCGCTGCTGTGGCGGACCGCGTTCGGGGAGCGGGCCCGCGCGGTGGCCGAAGACCGATACGTGTGCGAATTAGCCGGGGTGAATACCGCGCTCGTTTCGACGTCGGTCTTCGCGCTCGGCACGGTTCTTGCGGGACTTGGCGGGGCATTGGCGACACCGCTCATCGCACTGACGCCCGATGTCGCGACCGCCTTCATCATCGAGGCGTTCGCCATCGTCATCGTGGGAGGCCTCGGCTCGATATCGGGTGCGATGATCGCCGCTATCGGGTTCGGCGTGGCCGACAGCCTCGCGATCACGTACTACCCACCGCTATCCGGCGTCATTTTCTTCATCCTGATGTTCGTGGTGTTGCTTGTTCGTCCGCAGGGGTTGGTGAGCAATGCGCGCGGTCTTGCCTGAGCGCCGAGCCGGCGAGGCGACGGTGCTTGGCTTCGCCGGCCCACTGATCGCCATCGCGGTTGCGGTCGCGGTGATCCCGTCAGTCGTATCCGGGGCGACCATGTTCCTGATGGAGCAGATCCTCATCCAGATCCTCTTCGCGACCAGCACCAACTTCCTCTTCGGGCGTTCCCATATGCCATCGTTTGGCCAGGCGGCATTTTTCGGAACCGGGGCCTATACCGTGGCGCTGCTGTATTCGCATGTCCCCGTGGCCGCGCTGCTCCTTCTCGCAATGGCCTTCTCGGCGGTCTGCTCGGCGCTGATCGCTGCGGTGAGTGTCCGCACCCGCGGCATTATCTTCGCCAACGTCACGCTCGCGCTCGGCCAGGGGATGTATTTGCTCGCCTTCAAGACCAGCTGGGTCGGCGGCGAGAACGGGATACCCGGAA
Source organism: Nakamurella sp. (assembly GCA_017848755.1). Lineage (GTDB taxonomy): Bacteria > Actinomycetota > Actinomycetes > Mycobacteriales > Nakamurellaceae > Nakamurella. The sequence continues at coordinate 218 of JAFIHI010000209.1, read as the reverse complement.
TCACGGCGGGCACTTTGTCGACGCGGGGGATCTGGTACCTCACGGGTGGCGTGGTGGTTGCGGCTGTTGCGGTGTGCTGGGTGATCTACCACTCCCCGTTCGGTGTCACCCTGCAGGCGCTGCGCGAAGACGCCGTACGGCTGGAGTTCCTCGGCGTCCGAGTCGGGCGGTTCCGCCTCGCGGCGTTCACGCTCGCCGGTGCGGGTGCCGGTCTCGCT
>JAFIHI010000208.1 GCA_017848755.1 Nakamurella sp. | reverse complement strand
CTAGCATTGACCGAACGCGGCCGATTGGGTCCGTGTCCGGATGTTGCTGCACGGGGCCGCGGAAGCGGAGCAGCCACATCCAGCGACCGCGAGGTCGCCGCGGCGTGTCCGGTTTTCACCGGCGATATAGGGAGGGGCCGTCATGAATCTCTTGCGGGTACGACGGCTTTTCGCCGGTGAGCGGGTCGCCCGGTTCGGTACGACCGGACCGGGCGGCCGTCCGCACATCATGCCGGTGCCGTTCGCCGTCATCGACGACGGCGACGACGGTGTGGTCGTCTGTGCCCTTGATGCCGCGCTCGGCGGCGAGCCGCGAAGTATCGCTTCCGCGGCACGCGTGCGCGACGTTGCGAGCCATCCGCGAGTGTCGCTCCTGGCGGATGGTTCGGCGCGCGCGGCTACTCGGTGGTGGGTGCAGGCGGACGCGGTGGCCGAGGTGCTCCGGTGGCGAACAGCCGACCCGCGGTTCGCCATGGCCGCGGCCGCGTTGGACGCGCGCTACCGGGGGAGCGGGCAGTCGGTTGCGGCGCGCACCATCGTGTGGTGCACGGTCACGGGCTGGACCGGTTGGACCGGGGGGATGGCAGCGCTGGAACGCGCCGCCTGACGACGAGCCCGCCCGATCACGAGCTCGCTTCATCAAGGACGGCGACCCCCGCCTCGCGCATCGCGGCGATCGCGCGCTGCGTGTCGCCCTCCTGCAGTTCGACGAACCGGGTCAACCGAAGCGGCACGGTTACCGAGTAACCGAGGTGCACGCCGTCGATGGCGGTCGCCTTCACGCACCAGTCGCCGGCGAGGCCCACGACCGTGATGTCCATGACGCCGGCCTCGTCCAGGATCGTCGAGAGGTCCGTCCCCTTCGTCGCGCCGGTGGCCAGGTCGACCTCGGAGAACCCGGAATATCCGTCCTCGGTGCCGGTGCCCTTCCGGAGCAGCGGGCCGTCGACGGGAAGCCCGGGTACCAGGGCCGCGCCGGCCGACTCCGCGACGCAATGGACGGGCCACAGACCGCCGTCGGTCGCGAAATGCGGCGTGTGCTCCGGATGCCAGTCCTGCGTGTAGACGACGGTGGCGCCCGCCTCACGGGCCGCCGCGATCTCCGCCGCGATGGGTTCGACGATCGTCTCGCCACCACGCACGTACAGCGAACCGGCCGGATCCGCGAAGTCGTGTTGCATGTCGACGACGACCAACGCACTCGACGGTGTGTATTCGGCGCTCACGGTGTGCCTCCCGGCAGGTCCGACGCGGGCCTACTCGGCCGCGTACATGGTGGTCGGGATGGCCGGATCGCCCTTGGCGAGGCTCAACCCTTCCCATGGCAGTGTGATCAGTGCTGCGGCGAGCCTTTCGCGGGCGTCGGCCAGCGTTCCCAGGCCCTGCACTACCTGCCCGGACCGCATCAGCGCCACCGGGATCGTGCGATCACCGGGTGCGGCCGGCGGAAGTTTCCCGCTGACCCGGTGGACGACTTCCTCGGTCGCGGTACCCGAGGCACGGTGGCGCCGCAGCACCGACTTCCGGCCGCCGGTGGTCTGCTTCTGCGGGCTGCGCTTCGCGACCGGCTGGCCGTCGACCTCCACGAGCTTGTACACCATGTTCGCCGTCGGGTACCCGGAACCCGTGACCACCGAGGTCCCGACGCCGAAGACGTCCACCGGATCTCCGCGCAACGCCGCGATGGCGTGTTCGTCGAGATCGCCCGACAGCACGATCCTGGTACCGGTGGCACCCAACGAGTCGAGCTGTTCGCGGGCGGCGCGCGCCAGGACTCCCAGATCCCCGGAGTCGATCCGGATGGCGCCGAGCCCGGGCCCGGCGACGCGGACGGCCGTGGCTATCCCCGCAGTGATGTCGTAGGTGTCGACGAGAAGCGTTGTTCCCGCGCCGAGCGCCGCTACCTGGGAGGCGAACGCCTGCGCCTCGGTCTTGTGCAGCAGTGTGAAGGCGTGCGCCGAGGTTCCCGTCGTCGGAATGCCGTAGCGCTGCCCGGCCTTCAGATTCGATGTCGCCGCAAAACCCGCCAGATAGGCCGCGCGCGCCGCCGCCACTGCGGCCGCTTCGTGTGTGCGCCGCGAGCCCATCTCGATGAGGGGGCGACCATGCGCCGCTGATGCCATGCGCGCGGCCGCCGTGGCGATGGCGCAATCGTGGTTCAGGATCGACAGCAGCAGGGTCTCCAGAACCACCGTCGAGGCGAACGTACCGGTCACGGACAGGACGGGCGATCCCGGGAAGTAGAGCTCCCCCTCGGGGTAGCCGTCGATAACGCCGTCGAAGGAGAACCGGGCCAGAGGCTCCAGGGTCCGCCGATCGAGGACGGGTTCGAGATGACGGAGCGCCGCGTCATCGAAGCGGAAATCCGCGACGGCCTCGAGCGCTCGCTCGATGCCGGCGACCACACCGTACCGGCGCCCGCCCGGCAGCCTTCTGGCGAACACCTCGAAGGTGCAGACCCGATCGGCGGTCCCGTCGGCCAGGGCCGCTTGCAGCATCGTCAATTCGTATTGATCGGTGAGCAGGCCGGTCGGCTCGGACATCGTCACACCTGGAAGCCTATACAGCCGCATGAGACACTGGACCGGTGACCAGCGCGGCGTCGGCGATGACGCTTCCGGTATCCGACAGCGAGGTCGGATCGCTGTCGGATGCCGCCGAAGACGCGCCGTGGGTCGTGATCGTGTGGAACGACCCGGTGAACCTGATGTCGTATGTCACCTACGTGTTCCAGACGCTGCTCGGACACCCGCGCCCGGTGGCTGAGAAGCTCATGCTCGACGTCCACCACAAGGGCCGGGCGACCGTCGCGCACGGCCCCCGCGATGCGATGGAGTCCATCGTGACGCAGCTCCATGGCGCGGGCCTCTGGGCGACGATGGCCCAGGATCGCTGACGTGCGCCCATTCCGATCCCGGCTGGGGCGTTTCACCGCTGCCTTCGACCCGGCGGAGGCCACTTTGTTGGCCGACCTGGTCGACCAGGTCCGGACCCTCTTGGCGCAGCGCTGTGGCGGGGCGGAGGACGATCCGCTAGCGGGGCTCACCGGAATGGCCGTCGGACCGTCGACACCGCCCGACGATCCGGCGGTCGCACGCCTTCTCCCCGCATTCCACCGCGATGACGAGGGCCTCGCCGCGGGCCTACGAATGTTGCGTGAACCCGAGGTCATCGCGGCAAAAGACGACGCCGCAGTAGCCCTGCTCGATACCCTGCCGCGCGGCGGCGGCACGGTGCGGCTCACCGAGCAGACCGCGCGGTCCTGGCTCGTCGCCCTCAACGACGTTCGCCTCGTGTTCGGGGTGCGCCTGAACATCACCGAAGACGCAACCCCGCCCGCCGCCGCGGCGGCAGACCCGAGAGGACCGGAATACGCCATGTACCTCACCTACCGCTGGCTATCCACGATCCAGGAATCCCTCGTCCAAGCGATGCTGGGTGATGCGTGATGGCCGGTGGCACTGCGCCCGTCACACCGGAGCCCGGCCGATCGGTCGCGCGCCGATCTCCGGCGATCATGGCTCCCGGCAGGGTGAAGCCGGCGGCGGTCACGATCCTGATGGGCGCTGCCGTACTCACGCTCGTCCAGATTGTGAACTGGGCGATGGGCTACCGGCTCAATTCCGCCGGGATCAGGCCGCGCACCCTGGGCGGGCTGTGGGGCGTCGCGGACGGTCCGCTGCTGCACACCGGGTGGGGGCATCTGATCTCGAATCTGGTGCCGTTCGTCATTTTCGGATTCCTGATCCTCGTCGGCGGGCTGCGGCAGTTCCTGGCGGTGACGGCGCTGGTCTGGATCGTGTCCGGGCTGGGCGTCTGGCTCACGGCGGAATCCGGAAGTCTGACTGTCGGATCGTCGGCGCTAGTGTTCGGCTACTTGGCGTTCCTCGTGCTCCGCGGTGTGTTCTCCCGCCGGTTCGCGCAGATCGTGATGGGCCTGGTGCTGCTGGCGTTGTGGGGCGGCATCTTCTGGGGACTGCTGCCCGGTCATGACGGGATCTCGTGGCAGGCGCACCTTTTCGGTGCAATCGGCGGCGGGTTGGCGGCGTTTCTCGTCGCCCGGGCCGACGCGCCGCAGCGCCGCCGTCAGGCAGCGGCGTAGGAATCGATCAGCTGCGTCGCGGCAACGGCCCAGCTGAAGGCGTGGGCCGCCGCGTGACCCACCCTGTCCTGCCTGACGCCGGTGAAGCAGGCCGGGTCTGCGCCGCGCCGCTCGTATTCGATGATGTCGCCGATCAGGCGCCCGACCGGGGTGTCGCTGCCGAAGGCCGCCTGCTGCAGGTCCGCAGGGATGTCCAGGATCGCGGCGAGGTTCTCCCGCGGTACTCCAAGCAGGAGGTCGAACGCGGAGAGCATCGCGGCCGTGAATGCGAAATCGCTGTCCCGGGGGAAGAGATCCATGGCCAGCAACTCCGCCATGCGGGCGCGTGTCAATACAGCGGGCAGGTTCGTGTCGATCGCACGCCCGGCCGGACGCAACAGCAGCGCCGGGATCCATCCCCGCAGGCGGCTGAGACCGATCCAGACGAGGGCTTCCCGAACACTGCGCACGCACCGTTTGGTCTCCCCGAACCGCCCGATTGAGGCCAGCTGGATCAGCTGGTAGCTGAGCGCCGGCTCGGCGCGCAGCAGCCGATCGATGGAGTCGTAATCGATATCGTCGTCCAGCACCGCCGTCGCCAGCCGCAGCACGGAAAGGCGCGACGTCCCGAGGGCCGGCCCGCTGACCGTCGTCGGGCGGCCCAGGAAGTATCCCTGGAACAGATCGAAATCAAGCTCCAAACACGCGGCGTATTCCTGTGCGGTTTCGATCTTCTCGGCGATCATCTGCACCTCGAACGGTCGGCAGCGCGCGATCAGCGCCGCGGCAGCGTCCAGCGGAGTCGCCCGTAGATCGATCTTCACGATGTCGACGATCTCGAGGAGTTCCTCGGCACCGGCGATCCAGAGGAAATCGTCGGCGGCCAGGCGATATCCCGCGCGGCTGAGCGCTCGGCAACCCGCCAGGACCTCGTCATCGATGGTGACGGATTCCAGCACCTCGATCACGGTCTGTCGCGGCGGCAGACTGACCGGGATCTGGCCGGTGAGCACACCGCGGTCGGCGTTGCAGAACACGGTCCGGCCGCCGGTGAGCCGGTCGATACCGAGCCCGAGGGCGCTGAAGATAACCTGGTTCGTCATCTCGTCGCCGTCGAACGACTGCACGGCATACGGATCTCGTGCCGTCTCGCTCGTCGGCAGCGGGCGGAAGAGCAATTCGTAACCGACGACATTGTGCGCGCGGTCGATCACGGGTTGCCGCCCGACGACCGCCGTGCTGACCGGCACCTGACCACTCCTCCCGGCAGGCCGTGGACGCGATTTCCAGGTGCCGGACGGCCCGTCACGAGATTCCATTCGTCACATGCACATTCAGCTTTACTATTTCACGCGCTCCGGTTCCGATCGTCGCATTGCAGGGCGGCGAGTTTGACGCCCGCCCACCGCCCGGTCTCGGCCGGTCGGTAGCGTTGCGGCAATGACGACAAGTGGCCTTCGGCCGGACGGACGCGCCGACGACGAATTGCGCCCGATTCGATTCACCCGCGGTTTCCAGCTGCACCCGGCCGGGTCCGTGCTGGTGGAGTTCGGGAATACCAAGGTGCTGTGTGCCGCGTCCGCGGTGCGCGGCGTGCCGCGGTGGCGGCAGGGCTCGGGTCTGGGTTGGTTGACGGCGGAATATGCGATGCTGCCGTCCTCCACGCACGAGCGGACCGAGCGCGAGTCCATCCGGGGGCGGGTGAAGGGCCGCACGCAGGAGATCTCTCGGCTCATCGGCCGATCGCTGCGCGCGTGCGTCGACCTGGCGGCGTTGGGGGAGAACACGATCGCGATCGACTGCGATGTCCTGCAGGCCGACGGCGGCACCCGCACGGCCGCGATCACCGGCGCCTACATCGCGCTGGCGGACGCGGTCACCTTCCTGCGCGCGGCCGGCGCGCTCGCCGATCCCCAGCCGATCTCGTGCCAGGTCGCCGCCGTCTCGGTCGGGGTGGTGGACGGCCGGGTGCGCCTGGACCTGCCGTACGAGGAGGATGCGCGCGCCGAGGTGGACATGAATATTGTGGCCACCGAGACGGGAACGCTGGTGGAGGTGCAGGGAACCGCGGAGGGGGCCACGTTCCCCCGCTCGACGCTGGACGCGCTCATCGATTCGGCACTGGCGGGCATTTCGACCCTCGCCGAACTGCAGCGCGAGGTGCTGGCCGACCCGTATCCCAAGGCCCTGCCGGGAAGCCGGTCGTGACGAATATGACGTCTTCTCGGGGGAGCGGTCCGCGGTTGCTCTTGGCTAGTTCCAACCTCGGAAAGCTCGCCGAGCTGCGCCGCCTGGTGCCGCCGGAGGTCACCGTGCTGGGTCTCGGCGACGTGCCGCCGTATCCGCCGCTGCCCGAATGCGGCGCCACCTTCGAGGAGAATGCGCTGATCAAGGCGCGGCAGGCGGCGCGGGAGTCCGGCATCCTCGCACTCGCCGACGATTCCGGTCTCGAGGTCGACGCCCTGAACGGCATGCCGGGAGTTCTGTCCGCCCGCTGGTGCGGCCGGCACGGCGACGACGTCGCGAACAACGAGCTGCTGCTCGGCCAGTTGGCCGACGTCCCGGACGAGCGGCGCGGTGCAGCCTTCGTGAGCGCGGTCGCCCTGGTCAACCCGGCCGGTCACGCCGACGTGGTCCGCGGGCGCTGGCCCGGTCGGCTCATCCGAGAGTCGCGTGGTAGCAACGGGTTCGGTTACGATCCGTTGTTCGTCCCGGCGGAGAGCGACGCGGACGGCACCGGCCGGACGAGCGCGGAGCTGGCGCCGGAGCGGAAGAACGAGCTCTCGCATCGTGCACGGGCCATGGCGGCGATCCTGCCTGCCGTGCTGAGCCGTCTCGGCCTCGGCGGGTAGCGCGCGCCGCGCTATTTCGGCAGCACCTGAAGGATGCCGTGCTCGCCGTGCTCGGCGTTCGTCATGATGTGCGACACGAACGGGTAGTGGCCCGCCTGCGGCGGCGTCAGCTCCACGAACCCACCCTGCGACGGCGCGAGCGAGAGTGTTTGGCTGCCACCGGATTCCGCGTTGCCGGCGCGCAGCAGGTAGGCGCCTTCCAGGAAGACCGTGTCGAACTGACCGCCGACCACGTGGAAGGCCAGCGGTTCGTTCGGGCCTGCGTCCAACACCCAGATGCGCACCTTCTCCCCGACGGTGGCGGTGAGCGGATCGGCGTCATATTGGTTGACGTAGCCGTTGAAGACGAGCGCGTCGGGCTTCATCGCGGCGACCTTGTCGACGTCGACGCTCCCGTCCTGCGGGCCGAGGTACAACTCGGATGCGACGAGCACGTAGCTCTTGTCCACCGGCGCGAGATCCGGCGGATCGATCACGACGGCCCCGAACATGCCGTTGGCGATGTGCGCGCTCATCGGCATCGTTGAGCAGTGGTACATCCAGATCCCGGCGCGGTTCGCGGTGAACGTGTAGTCGAGCGACTGGCCCGGGTTGATGGTGCGCATCGGCATGTCCGGGGCGAGTTCCCCCGCGTGGAAGTCGACCGAGTGCCCCATATCGCCGTCGTTGACCAGGTGGATGACGAACGTGTCCCCGAGCTTGCCGTGCAAGACCGGGCCGGGCATGGTGCCCGGCTGCCCGTTCTCCCCGTAGGTCCACAGGGTTTGGCGCACCCCGGGTGCCACCTCGGTGTCGGTGTTCCGGACGGTGAAGGTGATGTGGTGCACTGTGCCCGGCAGCGCCGGCGGCAGCGTCGCGTCGTGTGCCGTAAAGCCCTTCGGGGGCGCCGCCATGAAGC
>JAFIHI010000207.1 GCA_017848755.1 Nakamurella sp. | reverse complement strand
GCGAACACGCCGGGCACGCTATGGGTGACAAGGCCCGGCAGGTAGTCGCCGTCGGCGTTCGGGGCGCACGGGGCCGCGCACGGCCCGGCGGAGATCATGAACACCAGCTCGGCGGTGCCGTTTTGGGTGTTCCGCGCGGCGACGATCGCGAGCCGCGGGTCGCCGGTGAGCTTCGACAGGTCCGTCGTCAGCGTCGGGGCGTGACGCTCAACCATGTCTCGGGACAGCGGGCCGGACAGGGTTCCGACCTCGGCCGGTGAGAGCTTGACGTGGTAGTACTGGCCGTCGCCCGGGCAGACACCCGTGCTACCAGCGAGTTTCGACGCGCAGGAAACGGCGAGCCGTTCCAGTGCCCGGTCCGGGGCGGCCCCGCCGGCCGGGGTGGATCTGCGGTACCGGTTGACCGCGGCCAACCAGTCCGAGGTCTTGTCGATGACCTCGACACCCGGCCGCGGCGCGACGGTCTCCGCCTTATAGGAGGCGGGATCGGCGGTGAACGCCTCCGCCTGGCCGCCCGCCAGCCAGGCAAGGTAGCCGCGGCCGGCGCCCAGCAGCAGCGCCCCCGCCAATGCGACGAGGATTCCGGTCTTCGCCTTCGCCGCCGCTTGGGGATGGGAGGAGGCTGAGCCGATCGCCCACCCGACGGCGCAGATGATCACCATCGCGGCGGCGACCACCAACCCCCACAGGACGGCCTGGGACCCGAGGGATTCCAGGGCGGCCGTGCCCTCCGCCCGGGGACGGGGTGACGCCAGGCTCGCGGTGATAACAGCAGGCGTGTTCATGACGGATTCCCGACGTATTCCCAGTGCCAGGGTTCTTCCTGGCCGTGGCCGGGTTCGGCCCACGCCGGATGCGCCCAGCCGAACCGGGCAGCGTTCGCCTCAAGCCACCGATAGGTGGGAGTCGTAAATCCCATCCCGGTGCGGCCGGGTTCGCACAGGTCCACCGCCAACGCCCAGCCGTGGTTCGACGTGCCCGGAACCGCTGCCAGGGACGGCTTTTCGGCACGCAACTGGACCTGCACCTCCAAGGAGCGGTACGAGTCAGTGATGCACATAGCCGAGCCGGTGTCGGCCTCGTATGCGGCGACCATGGCGTCCCACGCTTCGGCAGCGTCACAGCGCAGCAGCTGCCCGGGCGCGGTCAGCGGGCACAGCGCGGACGCCGGGATCTGCCCGTTACTGAAACCACCCCAGCCGCCGCCGGCCACACCCACCGCGGCGCCGGATGCGCAGAAGGTGGCCGGATCGAACTGCGCCGGGTCACGGCTCGGATCCGAACCCAATTGGCCGTCGGCGATGCCGCCGAGATTTCCGGCAAGCTCGCCGACGACAGTGACCGCGGTCGGGTAGTTGGCGGCGTAGTTCGCCCCGTCGGGGAACGCCGAGTGTTGCACGCGTTGCGCGGCGACCCACGGCGAAAGATTCTGCCAGCCTTCGATGGTTTCGAGACGGTCGAAGAACAGGCCGGCCGCTCCGGCCGGGTCCATGCGCACCGTGGCTGGTCCCCAGGAGTCGCGCTGCTGGAACAGCCCGCGCGAGTCCGGGCCGGCGCCGTCGCCGTAGTCGACGTTGATCAAAGACGACTCGGTCAACGCAGTCATCACCCCGACCACCGCACCCGCCGACCCCAGGCCCCGCTCCCCCGCGACCGCCACGATCACGGCCGCGTTCGCCGTCTGTTCTGTGGTCAGCCCGGCCACGTGGGTGCCGGCGGTGCAGGCGGCGGCCCGCACCGCCGGTCCTGTCCCGTTGCCGGTGTCGGCGGCCAGGGCCGTGAATGCCGTCACCACCAGTGCGACGACGAGCACGGCGGCAGCAGTCGGTGTGGCGATGGCGGCGATCAACAGGCGCCGAGATGCGCGGCTCATGATCCGAGTTCCTGGGCGACGGTGCGCGGAAAGATCCGGTCGATCTCGCACTGGACCAGCGCCGGCGGGCAGGCGCCGGTGATCCCAACGGTCACCGACACCGACACCGGCTGGTGGCCGGGCAGGGTGAGCAGTTGGTTTCCGGTCACGTCGATCGCGAACGAGCCAGCCGGTAGCCGCAACTCAGCCAGGCGGGTCGCGGCCCACGGCGACGGCGCGACCGCATCCGCCGCGAACGTGACCGTCGCCCCGCCGTAGGACAGCACCGGGTCCGGACTGAAGCGCGTCAGGTCCGCCTGAAGTTCGGTCGGGGACCCGGTCGGCGGCAACGCCGCCACCGCCATCACCACCCCGGCCCTCGCGTCAAGGTCCGTCTCGGGGCTGTAGGTGAGCAGCATGACGGCGACCGCGCGGGCAAACGCGAGAGGATCCGTCATGCCCGTCAAGTTGGCCGACGCCGAAACCGGCACACTCGACTCGGCGACACCGGCTGATTTCGACGCAACTGGCCGCGCCGGCGACCGACCGGCAGTCGAAACCCCCGCCGCGGCCGTGGCTGTCGGGTCGGGCGCAGCCGCAGACGGAGTCGCCAGCAGGTCGGCCACGTCCGGCAGGCTCGACGGGCGCGACACCGGCGCCGCAGCCTGCGTCGCCGGGAAGACGGTGTATCCGCTCGTATAGTCCGGGGAGCGGCCGGTGGCGACCAGCCACGACCCCCACGCGGACACGCCGAGCACGGCGGCGATCAGCCACAGGGCGCGGTGCCGGCGCGGAAACGGGATCAGACGCATCACGATCACCCTCACTCAGCTGATCGTGGTGCCCTGGTCGTGCGCCCACCCGACCACGAACCCCGCGGCACCGATGACGACTGCAGCGACCAGCGACCACAACACGGTGGTCTTGCCGGAAGCGGCGCGGTGCGGGCTGTTCGTAAACCCGCCGAGCGCCCACATGATCGCGCCGATGATCACCGCCAACACGCACGCGACCAGCGCGAACGGCACCATCGCCGAGACGATGCCCTTGAACCGCGCGAGCCCCGGAATCGTCACGGAATCCCCGCCGGCCAAAGGCCCGCCATCCGCCTGAAGTTGTACGGCAATCCAGGCCCGGTTGATGAGGTTCATGGCGTTCTCGCTTTCCGCCGAACAGGTGCGGGTGCAGTGGTGCCTGCTGTAAAGAGGTGGTGGCGCTCGTGCGCCGATCGCGGATTCACCGGGAAATTCCGGACTGGTCTCGGCCGCGAGGCACGCCGTGCTGCGGTCGGCGCGGGTAGAGGTGCTGAGCGACCATTGTTTGCCGGCATTCGCGCACGACCCGGCCGATGGCTTCCTGTCGTTCGGTCCGCGTGAGATCGGGATCCGGGTCGTTGAGTACCCGGTGCACGGTCTGCATCGTGGCCTCGGCGACCTCGTGGCGGCGGCCGGCGGCAACCTCCCGCGCCGCGGCGTCCACGTCGGTTTGCGGCATGTGCCGCATGACGTCATACGCGCGGCAGGTTTGTAGGGCCCGGCCGGCGAAGCGAAGCGGGGTGCGGTCCGGGTCGAGGTGGTCCTCGATCGGGATCTCCAGCTTCGGCAACCCGAACTTGCCGGAGTCGACGCGGTCCTTCCACAGGTCGCGGTAGTAGCTCAGGTTCTCGATCACCGGTATCGGATCGGACCATTCGACGTGTCTGCGGCGCAGGTCCAGGATGGCGGCCGCGATCGTGTCGTCGCCCGGCTGGAAATCGGCCGGTCTCACCACCCGAAATAGTCGGTCCGCGGCGGTCGAGGACCACATTGCGGCGTTCAGTGCATCGATGGCTGCGCGGCCGGCACGGGTGACCCGCCCGTACCGGTCGTCGTCGGGGCTCATGACGCCATCGCCATGGGGTGCGGCTTGCGATCGGAAGGGTTTGCGGCGGCCACCAGGTCGCTTGCCCGCGTAGGCGCCGGCACCAATTGCAGGCGGCGGGTTGTTCCATCGACGATCGTCGCCCCCGTGGCAGACGATGGGCGGGCGTGATGGCCGGCTATCAGCCCGTCGATGACGACGCGCGTTCCGGCATCTGCAAGTGCGGCATCGATCCCCCGGTGCGCTAGGAGCCACACCACGCCGGGCCAGGGCCGGGGCGTGCGTTGCCGGGATCCGGCCACGAGCATCACGACCCCGTCGACGACCGCGGCCGGCAGGTCCGGGTACATGTAGGACAGGGATGCCGCGGCCCGGTCGCGCCCGACGGCAAGGACTGCTTGCACGGCGTCTTCGATGGCGTGGCCGGGCGGGATGGGCCATCGCCAGCCCGCCGTGGCGAGCCGATCGGCGATAGCGGCCAGGCCCGACGAAGCGCGCCACCCGGACGCTGGCGCCGGATGACATGCCAGAACGGTCCCACCTTCCTCGGCCTCGGCGACCGCGGCCAGGGAAACAAACTGGTCGACGTCCCCGGCCGTGCGTCGCTGCACCCGCCACCGCCTTGCCCCGAGAGAGACGGGTGGCACGAGACGGGCCCGTGCCGTACGTTCCCAAAACAACGCACGGCGGGCACCGGCGATGGCGGCGGGAATGACGGATTCCGGATCTGCTTCGGCAGCCGCGACGCCAGCATCGAAGGCGCCGGATCGGGCCTCGTGCAGCGCGGTCGAGTCGACCCACCGGTCGCGTGCGGTGACCACTTCCGCGACGGAACAGGCCGCCGCCCATTGCATGGCCGGGTCGCCGCTAAGAAAGGCGGCCCGCCAATCCATCGCCCGGCGGTCCTCGTTGGGACGGCCGACGCCGTTACGTGTGCTCATGGCGGGGAGCCTGCGAAGCGGGCGTTGCCGAGTCGCTGCGGAAACGCTGCGCAAGCGCTGCATCGCGGCGTTGCGGCGAAATGTCGACGCCGTGGAATTGGGGCACGCCGATGCGCGTGGCCTGCGATGCAGCGTTTGGGCAACGCCCCGGATGCGCCCGTCGAAAAATCCTTGGCGAACTTTCCTGGTGGCTGCGAACCGTATATGACGACGCCTTCGGAAACGCCCCTACCGGAAGTGATGTGCTGCACCGGGCCGGGCTCATGAGGCACCGCCCGGGGCCACACTCAGCTGCCATCGAATGTCGTCAGCCCACAACGCGCGCCAGCCGTCATCCTCGTTGCCGGACGCAACGGCGCCGAAAAGGACCGTCGTGCCGTCCTTATCGAGGCGCCACCGAACCGGTCGCCTGCCGGGTCGGCGGCGCAGCGCGGCCACGAGGGCGTCGACAGCCGCATCTGCATTGAGGGCGCTCGACGCGGTGCCACCGATCGTGACAGTCCAGCGATGCGTCGGGTCCATGCGGCTGATGAGACGAGCGCAGGCGGCGCCGACCCAAGCGCGCGATCACGGATGTGGACAACTCCGGGAATGTGGACGACCGAAGCGCATCCGATGGGTGCGACCCGCGCGTCGAAGTCCGAGACCGATCAGTTGGGAAAGTTCAAACGGGGAGGATCAGGGCTGCAAGGTCTTTCACGCGGCGCCACGCATCGGTCTGGATGTCGTAGGCGACGCGGTCGAACACGACCCAGGTCACGTAGCCGACCGTGACGATCAACTCACGGCGGGTCGGGTTGTAGGTGGCGGCGTGGCGGTCCCAGCCATCGGCATGCACCGCCAGCACGGGATACGCCGCAGCTCGTTGGCGAACATCGAAGCGGCTTGTTGCGGGCAGATAGAGCCCGGCCTCGGCAGCAACCCCGTCGAGCCACGCCTCGCTGTAGCAGTCCGCGGCGCGGCGATCATGCAGCCAAACCGCGACCGAACCAACCGTGACGGTGATCAGTGACCCGGCTCCCCCGGTGCCGTGGGCATCGAGTGCTACCGGCTCGGCGCCGGCGAGCGACACCGTCGCCGTGATGTGCTGCGTGATGGTCATCGCTGCTCACCCCATCCGAAAACCCGTCCCCTATCCATATGTCTATAGTACTAAACAACTGTCTACTATGCAAGTGTTTAGGCAAGGTTCTTCAGGTCGAACTAGACATATGTCTTATGCTGGTCGGGTGGAGCAACTCGTCGGCAGCCAGGAACTCACCCACGTCCTCGGCGTTGGGCGCGCACGCGTCTACCAGCTAGCGCAGCGCGACGACTTTCCCGAACCCGTCGCAAGGCTTGCGATGGGCAGCATCTGGCGACTGGACGACATCATCGCCTGGGCCGAGGCCGGAGGCCGGGCTATACACCTGAACGCACTCAACGTCGATGGCGAGGATCGTAAGGAGTCGCGGTAGCAGGGCCTTTGACAGTGCCTATCCGGCGCCTTGTTTCGCCGTTGCAATCCGATCTGCGACGGTTTGTGGGTAATGCCGTTGCACTCTGGTTTCTGCGTTGCATTCCGTTTCGAAGGAGCAGCAGGGCCACCCCAACATCATTGATCGTCTCCTCGGGAGGCACGTTCCGATAGGATTGAGTCCTACTGACGGCGAGGAGTAGCCATGCGTACGACACGACAGATGAGCATTACCCTGCCGAACGAGATGGCGGACGCAGTCAAGTTGCACGTCGAATCCGGGGCGTACGCGAGCGAGAGCGAAGTCATCCGCGATGGGCTGCGCGCCCTTTTCGCCCGTGAAGACGCCATCGAGTCGTGGCTACGCACCGAGGTCGCTGCTGCATATGACGAGATGCAGGCAGACCCTTCTAGCAGCGTGAGCTCCGATGTCCTGCGCGCACAGTTAACCGAACGTCACCGCGCCCATCTCACATCGAATCGATGACGATCGCCGTCGGCTTCGCCGAAGCGGCTCAACAACACCTCCTGGACCTCTACGAGTGGATCGCCGCCCACGGATCACCGGAAGACGCGCGGCGCTTCGTCGCGTCCATCATCGACTACTGCGACAGTCTCGCGGACATGCCCGGCATCGGTACCGCCCGCGATGACATTCGCCCCGGGCTCCGGACCGTCGGCATTCGCCGGAGGGTCGTCATCGCGTTCGCGCCGACCGATGACACTCGCATCACCATTCTTGGGGTGTTCTACAGTGGCCAGGACTACGAGCCACGCCTCACGGGGGGCCACTGACACCGTTGCTGGAACGCGCGAGGGCCTAGCACCGGGGAGAGTTGCGATCACCGCGAAACAAGCAACCGAGTACACCGCTGCCGGTGCACCAGATCACAGCCACGAGCGCCTGACCATCGCACGCTGGCACGCATGCCGCGAGGCCACTGTTCGGCAGGGTGCAGCGCGACCCCTGCACCCTGCCGGCGGCCTCCGGCCGCCCCAGAATCCCCTGCACAGACCCGTGAATACCAAGGTGACGGGCGCATTCAAGTAACTCTGGCCGGCAGTTCGGTCGGTGACGGTCGTCGCGTATTACGCGGCGGGTTCGAGTGTGACGGTATGTCCGAGCTTCTCCAGTTCGGCGACGAGGTGTTTCGTGCGCGATTCGGCGGTTTGGCGCTTGTTCCAGTCTGGTCCGAGATCGTGATACGGCACGTCACGGGTGAGCATGTGGTAGGCGATGATTAGCATCGCGTGCGAGTTGGCCAACTGGGCCTTGCCGGTGCCGCGGCGCCGCGATAGCCGCTGATACCGGACGGCAAGGTACGTGACCTT
>JAFIHI010000206.1 GCA_017848755.1 Nakamurella sp. | reverse complement strand
CCCGTTGCCATCGTCCGCCAGTACGACTGATACCCCCGCGCGCACCACGAAGCGGCCGGCCGCCCTACGGCGTGCCGGCCGCTTCGTGACCTCCCGGCGTCACCCGGCGGGGCGCGTCAGATGAAGAGAAGCTGCGCGCCTGCGGTCTTCTCGATGAAGTCGGCGGCGCTGATGATGCCCTCGACGTCGTCACGAAGGTCGGCCTCGGTGAGGCCGTTCATGTCGGCGGACATGCGGCAACCCCACAGGTGCCCGCCGGACGCGACGATCTGGTCGAGGAACTCCGGGACGTCGGGAACATCCACCGACCCAATCGCCTTCCGCATGCGGCGCGTGGCCATGCCCGTCATGCCGGGAATGCCGCCCAAGCCCTGCCACATGTGCGTGGCCGTGTTGCCGAGCGGAGTGAACTTCAGCTTGCGCATGCGGCTCTTCGTGATCAGGTCGAAGCCCCAGAAGGTGAAAAACAGATGGGCCGTCACGCCCTCGCCGAGCGCCGAATTCGCGAGAATCAGCCCGGGGTAAGCCATGTCGAGGTTGCCCTTGGAGCAGATGATGGCCAGCGTCCGCCCGGAGGTATCGGTGTCGAAATCCGGGACGATCAGTGGCTGTGTTGTGGTCATGGTCGTGCTCCTTTCAGACGCATCCGCGCGGCTTCGGCACGCCGGCGATGTAGGCCATCTTCTTGGCGGGCTTCGCCGGGAACAGGGTGAAGAGGTCCTTGATGGGGATGCCGGTGAGCATGCTGACCCGGCGCACGGTGGGGGATTCGTGCTGGGACTGGAAGTCGGATCGCACCAGGCGGATCGCCTCCCAGTGCCGGACCGTCATCTCGATCCCGATCTGCGCGGCCAGCTTCTCGGCAAGGTCCGCGTCCCATTCGTCGGGGTCGGTGAGGAATCCCTCGGCGTCGACGTGGATCTCGCGATCCCCGATCGTCGTGGTCGTCATGTCGTCACGTCCTTCAGTGGGCTGTGGGTCTTCGGTTCCGAGGTCGGTTTACGTGTGGGCAGCGGTAGCCGCCTGCCCGGGAGGAGCACATGCCAGTAGATCCAGCGGAAGGCGAGCTTGCCCCAGTGGTTGATGCGGCTCTCGCCGAGTAGGCGCATCGGGCCGATGCGGGCGAAGGGATATCTGCCGGGCAGCGGTTCGTCCGTGTAGTTGAAGTCGATGAGAAGTGCCTTGCCGCTTCCGGATTCGATGAAGCAGTTGGCGTGGCCGTCGAATCGCGCTTTTTCCGGCTGGCCGTGCAGCATTGCGGAGAAGTTCTCGGTAAACACCTCGGCCGCGAAGTGCGCGACGGAGCCCGCCTTCGACGTGGGGATGTTGCCGGCGTCGCCCACGGCGTAGATGTTGTCGTGGCCGGTGGCGCGCAGGGTGCCCGGATCCACGGGCACGTAGTTCAGCTCGTCGCCGAGGCTAGAGCGTGCGATGAAGTCCGCGCCCATGTTGAGCGGCACGGTCACCAGCATGTCGAACGGGATGCGTCGATCGTCGTAGGACACGAGCTCGCACGTCTCGTCGTCGATGCGTTCGACGAGGAAGTCGGGTTCCAGGTGGATGCCGCGCGCATCGAGCATCGAGCCGAGGTGTTTGGACGCGACCGGCTTGGTGAACGCGCCGGAAAGCGGTGTCACGTAGGTGATGTCGACGCGGCTGCGCACACCGCGGCGACGCAGGTCGGCATCGGCCAGGAAGGTGAACTCCATGGGCGCAACCGGGCACTTGATCGGCGTGTCCACGATATGGACGACCAATCGGCCGCGGTGGAAGTTATGCCAGGCACGGCGCAGATCGACGGCGCCGTCGAAGGAGTAGAAGTCGAAGATCTTCTTCTTCCACAGCGGGCCGTCCATGCCCGGCGTCTGGTCCGGCCGCGGCGTGGTCCCGGTCGCGATGACGAGGTAGTCGTAGGCCAGCCGCCGGCCGTCATCGAGCAGCACCACGTTCTCCGCGGGCAGCACCCGGTCGATCTCGCCGCTGACCATCTCGATGCCGGGGGCGAGCGCCCGGTGCCGCGACCGCGTGAGTGCGCCGGCGCCGTCGCGCCGCGCGAACGGCAAGAGCAGGTAGCCGGGCTGGTAGCGGTGGGCGTCGTCGCGATCCACCACGGTGATGCGAAGGTCCTCGCGAGAGTGCTTGCGGCGCAGCTTATTCGCGATCACCGTTCCCGCGGTGCCGCCGCCGAGGATCAATAGCCTGGTCATGACGACCGCCCTCCCGTGAGCATGGCCCGCCGCCGCTGGTACTCCTCGTCGTCGAGTTCGCCACGCGCGAAGCGCATGTCGAGGACCTGCAGCGGGCCCTGTAATGAGCCGAGTCCGGGCGGCGCGGCCGACGAGTGCCGGTCACGTACCAGAAGGTAGGTGACCACGACAACGCCAGCGCAGATCAGCCCGACCGAAACGGCCATCATGACCGGGCCGAACCAGAGCATGTGGCCGCCGTATCCGTACCAGCCCATCATCACCGCACTCCTCGCTGTGTGGTCTTCACCTGCCACACTGCCGCCTCTCCGCGGGCCCGGACAGGGTCCTTCGGCCCACCGCCGGGCGCCGAAGGTCGTAGGCGGTGCGCGGCAGTCGTGTTGTCGGTCACGTGGGCGCCGGTTATGACGGTGTTCGCGGCCGCAAGCGTCCGAAAGCCTTGTCGCATGCCCGGGGACGGCGGCAGGCGCTGGAGGCAATGGCGACCAGGCTCGGGAGCCTTGTCGCATGCCCGGGGACGGCGGGGTCCCGAACCCGGTTGTTCTACCGTCGGGGCCACGTGGTGGGCTCGCGGATGTCGGTGCTTCGAATCCGCCGTTATCCTGCACTGTGTTCCTGACCAGCACGTTTATGACGACGTGTCAGGCCGAACGTGATCGACGTCACGTGCTCCGGGGACCCGTTCGGGACCTCTGCAGCCCGGTCGAGGACCGAAGTCCCTACCGCCGCAGCGCAATTTCCGCTGAGCTCTTACCGAGAAAGCGGTGCCAGCCGCTCGTCATCATGGAGAGGTCACCCCAATGAGTACTCGCAGCAACCTTGAGGCGGCAGCGTCCGCAGCCGTGCGCGCCCCCCAGGGCGATGACGCCCAGGCTCTCGGTGGGCGCGTCGCGGCGAGAGTGCTTGTGCTGGCTACGACGGGCTTCGCGCTGTGCTTCTGGGCATGGGCGCTCATCAGCCCGCTCGGCCCCGGCTTTGGCAAGCAGTTCGGGCTCTCTTCCGTCGAACAGGCGCTGATGGTCGCCGTCCCCGTCGTGGTGGGGTCGTTGGGCCGCATCCCGGTGGGTGCGCTCACCGACCGGCTCGGCGCCAAGACGATGTTTCCCATCATCGCCGGGCTCACGATCATTCCAGTGCTCTTCGTCGGTCTCCTCGGGGTCAACTACTGGCTCGTGCTGATCGGCGGATTCTTCCTCGGCGTCGGCGGTACATCGTTCGCCGTCGGTGTTCCGCTGGTCAACGGTTGGTACCCACCGGCACGTCGTGGCACGGCAGTAGGCATCTTCGGTGCCGGCATGGGCGGCACCGCCATCGCCGCGTTCACCACGGTGAAGATCGCCGACACCTGGGGCCATGCGGCGCCGTTCCTGCTCGTCGCGGTGTTGCTCGCCATTTACGCCCTGATCGCCCGCGTGCTGCTGGTCAACCCGCCCACCCACGCGAAAGCGGCTGCGCCCGGGTCGATCTGGGTTCGCGCATGGACCACGCTCAAGGATCCCGTGACGCTCCGGCTGAGCTGGCTCTACGCGCTGGGGTTCGGCGGGTTCGTGGCGTTCTCGGTGTACCTGCCGACCTATCTCGTCAACAGCTACGGCATGACGCGCGGCGACGCCGCGCTGCGTACCGCCGGCTTCGTGGTGCTCGCGGTGGTGATGCGCCCGATCGGCGGGTATCTCTCCGACAAGGTGGGGGCGCTCAAGGTCCTGACGACATGCTTCGCGCTCACTGCGGTCTTCGCCTATGGGGCGGCGATGGGCCTGCACCTCATGCCGCAGGGGACGGTAATGCTCCTCGGTCTGGCCGTGGTGCTCGGTGCGGAGGCAGGCGCGGTGTTCGCCCTCGTTGCTGAATTGGTGGAGCCTGCCCGGGTGGGTTCCGTCACCGGCATCGTCGGCGCCGCAGGCGGTCTCGGTGGGTTCATCCCCCCGTTGGTGATGGGGCTCGTGTACGGCCAGAGCGGGCACTACTCACTCGGCCTGGGCCTGCTCGCCGGCGTCGCACTGGGCACCGCGGTCTTCACCTGGCTCGGCTTCACCAGCGCGCACGCGGTCGAGAAGCACGGCAAGTAGACCCCTTCGGCACCGTCCCGGAGCCTGTTCGGCCCCGGGGCGGCGCCGTCGGATCTGCCCTACCATCGGGTCATGGCCGGCCACCGCATCAGCGTTCCCGACCTCGTCGGGTTCGGTTGGGAGGAAGCCCGCGATATGGCGCGGGCGGCTGGATTGACTCCGCGAGCCGTCGGCCCTGATGGCCAGGCCGTGAACGGCAACGGGGGAGTGGTCATCGATCAGGCGCCGGCGGCCGGCGACTCCGTCGCCCATGGAGCGGATATCGCCCTACGCGTCGCGTTCGGCGGTGGCCCGTCCGGCAATCGCGAACCGCGGCACCCGCTGCCGAACCCGCGTGAGTTCGAGGACTGGCTCAACATGCCGGATGCCGATATGCCCGGTTCGCGCAGTCGCAGCCGCGACCGCGAACCGGCCCTCGTCGGGCACTGATCCCGCGCCCTGCCCATGCTTCGCAGTCGCCATGGCCCTTTCGATGCGCGATCATTTTCGATGCGCGATCACCGACTGATCGGACCGGTCGCCTCGGCAAAGGGATCGCGACTGGTGATTCCGGTGAAGCGACGGAAGTCTCGGTCCGCGGTGAAGATCGTGCTCACTCCGTGTTGGCGCATGAGCGCCGCAATGTGCGAGTCGGTCACCAGGTTGCCGCGGATCGTGTCGGCGCCGACGAGGTCTTGATACGCCTGCCAGAACCCTTCTGCCTCTCCGGGACACCGTACGTGCGCACGTCCGATGAGCTGGCTCAGGTTCTGTCGCGCCTCGGCTGGATCGAGCGGCTGATCAAAGATGTTCGGGTGGGTGGCGATCCGAAGATAGACCATCGCCACCGGCCAGAACACGTAGACCAGGCCAGGCCCGGCGGCCAATTGCGCGAGCAGCGCGGCTGCTGCGTCGTGGCGGGGGCTTTGCGCATCGGAGGCGTACAGCAGGATGTTGGCGTCGATGGTCACGCTCATCGGGTAGATCCGTACTGCGCGCCGGAGAGTCGTTCAACGGCGTCGCGGTCCTCCAGGTCGATACGGGCACCCATCGGGCGCGAGATCCATTCCAGCGGCTGTGGTCTCTGCTGCCGAGTTACTTCAGCAAGCGCCTTGGCCAACAGCTCGGAGGCAAGGGCACCCAGGGATTCGCTTCGGCCTCGTTGATAGTCCTTGAGCTGCTTGAGCACCGAACTATCGATGTCGAGTGTCGTTCGCATGCATCAGATGCTACATCTACCCGCATCTGATGATCGGGTCTATTTGGCCCGCCCAGGGAATTTGCCGGTCAGGACGGGGTGTCTGCGGGCGGCAGCGCGTCGCCGCGGAGGCGGATCGCACCCACGGGAAGGCCGCGGCCGAGCACGGGCGGCCGGTCCCACACCGCCGACGCATCGGTGTCGACGCCCCAGAAGGCGAGGATCGCGCGCACCAGTGGAGGCGCCGCCCGAAGGCCGCCGTCGTGGATCTTGAACGCGGCCGCGCGACCGTCGGTAAGCGCCAGCGCATAGATCCCTTCGGCGCCGTCCTTGACGACGAGACCGGGGACGGTGCGCATCGCCTCGGTGACATCCCGGCCCACACCGCCGACGAGCACAGGGTGGGCACGCATCGCCGCGGCGGCGCATCCGTCGACGGAGTCGGGGTCTGCGGACGCTAATCGCGAGAACGCCCGCGCTAGACCGGTCAGGCCGACGACGTAGGTGGGCGCCCCGCAGCCGTCCACGCCGGTGCCCAGGATCTTCTCTCCGGTCAGGTCTTCGACACAGTCGCGGATCGCCAGCTGCAGCGGGTGATCCGGCGCGAGGTAGCTGCCCAGCGGCCAGTCGTTCGCCACGCAGGTCGCGAGCATCGCCGAGTGTTTGCCCGAACATTCGTGGTGCAGGGCGTCGACCCGACCGCCGCCCTGCACGTAGCGGTCGCGCGCGTCGTCCGCGCCGGGCAGCGCGGGCGGGCACTGCAGCGCGCCGGCGTCGATGCCCGCACCGGCGAGAATCCCTGATATGACGGCGATGTGGGCCTCGGTTGCGTCGTGGCTGGAGCAGGCGACCGCCAGCTCCGCGCCGCGCAGGCGCAACCCGGCGCGGACCATCGCGGTGGCCTGCAGCGGTTTGAGCGCCGACCGGGCAAACGCGACGACGCCCGCATCGCCCCAGACGTGCGCCGGCCCGGATGCCGAATCGAACAGCACGACGGAGGCCTCGTGGACCGACTCGACCAGACCGGATCGAACGACCTCGACCGCGACCGTCACCCCGAGACCTTCATCGTTACAGCACCTTTGACAGGAAGGCCCGAGTACGCCCGTGTTGCGGATTTCCGATCACGTCGCCCGGCGCGCCCATTTCCACGACGACGCCGCCGTCCATGAACGCCACCGTATCGGCGACCTCCCGCGCGAAGCCCATCTCGTGCGTTACGACGACCATGGTCATCCCGGCGTCGGCGAGATCCCGCATCACGTCGAGCACCTCGCCCACCAGCTCCGGATCCAGCGCCGAGGTCGGCTCGTCGAACAGCATCAGCTTCGGCGAGAGGGCCAGCGCCCGGGCGATCGCCACCCGCTGTTGCTGTCCGCCGGACAGCTGCTCGGGATAGGCAGAGGCCTTGTCCGCCAACCCGACCCGGTCCAGCAGTTCCCGAGCGCGTTGCTGCGCCTGCGGTTTTTTGGCCCCCGTTGTGAGAACGGGTGCGCAGGTGATGTTGTCGAGCACCGTCATATGCGGAAACAGATTGAACTGTTGGAACACCATGCCGATGTTCCGGCGCTGCCGCGCCGCGTCTTTCGGATGCATCTCGTGCAGGGCACCGCCGCGTTCCCGGTAGCCGATGAGTTCGCCGTCCACCCACAGCCTGCCCGCATTCACCTTCTCCAGGTGGTTGATGCAGCGCAGGAACGTGGACTTGCCCGACCCCGATGGGCCTATCAGGCACAGCACCTCGCCACGCCCGACGCGGAGCGAGATCCCTTTGAGCACATCGAGATTCCCGTAGTTCTTCCAGACGTTCTCGGCGCGGACCATGTCCGGAACCCGCGCGCCGCCGCCGTCCACAGTCGGCCCGCCGGCTCGTCCCTGCGTCGATTCGGTCGTCATCCGTGTGCTCCCGCCCGGCGCAGGCCCTTCGCGAAGTGCTTTTCCAGGAAATACTGCCCGACCATCAGCACCGACGTGAACGCGAGATACCAGGTCGAGGCGACCAGCAGCAACGGGATGGGCGTGAACGTCTCGGCGGAGATGTCGCGCGAGCGGGTGTAGAGGTCCATCGTGAACGGGACCGCCGTCACCAGCGAGGTCGTCTTCAACATCGAGATCACCTCATTGCCCGTCGGCGGGATGATGATCCGCATCGCCTGCGGCAGAGTGATGTGTCGCATCGTCTGCCACCAGGTGAGCCCGAGCGCGGTGGCCGCCTCGATCTGGCCGTGGTTCACGGAAATGATTCCGGCGCGGACGATCTCGGCCATGTACGCGGCCTCGTTCAGGCCGAGCCCGATCACCGCCAGCCAGAACACCGAGATGGCGTCGGCCGACGTGATGGTGAAGAACGTCGGCCCGAACGGGATCCCGACCCGGATCGACTTGTAGATCGTCGCGAACAGGCCCCAGAGCACGAGCTGCACATAGACCGGGGTGCCGCGGAAGATCCACAGGTACGTCCAGGACACGCCGCGCAGCACGGCGTTCGGCGAGAGCCGCATCACCGCCATCAGCACGCCGACCAGGATTGCGAGGATCATGGACAGCACTGTGAGTTCCAGCGTGACGGTTGCGGCCTTCGAGATCCGTTGGTCGAAGATGTATTTCGCGTAGTAGTCCCAGCTGTAGGCCGGGTTTGTGGCGGCTCCGTACAGGAACAGAGCCACGGCGATGATGAGGACGACGGCCGCGGTCCACCTGCCGGGGTGCCGCAGCGGGATCGCGTCGATCCGATGCGGACCGCCCGCGCCGGCGACCGGCGCGGGCGACGCCGCATCGACGTTCACAGCGGACATGTCAGCTGCCTGCGCCGGAAGCGGCGCCGTTGATCGTGATGTCGGTGATCTTGCCGGACTCGACACCCCACTTCGCGAGGATGGCGTCGTACTCGCCGTCCTTCTGGATGTCGACGATCGCCTTCTGCAGCGCGTCCTTCAACGTGCCGGAGCTCTTCGCGACCGGCAGACCGTAGAGGAACTTGTCGTACTCCGGGCCGGCCTGCGTCAGCTTGCCGCCGGTCTGCTTGATCGCGTAGTTGGTGACGGGGGCGTCGGCGGTCAGCCCGTCCGCGCGGCCCAGGATGACGGCGTTCGTGGCATCGTCCTGGGTGTCGTAGCCGAGCACCTTGATGGCGGGCTTCCCGGCGTCGGTGCACGCCTTGTTCTTGGCCGGGAGGTCGTCCAGGATCTCGGTCGTCCCGTTCTGAGCGGCGATCGTCAGCCCGCAGGCGTCGTTCGGGTCGATCGTCTTGCCGGCCTTGGCCGCCCATTGGATGCCGGCGGTGTAGTAGTTCACCATGTCGACAACCTTTTCGCGCTCGGCGGTGTCGAAGAACGACGACAGGCCGATGTCGTACTTACCGCCGGTGATGCCCGGGATGATCGTGTCGAAGGTCGCGGCCTGGTACGTGGCGGTGAGACCGAGTTTCGCGGCGACCGCGTTCAAGAAGTCGACCTCCCAGCCGATCGCGTTGCCGTTCGCGTCCTTGTACTCGTTGGGCGCATACGTCAGGTCACTGCCGACCACGAAATGCCCTGCGGTCTTGATCTTCTCGGGCACCAGGGCCGCGGCGTCCTGATCGACGGCGGGTGCCGAACTGGAGGAGCCGGATGACGCGGATGACGAGGATGACGAGGTCGGGGCACCGCCCGACTCGGAGTTGTTCACGCATCCGGCCAGTAGTGCGGCGGTAAGCGCGGAGACGGCGGTAATGCTCAGGATTCGGCGACGGTACACGTGGGGCTCCTTATCGAATGGGCTGTCGGGTG
>JAFIHI010000205.1 GCA_017848755.1 Nakamurella sp. | reverse complement strand
GTTTGTGATGCGGTTGCAGGCCGGTGGGGCGCGGTTGGCGGTGCGGACGATCACGCTTGATTTCGGGGCGTTGGCGGCGTTGGCGGAGTTGATGGGTGTTTCGGCGGTCGAGTGCCGGCGGATCCTGGCCCAGGTGGGCACGATTCCCCAGGGCAGGCCAGGCACGGGAACATCGTCATACCCGCCCGCCGCAGTCGGATAGCTGCTCGGGTCTCATAGATGGGGCCAGGTGGTGATCAGCGCGCGAGGTACGGCCGTACGCGTTCGGTGAACCGCGGTGCACCCGCAGCGGCGATCTTCTGTGCGAACTCAACGGGCGACATGGATGGGTTCTTCTTCCCGTACACGGCGTGGGTGAACGATTCGACAACGCCTCGACGGCGGTGAGTGAGCAGCGCGCAGAGAAACTCATCCGAGGTGATGACCTTGACGCCGGCAGCCAGGACAGGTGTGGTGCGGAGGTGCCGCAGGTTTCGGGTGGGCAGCACATCGATGCCACCGTGGATCGCTGCGGCGGCGTGCACCCGGTCGTCCGGGTCAGGCGAGAGGTCGTCGGTGACTTTGTCGCGATAGACCGCTGGGTCGATGCGATAGCGATCGAAATGTGTGCGCACGGCGGCGGCCACCGAGGCCGCTGATTCCGGGGTGCGCCTGCCCTCGCGGACGATGACCTCTTCCCACTCGTCCAGGATCTCGTAGGTCCAGACCCAGGTGAACAGAAGATCTTCGGCCAGCGTGAGCAATACGTCCATGATCGTGAACGGGAACAGCTCGCTGGTGTCGATGAACACCCGCTGCAGACGGCTCAAGTGTTACTCCCCGAGCGCGGCGCGGATCGCGTCGCCGCCCGCGCGGCGCTGCTCGCGCTCGGCCGCGACATCTACGACGTCCAGGACACGGATGCGTCGATGACGGCTGCCGGGAAGGCGTCGGAAAGCGAGCACGCCGTCCTCGCAGAGCCGGTCCACAAATTGGCGGGTCACGCCGAGGATCCGAGCGGCCTCGCCGGGGGTGACCTCCTCCTCGGTGCGCAGCACCACGACACGTGCGCCGTGGGCGACGTCGTCGAGCATCGAGCGCACCGCGGCCTCGACCGGGGTGTCGTCGCCGAGGCGGTCTGCCAGGTTCTTCGCGTCGGACCGAACAGCGGGGTCGGCCGGGTCGAGGGTAGCCGCAAACGCCTGAGTAACCATGCCCTCATCCTACCCGTATCTGCAATAACGACAACTAAGCGCCGTGCCTACGGACGCTCGCCGGGCGAGCACCACTGCCGGAGGGGGCTTGGCACCGGAACATCGTCATACCCGCCGATGGTGGTTAGTCGACTTTCGCCTGCCGGCGAACAAGTTCAGCAGATCGCGAATCAGGTTGTATTGCCGAGGTTTTCGGCGATGGCGTCGAGCCGGGACAGCAGGATTGGCGCTCGAGTCGTCGCTACTTCCCACACCGTTGAGTCGTCGACGGCCGGATCCGTGCGGCGCAATTGTGCGAGCGCCTCGCCCGTGATCTGGAACTCTCGCTCGACGGCGCGTCGAAACATCCGATCGTTGTCGTAATCCTGCTGTGTGCGGCCGGTGATGTACTGGACGATGGCTTCGCGGGATAGTGCCGCGTCCCAGATCAGGGCTTGCGAGTCAGGCCGCATAGATCTCATTCGCGCTAGCGGCGGCTCTCGCCGCGAAGAATGGGTTCTTGACGGCCCGCTCGACAACCAGGTCGACATCGCGATTCAGGACTCGCTCGAGGTCCGCCTTCAGCCCGAAGTAAGCGTCGAATCGACTGGGCACATCGTCCCGGAACTCGACGAGGAAGTCCACGTCGGAGCGGTTTGGGTCGAACCGATCGGTGGTTGCTGAGCCGAAAACGGCTAGCCGACGAACTCCGTGTGCCTGGCACAGAGCCCTGATCTCCTCGCGCGGCAAGGCAAGCGGATGTCCCACGTGCGGCACCTCCTCGCTTCGGCCCGGATGCGCGTTCCCATTATCACAGGAGTCGTGCGGCGCGGGTGGGTTTGCCCATCGGGCTCGGCGCCGGAACGTCGTCATATCCGGTGATCGCGGTGGGATGCGGGCGCTGCCACCAGATGCGGGGCAGGATTCGTCGGGTAGTGGATGGATTGTCAGGCGACGATTTCGCGGAGCCGTTCGACGTCGGCAGCGAGGCGCTCTACGGCGTCGTGGACGGTCTGTGTGCTGCTCGCGCCGAGTGCGGCGAGGATCCACCCACGGATGAGTGCGGAGACCGGGACGCCGATGCGTGCAGCCAACTGCTCGATCTCGGCTGCGTGCGCCGGGGACAGGCGAGTGGCTACGGTGACGGTCTTGCCGGGTCGTGTCCAGTGGGTGTCGTCGGGCATGGGCTCGTCGACGGTGCGGTCGGCCTCGGATGCGACGGTTTGGACGAGCGTGCGAGCGTCGTCGTGTGAGAGATGGCTAGTCATTATTGGTTCCTTCGTCCTGGTGTTCGGCGTAAGTGCGGGTGTCGGTGGCATTCGCACGCCAGCCATTGGCGCCCCACCAAGCGCCGGGGCGGTCAGTGCGGTGGACCAGGATCACCACCAGGACTGCCCCGGCAGCGGGTGAGTATCCGAGGACTCTGGCACTGACGCCGGATGTGCTCTTGGGATCGGGGTCGGCTATCACGAGGCCGTCGTCGACCAACGCCTCGTTCGCCTGTTGGATGGTGACGCGATGCTTCGCCCACATGTGCCCGGCGCCGTGCCGCCAATCGACCTCGAAGTTCACGGCATCAGTTTACATCGGTAAACGGCGTGCATGCGCTGTTGCGGTCGGGCGGGCGTGGTCGTCCCGGGTGGGCCGGGCACGGGAATAGCGTCATCCCCGGATGCCCGCGCTGCGGTGCGCACCGTCGTCAGGATGCCCGCCGGTGGCGCTCGATGTATTCGTCGAAGGCTTCCCGCCCGATTTCGGCCAGTGGTCGTCCGTCGCGGCTTGCGATCTCTTGAAGCGCCTGCCGAGTGCTGGGTGGGACGCGGACGGTCAGGTTCGGGGTGCTACGCCTTTCTCCGGAGAGCGACGGCCGACCCGATCGTGATTCGTGTATCCGTAGCATGGCGTGCTCCGCGAGTGCCGCGGCACGTGCCTCGGTCAGGCGGCTGCCGTCATCCAGGAAGACTTCTTCGACGTCCAGGTCGATGTCGGGGCCGATCTGCTTCTTGGTGAACGTGGGGCGAGCCATTTCATTTCCTCCTTCGGAGCGCGGTGGGCATCACGTGAATCACAAGGAACACGTCGGGGCGTTCCACGAGGTAGACCTCCAGGTCGATGCCTCTGTCGTCGGGGCCGATCCATCCGATGCCGTCGTCGTCCACTACCGGGTCCGCCGTGTTCATGACGTGCAGGGCATGAGCTTCGCCGACGCGGTGCCGACAGGCGGAGCGCGTGAACCGTATCGGCTTCATGGCGCCATTCTGCCATGCAAAATGCGGCCACGGGCGTGGTTTTCCTGAGCGGGAGCGACGTCCTGCGGCTGAGCGCGTTCGGGCGCCGCCGATCCCGTAGCGTCGACGTGTGCAGCCAGACCACTCGCCGCCAGTCGGCCCGCTCGATGCGGCGACCCTCCGGCCGGCGCGGACACTGGTCGGGGCGAAGGCGGCGTCCGCGGCCTTGGTCGCGATTCTCGCGCTGGCGCTCGGCCTGCTGCTCGCCCCCCGCGTGTTGGCGGGAGTTGGGTTGGTGCAACCGGTTTCGGCGAATATGACGTTGATCTCGCCACTACCCGATCATGGCGCCACAGCCGCGACGGGAACGGGCTCGGCGGACGGCTGTGTTGCGGTCAGCGTGATGCTCGAGTGGGGGAGCGGGCAGCGCGGAACCGCGCGATGGTGTGTCCCGACATCCGCATCGCAGCCGAAAGCCGGTGACACGGTGCGGATCTGGGTGCTGAGCCCGTGGAGCCCGGTCCCGGCGAGCTCGACGGCGCCGTGGCTGGTCTTCGACGTGATTCTGCTGTTGCTGTTCGGTGTTGGTTCGGCCGGAACCGCTTACTACGGACGGGAACTCGCCGCGCTCGCGGCGCTCGGCAAGCGGCCGGTGGCTGCCGCCTCGGTCCACGGGCAGATCGACCGCATCGCGATCGGCCGCGCGGTTTTCGGCAAGGAGGGCAGGGCCACGATCGGCGTGGTGCCCGAAGATCGCACGAGCCGGCCGCTCCGCCTCACCCTGCCCGGGCCTGTCGATCGTTCGCTCCTCGGCGCGCGGATCACGCTGCGTGCCCTGCGTCGCACACGTAGCGGAAAGCCAGCGGGTCCATACGTTCTCGTACGATCCGTGAACCAGGTCGGCAGCAGTGCCATCAAAGACACGGCGATCGCCGGCCGCCGCATCGCCCTCGGCTGCGCCATGCGGAGCGCCGCCCCGCGCCCGTAACCGTTTGCGGCCGGGCAGCGTCAACCGCTCGGGCTGGGCTCCTCGTCATCGCCGATGAGGCGCCGGAGCTGCACCATCAGTGGCCCCACATCGCGCGTCGCCGTCGCCCACACAACATCGTCATCCACGAGGGCGTAGAGACCTCAGGCTGCATACAACTCCTCGCGGGTTTCTTCGACGGTGGCGGCGAAGTACGGATTACGCAGCGCCTCAGGCGATACGAGGTCGACTGAACGACCGAAAAAGTCTTCCAGCGCGTCTTTCAATCCGAAGTATGTCGACAAAGAAGCCATCCCAGGCCGGAATTCTACGAGGAAGTCCACATCCGACCGCTCGGGATCGAACCGGTCCGTCGTCGCCGAGCCGAATACCGCCAATCGTGCGACGCCGAATTTTCGGCACAGCGCGGCGATTGCCTCGCGGTCGAGATCCAATGGCTTGCCCATCGGCCGTTCACCTCCCTACGCCTCGCCATTATCGCAGGTCGTGTGCTGCGAGCGGTAGGTTCGGAGAAACAGCCACGGCGATCGCGCTGCTACCGTCGGGGCGTGGGTAACGATGCCGCGCGCCCGTCCCGAATCGACTCGACCGACGATGACGGAGATCGCGGGCCGCGCCGTGTCCGCGCAGTGGGCGCCATCGTCTTCGACACGTCCGGGCGGCTACTCATGGTGCAGCGCGGTCACGAGCCGGCGCAAGGTCTGTGGGCGTTGCCCGGCGGCAAGGTCGAGCCGGGGGAGACCGACGAGCAGGCCGTTGCGCGCGAGGTCCTCGAAGAGACCGGGCTCACCGTCCGGGTCGGAGCGCTCGTGGGCGCCGTCGAGAGACCCGGTGCGCCCGGCACCGTCTACGAGATCTTCGACTATGACGCCACTCTCGTGCACGGGCTCGTTCCGGGCAACCCCGCCCCGGGGGCGAGCGCCGGGCTCGAACCCGGCCATGCCGCCTCGGATGCGGCCGACCTGCGCTGGGTGACCCGCGCCGAACTCGAAGCCCTTCCGCTCACGGACGGGCTCCTCGACGCACTCCGCGAATGGGGTCGCCTGCCCTGACGTCGCCTATGCACCGAACATCGTCATATCCGTGACGCACCCCGCGATACCCGCAACGCCACCTGGCGCTGTGTTCAGTACGTGACGTTCAGCAGGCGACGTTCAGTACGTGAAAGCGCCGACCTGGGACCGCAGGTCTGCCGACATCCGCGCGAGTTCGTCGACGGCGAACCGGGTTTGGGTCACCGCCTCCATCGTGGAGGACGTGGCGACCGCGACACCGCTGATGTTCGAGGAGATCTCGCTGGTGCCCGCCGCCGCCTCGGCGACACTCCGGCTCATCTGCTGCGTCGTGGCGGTCTGCTCCTCCACCGCGGACGCGATCGTGAGCGAGAAGTCGTTGATCGAGGAGATCACCGATGCGATCTCGCCGATGGCGTGGACCGCGCTGGAGGTGTCCGCTTGGATCGCCTCCACCCGGGACACGATGCCTTCGGTCGCCCGGGCCGTCTCCTGCGCGAGTTCCTTGACCTCGTTCGCGACGACGGCGAAACCTCGTCCCGCATCGCCGGCCCGCGCGGCCTCGATCGTGGCGTTCAGGGCGAGCAGGTTCGTCTGCTGCGCGATCGAGGTGATCACCTTGACCACGGTCCCGATCTCCTGGGACGAGGCACCGAGCCTCGCTACGGTCTCGTTGGTCTGCTCGGCTGCAGACACGGCGGAGGAGGCAACCTTCGCCGCTTCGTTCGCGTTCTCGGCGATCTCACGGATCGATGAGTCCATCTGTTGCGCCCCGGCCGCCACGGTATGCACGTTCAGCGACACGCCATCGGAGGCCGACGACACGGCGCCGGCCTGCGCGAAGGTCTCCTCGGCCGCCGCCGAGATCTGCACCGTCGACGCCGAGAGTTGTTCTGCCGAGGCGGCTACGGCCTGCGCGGACGAGGCTACCGCGGCGATCACCTCGCGCACGTTGCGCTGCGCGGACATGAGTGCGCTCGCCATCCGGCCGACCTCGTCGGTCGACGTCACACCGGCCGGGACGGTCAGATCGCGCCGCGCCATGGCCTCCAGCGATTGCTGTACGCGCGCGAGCGGACGCCGGATCGCCTGTGCGATCAGCAGAGTCAGCGCGACGGCGATCGCGCCGCCGATGAGGAACGTGAGGAGCACGGTGACCGTGGCTCGGGTCGCGCGATCGACGGCCGCGCCGGCCGTCGTGTCGAAGCGCGTGGCGATATCGGACACGGCCCGGTCCAGGCCGGCGCTCGCGCGGTCGCTGAGCGGCTTGACGGTCGCGTCGTCGACCTTTTCGAAGCCGGCCCTGTCGCCGGCCATGACGATGGGCATGAGCAGCGTGTCGCGGGCGCGCGTGTACTCCTGCCACGCCGCTGTGAACTCGGCCCATCCGGCGTCGCCCTGCAGGCTCGCGCCGAGTGAGTCGATCAGACGCACGATCTCCACGTCGGTGGCCGAAATCGCTGAGAGCCACTGTTGTTTCGCGGCCGGCGCGGTGGTCATGGCGGCGCGTGCGACTGCCTCGCGATCCTGGGCGACGAGCGTGTCGATCCGGTGCACCGGCTCCAATGTGTTCTTCTGCGACAGCGCGATCGCGCCCAGATCGGCGGCGGTGCCGCGAAGGGTGGCGAGCGCCACTCCCGCGCCGGCCACGCACACGCAACCGAACACGACGAGCACGCCGAGGATCTTGGTCCGGATGCCGCGATTCGCGAGCCAGGTGCGGATGCGGCCCGCGCGGGGCGTCGCGTGTGCAGGCCGAGCGGCAGGCCCCACCGGCGCCTGCCGCGCGCCGGCCGGGCCGGCTGACGCCGCGCCGGATGACGCCGTGTCGCTCATGGGCTGCCCGCCTCTTCCATCGGTCTTTCGTCCTGTTCGGCTTCATCGCGCGGAACATGAGCGGGACATGAGCGATCGGCGGCTCCCGCCCCGGCGCGTAGGGGCTCCCGATAGCGGCCCTCCGGCGGCGGCCACGCCGCCGCGAACGTCGTCATACTCGGGAAAACCGCGTGAAACGGATATGACGCCCCCCGATCGCTTGCACTCTCGGGGGGAGAGTGCCAAACTGGTCTCTAGCACTCGAGTGCTTCGAGTGCTAGGTCTCTTCGGTGAGGATCGGTCGCGGCCGGGTCGTATGCCCGGTGTGCGCCCGATCCGTCCGTCGCGGGCGCTGAGGCGACCAGACAACCTGCTGTCACTGCCATCTCGGCGGGCCTACCCGGCTCGGCGCGGGGCAGGCGAACATCTGGAGGAAGAAACACCTCATGGCCAAGCTGATCGCTTTCGAAGAGGAAGCGCGTCGCGGGCTCGAGCGCGGGATGAACACCCTCGCCGACGCCGTCCGGGTGACCCTCGGCCCCAAGGGCCGCAACGTCGTCCTGGAGAAGAAGTGGGGCGCGCCGACCATCACCAACGATGGTGTGTCGATCGCCAAGGAGATCGAGCTCGAAGATCCGTACGAGAAGATCGGTGCCGAGCTCGTCAAGGAAGTCGCCAAGAAGACCGATGACGTGGCGGGCGACGGTACCACCACCGCAACGGTTCTCGCCCAGGCTATGGTCCGTGAGGGCCTGCGCAACGTGGCGGCCGGCGCCAACCCGATCGCGCTGAAGAAGGGCATCGAGAAGGCCTCGGCGGCGATCGCGGAGCAGCTCTTGACCGACGCCAAGGAGGTCGAGACCAAGGAGCAGATCGCTGCCACCGCCTCGATTTCCGCGGCCGACACCGCGATCGGCGAGCTCATCGCCGAGGCGATGGACAAGGTCGGCAAGGAGGGCGTGATCACGGTCGAGGAGTCGCAGACGTTCGGGCTGGAGCTGGAGCTCACCGAGGGCATGCGCTTCGACAAGGGTTACACGTCACTGTATTTCGCGACGGATCTGGAGCGGCAGGAAGCGGTTCTGGACGACCCGTACATCCTGCTCTACGGCTCGAAGATCTCCGCGGTCAAGGACCTGCTGCCCGTCCTGGAGAAGATCATGCAGGCCGGCAAGCCGCTGCTGATCATCGCCGAGGACGTCGAGGGCGAGGCGCTGGCGACCCTGGTCGTCAACAAGATCAAGGGCACGTTCAAGTCCGTCGCAGTCAAGGCTCCGGGCTTCGGCGACCGCCGCAAGGCCATGCTGCAGGACATCGCGATCC
>JAFIHI010000026.1 GCA_017848755.1 Nakamurella sp. | reverse complement strand
GGGCGGGGGTGGTCGCCGCCGCGGTGGCGATGCTCAGCACGGTCGTCACGGCCCCGCCGGCCGCCGCCGAGACGGGAGACCTGCGCATCGGCGACACCCAGCCGGTCGACTCGGTGAATCCGTTCAACGAGCAGAACGACATCTCCTACGCCATCACATCTTTGAGCTACGACCTGCTGCTGAACTACGGAACCGACGACTTATCGCCCGATCTCGACCATTCGCTGGCGCAGAGCTACGAGGTCTCCCCGGACGGCAAGACCTGGACGTTCAAGCTGCACCCGGGGATCGTGTGGTCGGACGGCCAGCCGTTCACTTCGGCGGATGTGAAGTGGACGTACGAAGCGGCGCGGGACAACGAGACCAACGTGATGAACGCCTATGTCGCGGGCATCGACAGCATCGAGACGCCCGACAACCTCACCGTGATCCTGAAGCTCAAGGCCCCCGATGAGCGCATGGCCTCGATCTTCGTGCCGATCCTGCCGAAGCATGTGTGGGAGAAGTACAAGGTGGCCGACCTGGACAAGATGGCGCTGCCGCTGCCGTCGGTCACCACGGCCCCGTACATCATCAGTTCGTTCGACAAGACGGGCACTACGATCCTCACGGCGAACCCGAAGTTCCGCGGGCCGGAACCGACTGTGAAGCGGATCGTGGAGACGAACTACGGCAACCAGGACAGCTTGCTGCGCGACCTGCAGGGCGGCGCCTTGGACATGGTGGTCGACGGGAACCTGCAGTGGACGAAACAGCTCGCCAACTCGCCGGACATCCACCAGTGGGCGGGTACCTCCAGTGGCTTCCAGGAGATCGCGTTCAACTCCTGCCCCGTCGGCGGCGCGGGCGAATGCACCGGACCCGGCAAGGACGTGCACGTGAAAGTCGTTCAAGACCATGCGATTCGCGAGGCGCTCGCCTACGCGGTCGATCGTCCGTCCATTGCGCAGACCGTGTACGCGGGAGTCCCGCAGCCGGCCTACGGACTGATCTCGCCGTATTACGCGAAGTACTACAAGGACTGGTCGACGGACCCCGACATCGGCTACCAGTTCAGCCTGGACAAGGCCAAGCAGGTGCTCAAGGACGGCGGGTGGGACTGCGCCACCAACCCGTGCACGAAGGACGGCGTCAAGGCCGAGTTCACGCTCAATGTGCGTACGAACGACCCGTCCGGCCAGAACGCCATGCGCCGGGTGATCGCCGCGGCCGGGGAGATCGGCATCAAGATCACCATGTCGGTGGTCACCGAGGATGCGCTCAACAACCTGGTCTACGCGCCGAGCACCGACGGCAAGTACGCGCCGAACTTCGACGCGTTCTACTGGGCCTGGATCGGTGACCCCACACCGGATTTCAACCTGTCCGTGTTGCAGACGGGCAGCGCGTGGTCGGACTCGTACTACTCCAACCCGGACTACGACAAGCTCGTGAACGAGGCGCTCGTCACCCGGGACTTCGCGAAACGCGTCGACCTCATGCACCAGGCCGAGAAGATCGCCATGACCGACCTGCCCTACATCCCGGTGATCTACGCGTATACCTACGACCTGACCCGGAACGACACCTGGCACGGATACCTGGCCTCGCCGGCCGGCGCCGAGGGGTCACCCATCGGTTCGAACTGGCTCCAGGTGACGTCGCTGCTATCCGGTCCGGCCCCGGCGTCGACCGAGAGCAGCGCGCCCGAAAGTAGTTCCGGTGCCACCGATTCCGCCGCATCGACGGGCGGCGCCGGCGCGGGCAGTACCGAGGCGGGCGGCAGCAACGCCCCGACGTCGGCGTCCGTGGCGGCGCCGGCCCCGGCGTCGTCCGGCGGGGTCCCCGTGTGGCTGGTCGTGGTCCTCGTCGCGATCGTGGTGGTGCTTGTGATCGTGGTGCTGATGGTGCTGCGCCGCGGCAAGGGATCTCGACGCGTGGATGACGAAGACCTGGACGATGCGCCGTTCAACTGACCGTGGCCCGGTGGGGGCGGTGCCAAGCGGCACGCCCCCACCGGCCAGGTGTTTCGGTACCGGGTACGGCGCCGCTCGCGGCGCGAACGTCGTCATACTCGAAAATCGTTGCGCGGCAGCGGAGTCGGACCGATGACGGCGCGCTCCGTTATCTTGCGGATCTTCTCCGCGGCGGTCACCTTGGTGTTCGTCCTCGTGTTCAACTTCTTCCTATTCCGCGCGGTCGGGGACCCGAAGAACGATCTGGCCCGCAATCCCCACCTGACCCTCGCCGGACAGGAGGCCGTGATCAAGGAGCGCGGGCTCGATCAGAGCCTGGCGGTGCAGTTCTGGAAGTACGTGACGCAGACGCTGCGCGGCGACCTCGGCAGCTCGTTCGCAAACGGGCAGCCGGTGAAAGACGTTCTGTGGCACGCGCTTCCGAACACGCTGATCCTGGTCGGCGTCGGCACGGTGCTGGCGTCGGCGATCGGGCCGTGGATGGGCATGATCGCCGGTTGGCACCGCGGCAAGGCGCGCGATCACCTGCTCACCCAGGGCTCGGTGGTGCTGTATTCGATGCCGGAGTTCTGGCTGGGCATGCTACTGATCGGCCTGCTGGCGGTCGCGTGGCCGCTGTTCCCGACCGGGCTGCAAGCCACTCCCGGCGCGAGTGCGACCGGGTGGGCGCACTTCTGGGACGTGTCGCACCACGCGATCCTGCCGATCCTTACCGTGACGCTGAGCCTGCTGGCGCAGTACGCGGTCAACATGCGATCGTCGGTGATCGACGTGCTGCACGAGGATTACATCCTTACCGCTCGCGCTATCGGCCTGTCGCCGATCCAGGTGCGGCGCAGGCACGTGGTGCCGAACGCGCTGCTCCCGGTGGTCACCGTGATCGGATTGCAGTTCGGTTTGGTGCTCGGCGGGGTGATCACGATCGAGGCGGTCTTCTCCTGGCCCGGGCTGGGGCAGTTGACGCTGGACGCGATCAACGCGAAGGATTTTCCTGTGCTGCAAGGGCTTTTCCTGTTGACCTCCGCAATGGTGATCATCTTCAACCTGCTCACCGACCTGCTCTACAGCAAACTCGACCCGCGGATCGGGGACTGACATGGGCCAGGCAGTGGCGCGGGCGGGGACCCCGGCAGTGACACCTGCGGGCGCGCATGCCATGCGGCCGGCGGCCGAGCATCTTCGGACGGCGCAGGTGCTGGTGGAGGCCGACCGGGCCGGTCGGGTGCGTCGCGTCGCACGGGCGCTGCGCCCGATCGTGACGACGCCGCAGGGCCTCATCGGCACGGTGATCCTCGTGGTGTTCGTGATCCTCGCGGTCTTCGGGCCATGGATCGCGCCGCAGGACCCGAATGCACCGACGTCGTTCTCGGCCGACATCCTCGGCGGCCCGTCCGCGGCGCACTGGCTCGGCACCGACGAGAACGGGCGAGATGTGCTGTCCGAGTTGATCCTCGGCGCGCAAACCTCCATGCTCATCGGATTCGTTGCGGCCATGGTCTCCTCGGTGATCGGCACCGCCGTCGGGATCGTCGCCGGCTTTTCCGGCGGCTGGATCGACCGCGGGCTGACCCTGCTGGACGACTGGTTCCTGGTGCTGCCGCTGGTGCCCGTCACCGTCCTCGCGGCGTCCTTGCTCGGCAACCGGGCGTCGGCGCTGCCGCTGGGACAGACCATGGTGTTGATCATCGTGATCGGCGCGTTCGGGTGGGCCGGGACGTCGAGAATCGTTCGGTCCGAGGTGATGTCGCTCAAACAGCGCGGCTTCGTGGAGCGCTCGCGGGCGCTGGGCGCATCGAAGTGGCGCATCATGACGCGCGACATCCTGCCGAACGTGATGCCGCTGGTGCTCGCGAACGCGGTGATCTACGTGTCACTGGCGATCCTCACCGAGTCGACGCTCTCGTTCCTCGGCCTCGGCGATCCGAACCGGTTCTCGTGGGGACAGATGCTCGAACATGCGCAGGACTCCGGGGCCATGGCGGGTGGGCACATCGCCTATTACCTGCCGCCCGGCATCTGCATCACCCTTGCGGTGCTGGCGTTCTCGTTGATCGGGCACAGCGTGGAGCATCTGTTCGATCCGCGACTGCGGGAGCGCCGGTGAGTGCCGTGGAGCGCGTCGCGGGTGCAATTCCCGGCGTCGCCGAGCCGGTTGGCTCCGCGGGCGGCGCGGCGGCTCCGCTGGTCGGCGGCGCCGCCGATGACGACATCCTGCTCCAGGTCAGCGGTTTGACCGTGGCGCGAAAGGATGCTCCGTCGGTACACATCGTCGACGACGTCAGCTTCACGCTGCGCCGAGGCGAGGCGATGGGTCTCGCCGGGGAGTCCGGCTGCGGCAAGACGACGACCGCGCTCGCCGTGCTCGGCCTGCTGCCGGGGGGCCTGCGGCGCGTGTCCGGCGAGCTGGTCTTCCGCGGCGGCGGGCGCGCCCGGCCCCTGCACCGGCTCGGCGGCGCCGCGATGAGACGCATTCGCTGGGCGTCGATCTCGATGATCTTCCAAGGCGCGATGAATGCCCTCGACCCGGTCAAGACGGTCGGCTCGCAGATCGCGGAGGCGATCACGCTGCACGAGCCGAAGGTGGGGCGTGCCGCGGTGTCGCGGCGGGTCGGGGAGTTGCTGGACCAGGTCGGGGTGCCCGCCAAACGCTCCGTGTACTACCCGCACGAGTTCTCCGGGGGGCAGAAGCAGCGGATCATGATCGCGCTGGCCCTGGCCTGCCGGCCGGAGCTGGTGATCGGCGACGAACCGACCACGGCGCTCGATGTGATCACGCAGGCGCAGATCCTGGACCTGCTCGGCGAGCTGCGCCGGGAACTCGGCCTGTCGCTGCTGCTGATCACCCACGACCTCGCCGTGCTCGCGCGGGCCTGCGAGACGATCGCGGTGATGTACGCCGGGCAGATCGTCGAAACCGGGTCGGTGGACGCGGTGTATCGCGACCCGCAACACCCCTATACGGCACGGCTTTTGGACCTGCTCGGCGCCCACGACGCGCCGGGCGCGCTGCCGAAGCCCATCCGCGGGAACCAGCCCCGTCCGAATGCTCGACCCTCGGGGTGCCGGTTCCACGACCGCTGCACGTTCGCCACCGACCGCTGCGCCGCCGAGGCGCCGGATATGCGAAACGTCGGCGCGGGCGTGCCGCCGCATGCTGCCCGCTGCCATTTCGCGCCGTGGCCGGATGGCGCCGTCGATCCGCAGGATCGACAGGCCTCGCCGGAAGGGCAGGAGGAGACACCGTGACGGCGATGGACACCCCCCTGCTCGAAGCGTCCGATGTGTCGGTCCGGTACCGCATTCGGGGCCGGAGCCGACGCGGCAGCCGCTACCTGACCGCGCTCGACGGCGTCAGCCTCAGCTGGCGCGCGGGCGAGACTCTAGCGCTGGTCGGCGAATCCGGCAGCGGCAAGTCGACGCTCGGGCGAGTGCTGCTCGGCCTCATCGCGCCGACCGGTGGCACCGTGCGGTACGGGACGCAGCCGCTGACGGGTGCCGTGCGCCGCAGGCTGTCCCGCGAGGTGCAGCTCATCTTCCAGGATCCGTACCAATCCTTGAATCCGCGCAGCACGGTAGGCGCGCAGGTGCTGGCCGGCCTGCAGATCCACCGCATAGGTGCGCCCGGGGTGGAGCGGACGGCCATCGGCCTGGCGGCGCTATCCGCCGCGGGGCTGAACCCGCCCGAGGTCTTCTGGCACCGGTACCCACATCAGCTCTCCGGCGGTGAGCGGCAGCGGGTAGTGATCGCCGGGGCGATGGCGCTCGGCCCGACGGCGCTGGTGTGCGACGAACCGGTCTCCGCGCTGGACGTCTCCGTCCGCGCGCAGGTGCTGAACGTCCTCGCGGACCTCCGCGCCGAGCGCGGTTTGTCGCTACTCTTCATCACGCACGATGTCAGCCTCGCCCGGCAGATGTCCAACCGGATCATCGTGCTCTATCGAGGCAGGATCGTCGAGGAGGGGCCCACGGCAACGGTTCTCGCCGACCCTCAGCACGACTACACGAAGCGGCTGCTCGCCGCCGTCCCGACGGTGCCCGCCCGGTAACCGGCGAAGGGGCCGCAAGCGTGGCCATCGCCGGCGGAGGGGTGTCAGGCGGCGTGCGCGACGAGGAATCGCACGGCGTCGTCCGGGGTGCGCAATTGGTCGTAATCCTCCTCGTCGATGCGGGCACCGATGCGCTTGCTCAGCCGCTCGACCAATTCGACGAAGTCCAGCGAATCCAGCTCGAAGGTCTCGCGCAGGTCGGTATCGCCAGGAACGCTGGACAGGTCGGCGTCGGGAACGATCTCCTTGAGCGTCTGCTCAAAGATCACGTGGACCTCTTCGGTCGTCATAGCTCCTCCGGTTTCTGCAGTAGCCGATCGATGTGGCGCAGGAACCGCGCGCCGACCGCGCCGTCGGACGCCCGGTGATCGGCGGCCAGGCTTGCGACGACCGCGGGGCGGACGCCCAGCAGGCCGTCCACGGTCCACGGTCGGTCGCGTACGGCACCGAACCCGACCAGCGCCACCTGGGGCGGGTACACGACGCCGAACACTGCGTCGACCCCCTGGTCGCCGAGGTTGGAGACCGTGATCGAGGCGCCGGTCAGCGCAGAAGCGCGCAGCCGTCCCGATCTGGCGCGTTCCACCAGGTCGCGAACGGCCGCCATGACGTGATCGATCGTCAGGTTCGCGGCGTCGGGAATAACCGGCACCATGATGCCGCCGCCGCGCAGCGAGATCACCGTTCCGAGATCCACGGTGGCGGCGGGGCGGAAGGCGCCGTCGACCCAGTGGCCGTTGAGCTCCGGAACGGCGACCGCGGCGCGGGCCGCGCACAGCAGCAGCAGTGCCGCTGGGACGATCCGTTCGGACACGTCAAGCTCGCGGTTCCGGGCGCGCAGCCACTGCGTCGCGGCCGTCATATCGATCGATGTGGAGACGTAGTAGTGCGGAATCTCTCGATTCGCCCGGCTGACCAACTCGGCGATGGCACGCCGCATGCCCGACGCATGCGACTGCGCGGCCGCCGATGGGGCGTGTGCAGCAGCCGTGGGTACGGTCGGGGGTTCTGCCGTGGGCACGGTCGAGGGTTCTGCCGTGGGCACGGACGGACGCTTTGCCGGAAGAGCAGGTCCCGTCGCCGATGCGTCTGGGCCCGGCCGTGCGCCGGCGAGGGCGCGATAGACGTCCTCGGCGCGCACCGCCCCGGCCTCTGCCGTTCCCGGCACACCGGCCAGGTCCACCCCGGATGCGGCAGCGAGCCTGCGGGCCAGGGGCGACGCTCGAACGCGGGAGGTGCGTGCTGGGGGACCCGCCGCGCAGAAGCGCTCGACGTCGGCTCGGTGAACCACCTGGCCGGGCACGGCCGCAGCGACCGCCGTGAGATCGACACCGCGCTGGCGTGCCAAGCGCCGCACCAGCGGCGAGACTCCCTGCGGCGCAAGGGGTGTCACGGCGGGCGGCGCCGGCATGACGGCCGGAACGGGCAGTGTGGCGAGTCGCTGCCCGGGCACAGCGTCCACACTCGGCAACGGCGCTGCGGCCGGCCCCGGTGAAGCACCCGGCTCGGTGATCGTGCCCGGCTCGGTGATCGCGGGCGGTGCGGGAGCGCCGATCGCGGCGAGAGCCGTGCCGACCGGGACCTTCTCGCCCGGCTGCACGAGCAGCGCTGAGACCACGCCGTCGTCGAAGCACTCGACTTCGATGGCCGCCTTGTCCGTATCGACGACGGCGACCACGTCTCCCCGATGCACCGCATCGCCGGGCGAAACGAGCCATTCCAGCAGCCGGCCGGACTCCATGTCCGCACCGAGGGACGGCATCCGGAACTCAGGCATGGGTGCCCACCGTGCGAAGCGAAGCGGCCACGATCCCCGCTACCTGCGGCAGCGCCGCCTCCTCCATGTGGCGCGCATAGGGAATGGGCACCTCGGCCGAGCACACCCGCTCGATGGGGGCATCCAGGTCGTAGAACGCCTGCTCGACCAGACGTGCGCTGATCTCGGCGGCCAGGCTTCCGGATCGCCACCCCTCGTCGACGATCACCGCGCGGTGCGTGCGCGCGACCGATGCGACCATGGTGGCGTCGTCCAACGGGCGCAGCACCCGCAGGTCGATCACCTCCGCGTCGACACCGTGCGTGGCCAGGTCCTCTGCCGCGGCGAGCGCCTTGGAAAGGGTGCCGCCGTAGGTCACGATCGTGAGATCCCGCCCGGGCCGGCGGATGGCGGCGTGGCTGATATCGCCGGTCGCGGTCGGGTCGGGCGCCGGGCCTTCGACGGTGTAGAGCGATCCGTTCTCGAAGATCAGGACCGGGTCCGGATCGGCCAGGGCCGGCCAGAGCATGCCCCGGGCGTCGTCGATGGTCGCCGGCGCCAGTATCTTCAGGCCCGGAATGTGGGCGTACCAGCCCTCCAGGCTGTGCGAGTGCTGCGCGGCGAGTTGACGGCCCGCGCCGGTCGTCATGCGGATCACGATCGGCACCGCCAGCTGCCCGCCGGACATGTGCAGCAGCGTCGCCGCGTTATTCATGATCTGGTCGAGCGCCAGCAGGCTGAAGTTCACCGTCATAATCTCGACGATCGGGCGCATCCCGCCCAGGGCCGCGCCGATGCCGGCGCCGACGAATCCGGATTCGGACAGTGGCGTGTCCCGGATCCGGTCGGGCCCGAACTCCTCGAGCAGCCCCATACTCACGGCGTAGCAGCCGCCGTACCGGCCGACGTCCTCGCCCATCAGGAACACCCGGTCGTCGCGGCGCATGGCCTCGCGGATCGCCTCACGTATCGCCTCGCGATACGTCATCTGCGTGGCGTCGCCGGTCTTGCCCACCACGCCCTCAATGGTGGTCACGGTGCGCCTCGCTGTGGACGAACAATGTCAGGTCGTCGACCGACTCCTCGGGCGCCGCGTCGGCCTCGGCGACGGCCTGGTCGATCTCGGCGATGATCCCGGCCTCGATGCGATCCAGGTCGTGCTGAGACAGGGTCTCGTCCCCTTGCAGCGCCGCACTGAGCGCCGTGATGGGGTCGCGCTCCCGCCATGACGCGATCTCCGCCTTGTCGCGGTATCGGTCCGGGTCGTACATGGAATGCGCGCGGAACCGGTAGGTGTGCAGCTCCACGAAGCACGGCTCGCCGGAATCGCGGACGAATTCGACGGCACGCCGCGCCGCGTCGGACACCGCCAGGACGTCCATGCCGTCCGCGGACCAGGACACCATGCCGTAGGAGGCTGCTCGCAGGGCGAGATCCGTCTGCGCGTGCTCCCCCGCCAGCGCGGTGCCCATCGCGTATCCGTTGTTCTCGCAGAAGAACACGACCGGCAGCCGCCACAGCGCGGCGAGGTTCGCGCTCTCGTGGAACTCGCCTTCGGCCATGGCGCCGTCGCCGAACAGGCACGCAACGATCCGGCCGGTGCAGCGCATCTTCTCGGCCAGCGCCAGGCCGACCGCCAGCGGCAGTCCTCCGCCGACGATCGCGTTGCCGCCGTAGAAGCGCCGGGCGGCGTCGAAGAGATGCATCGACCCGCCGCGGCCGCGGCTGACACCTGTTTGCCGGCCGAACATCTCGGCGAGAATCGCGGTCATCGACAGGCCGCGCGCCAGCGCATGCCCGTGCTCGCGGTAGGTGGACACCACGGCGTCCGCCGGGCCGAGCTGGCCGAGTACACCGACCGAGACCGCCTCCTCGCCGATACACAGGTGCATGAAGCCACGGATCTTGCTGCTGCTGTACAGCTCGACGCAGCGCTCCTCGAAGCGGCGGATGCGCAGCATCTGGCGCAGGTCCTCCACCCGCGGATCGGTCGACCGTGGGTCGACATCCCGCGTATCGACAGCCCGCGGCTCCGTCGGCGGCGCATGCATCGGCCGCCGGGCGCTGCGTCGAGCGGGTCTGGTCGTCGTCATGGCCGGCTCTCAATGGTCGACAGATCGCCCTCGGGAAGCCCGAGCTCACGGGCCTTGAGCAGCCGCCGCATCACCTTGCCGCTGTTCGTGTGCGGCAGGTTCTGATCGAAGTCGATCTCCTTCGGCGCCAACCCACCGAGCCGGTGCCTGCCGAACGTGATCAGCTCCTGGCGCAGCGCGTCATCCGGCAAGAAACCGGATCGGAGGGTCACGAAGGCCTTGACGATCTCGCCCGCGATCGGATCCGGCTTGCCGATCACCCCGGCCTCGACAACGGCGGGGTGCTCCATCAGCAGGCTCTCGACCTCGAACGGTCCGATCAGGTGGCCGGCGGACTTGATCACGTCGTCGGCGCGGCCCACGAACCAGAAGTAACCGTCCCGATCGCGTCGCGCGAGGTCGCCGGACAGGTACCAGCCGCCCGCGAAGCAGGCCCGGTACCGCGCGTCGTCGCCCAGGTAGCCGCGGAACATGGACGGCCAGCCCGGCCGCAGGGCCAGCTCACCGACGGCGCCGGCGTCCAGCTCGGTCACGTGATCGTCGATGACGAGTGCCCGACCGTCCTCGCCCCGGGCCAGAACGGTGGCATCGACCCCCGGCACCGGCCGGCCCATCGAACCCGGCCGGATCGTCATACCCGGATAGTTACTGATCATGATGGCTCCGGTTTCGGTCTGCCACCAGGTGTCGTGGATCGGGACGCCGAACGCGCGTTCCCCCCAGACGACGGCCTCCGGATTGAGCGGCTCGCCGACGCTGACGACGTGACGGAGCGCCGAGAGGTCGAACCGGTGCGGCAGCTCGTCGCCGGCGCGCATGAGCAGCCGGAGCGCCGTGGGCGCGGTGTACCAGACGGTCACCCGGCTCTCCGCCAAGGTCCGGTACCAGCGTTTGGCGTCGAAGTCCGCCGCGTCGACCACGGTCGTCACGCCGTGCGTGAGCGGGGCGATGATCCCGTACGACGTGCCCGTCACCCAGCCGGGATCGGCTGTGCACCAATAGATGTCGCCGGGCCGCAGGTCGAGCACGAATCCCGCCGTGGCGTGGTGCGCGACGACGGCCTCGTGCACGTGCACCGCGCCCTTCGGGCGGCCGGTGGTTCCGCTGGTGAAGTGCAGCAGTGCCGGATCCTCCGGGGTCGTGGCGGCGATCGCGACGGTGCTGCGCGTGGCGGCGAGCAGATCAGGGAGGGCGACCGCGCCGTCCGGCGCCGCCCTGTCGACCACCAGAACGTGCTCCAGGGCGGGAAGGTCCGCGCGGGCCGACGCGACCTTGCGAACGTAATCCGCCGACGTCGTGACCAGGACCTTGGCCTGGCTGAGGGCGAGCCGCTCGCGCACCGGCTGCGGCCCGAATGCGGCGAACAGCGGGCAGTACACCCCGCCTGTCTTGAGCGTGCCCAGGGCGGTGAGATAGAGGTCGGGCACCCGACCGAGCAGTGTGCACACGACGTCTCCGCGGCCGACGCCGAGATCGTGCAGCATCGACGCGAACCGGTCCGTCAGCTCCCGCAGCTCGCGATACGAGATCGTAGAGACCGATTCGTCGCGACCGACGAACCGCAGCGCGGGTGTGTCCGCGAGCGCTCCGGTGGCATGTCGGTCGACGGCCTCGTGCGCGATGTTGAGCCCGCCGCCGGGCAGGCCATCGAGCTCGGATCGGGCCTGCGCCCACGTGAAAGTGGCTCGGGTGGCGTCATAGTCGCCCAAGATCGGCGGAAGCGTGGGTGCGCGGTGGATGGGCGGCCAGTCCATGCTGCCGTCGCGCTGGGAGCGGTCGGCCGTGTCCACCAGGCACCTCGCGATCCTCCGGGCGCCTACGACGACCGGTGCGTTAGGCGGGCTTC
Source organism: Nakamurella sp. (assembly GCA_017848755.1). Lineage (GTDB taxonomy): Bacteria > Actinomycetota > Actinomycetes > Mycobacteriales > Nakamurellaceae > Nakamurella. The sequence continues at coordinate 2,611 of JAFIHI010000026.1, read as the reverse complement.
GGCCCGCCGGTCCATCTCCTCCAGGTCCGCGGCGCCTACGACGATGGCGTCCGGGCCCGGGAACACCACCGCGGTGTGTTCGGTGTCGAGCCACTTGACGGTGTAGGGCGGCTCTCCGGAGGGGGAGCCTACGGACAGGATCTCGCCGCGTCTGCCGCTGCTGTGGTCGGTTCGGCCGGATATGACGAGCCAGTCACCCGGTTTGGCGATCATGGTCACTCCCTCGATTCGGGCGCCCGATCCACGTGCGGTGCACACTCCAGGTGCGGCGCCCACGTCACGTGCAGTGCCCCCGTGAGCTGCGGTGTCCCCGCTGGGTGCCCTGCATGCTCCAGCCTCGGAAAAACGCGGGTGGTATGCGAGGGTCGAAGGTCCCGACTGCCGGGGACCTGTGGCCGTGGCATGGTCGATGGCACGGAGCCAGGCTCGATGAAGGCCGGGAGCGACGACCTCCTGCGTCGTCGCGGCGGGCCAGCCGCGACCGCACGGCCGGTTCGACCCCGGTGGGTGTTGCATGGCCGAAGGGAGCCGGAGATGAGCGAGCGCGAGAGATTCGCGGCCAGGCGCGAAGCCGCGGCCGACACCGTGCATCGAGCCCGTCCGGACGACGACCGCTACCGATCCGCGCTAGAGCGGTACCTGGCGGCGCTGTCACGTCCGGTCGCCGATCAACTCGAGCCGCCGCCGGGAACCGCGTCCCAGCCGACGAGCCCGGTGAGCACGGCAAGCTCCGGGGCCGTGCCCCCCTCGCCGACACCGTGGACGAACACACCCGTACGCGACGTCATGACCGCCAACGTGATCGTCGTGGACGAGGACGCGACCTTCAAGCACATCACGCATGTCCTGACCGAGAACCGGGTCAGCGCCGTCCCGGTCGTCGACCGCGTGGGCCGGGTGCTCGGCATCGTGTCGGAGTCGGACCTGCTCGCCAAGGTCGCCGCCGGCGGAGATCCGCACGCCAAGATCGGTGGCAGTTTCCCCGAACGGCAGCAGCTTCGCCGCAAGGCCCAGGGCGAGACGGCGCGGGACATGATGACGGCGCCGGCCGTGACGGTGTCCCCCGAGGACGTGGTGGTCGCCGCCGCGCGGGTGGCCGCTCGGGCTCATGTGCGGCGGCTTCCGGTGGTCGACGATCGCGGGATCCTAGTCGGCATCGTGTCTCGCACGGACCTGCTGCGGGTATTCCTCAAGAGCGACGAGGAGCTTCACGACTACATCGCCGACGAGGTGCTCAGTAGGCGGTTCCTGCTGGAGCCCGGTTCGGTCGTCGTCACGGTCGCCGATGGCGTCGTCACCCTGCGCGGGCAGGTGGAGACCAAGATGATGCTGGAGCCGCTGCTGGACAACATCCGGTCGCTGGACGGAGTGGTTGCGGTGCACACCGACTTGACGTACCAGGCCGAGTACCCGACCACGTCGACCTCGCTCGTCTACCCGCCCCCGGAGTTCCGGGTGCCGTAACGCGTGCCGTGATCTGACGGAGCCGAGTCGCCGCCCGCCACAGACTGCGCCGGCTGCCCCGGGGCACCGGCGTCGATCCGCGGGTGGAGGAAGGAGCAGCTTTGTTCCGGAATCGAGTCGACGCGGGCCGCCGACTGGCCGAGAAGCTCGGCGAGTACGCCCGTCATGACGTCGTCGTGGCGGGTCTGCCGCGCGGCGGGGTCCCTGTCGCGTTCGAGGTCGCAATCGCTCTGGGCGCACCGCTGGACGTGATCATGGTGCGCAAGCTCGGCGTCCCCTTCCAGCGCGAGTTGGCCATGGGGGCCGTCGGTGAGGGGGGCGTGCGCGTCGTCAACGAGAATCTGGTCCGCCAGGTGCGGGTCACCGCCCAGGAGCTGTCCTCGATCGAAGGGCGGGAACGCGCCGAGATGGACCGGCGGGCGGCCCGGTACCGCGGTTCGCGTCCACCGGTGCCGCTCACCGGCCGGATCGTCGTCATTGTCGATGACGGCGTAGCCACCGGATCGACCGCGCGCGCCGCATGCGCCGTTGCCCGGGCGCAGGGCGCGCGCCGGGTGGTGCTGGCCGTGCCGGTCGCGTCCGCCGACGAGGTGAGTGGGCTCCTCGATTGCGCTGATGCGGTGGTCTGCGTCGAGGCCATCGGTAACCAGTTCGTCGCGGTCGGCCAGGCCTACGCCGACTTCGCGCCGGTCCAGGACGCCGAGGTCGCCGACCTCCTGGACCGCGCCGCGCACCGCGGCGACTTCGAAGCCGCCGGCGCAGAGTTACCGGGGGCCTCGGAGACCCAGCAGACCCAGCAGGTCGAGCCGGCTATTCCATCGAGAACATCGAACCGGGGTTGAACAGGCCCGCCGGGTCGAGGGCGCGCTTGATGGCGCGATGCATCGACAGCCCCACCGGCCCGATCTCGTTGGCGAGTTGGGCCTGTTTCATGCGGCCGACACCGTGCTCGCCGGTGATGGTGCCGCCCAGTGCGCGGGCTGCGTCCAGCACCCTGTCGTACGCGTCCTGAGCGCGCCGCGGGGCATCGGGGCCGCTGTCGTCGGAAGGCGCCGAGGCGCTCCACCGTCTCGATGACCCGGGCGAGGTGATCGACGGCGGCGCGTGAGGCGTCCTCGCAGCCGATCGCCACCTCGAAGCCGCGATC
>JAFIHI010000204.1 GCA_017848755.1 Nakamurella sp. | reverse complement strand
TGCGGGCGACCACGCAGTGGTGGTGACGCCGAACTATCAGGCGGCCGAGACCGTGCCACTCGCCCTGTGCGAGGTCACCGGCGTCGCCCTTGACCCCGACCAAGACTGGGCGCTGGACCTCGACGCGGTGCAGGCGGCGATCCGGCCGAACACCCGGGTCGTGTCGGTGAACTTCCCGAACAACCCCACCGGCAAGGTCATCAGCGCCGCCGAGTTCACCGAGCGGGCGAGGTTGTGCGACGAGCGCGGCATCCACCTGTTCAGCGACGTAGTCTACCGCGGCCTGGAACTCGACGCGGCCCGCACCCTGCCGCAGGCCGCGGACCTGTCCGAGCGAGCCCTGTCGCTGAACGTCACCTCCAAGTCGCTCGGCCTGCCGGGTCTGCGGATCGGCTGGATCACCTGCCGCGACCGCAAACTGGTAAGCCGCCTGGAGCGGGCCAAACACTACACCACGATCTGCAACTCCGCCCCCAGCGAGATCCTGGCCCGCATCGCGATTAAGGCTCGCGCCATGATCCTGCACCACAACCGGGCGCTCATCGCCCACAACCTGCCGCTGTTCGATGCCCCCTTCGCCGAGCACCCCGACCTCTTCGAGTGGCGGGCTCCCGACGGCGGCTGCGTCGCCTTCCCCCGCTACCTCGGCCCGGACGGAGTGGAGGAGTTCTGCACCCGCCTGGTCGAAGAAGCCGGCGTCCTGCTGCTGCCTGCCAGCATCTACCACTCCGAGCTGACCCCGACCCCCGCCGACCGCTTCCGCATCGGCGTGGGCCGCGCCCACCCCGAAGAAGGCCTGGCCGCCATCACCGAGTGGCTGCGAGAAAACCGACGACACCACTCGTCCTGGACACCACCGACATCAAGCGCGCCGACTCGATGCCGCGCTCGCCTCAGCCGTCCTGCGCCGGCCCACCCCGTAAGGACGGCCGAGCGGAGCGCCGAGCGAACGGTTCGCGATGCAGCAGGCACGATGAGCAGAGCGCGGAGCGAACAATCAGACACCCGCGGCGAGGGCTTGTTCGATGCGGTCGCAGACATGCTCGACCACTGCGATGCGGGCGGTGGGCTTGTGTTCAGCGGCGATCACCGTCCAGGGGGCGACGGCCGAACCGACACCGCGCCGGGCCGTGTGATCTCGACTACAGTTGCGGCAAGCACCACGTCCGGCAGACGTCACGATTCGCAAACTGGGAGGTTGCGATGATCGTCCAGGATGTACTCGCAGGAAAGGGCCGGTCGGTGGTGACGATCAGCCCGAACGCATCGATCTCGGAACTGGTCGCCGCGCTCGCCGAGCACGGTATTGGCGCGCTTGTCGTATCGACCGACGGAACCCGAATCGACGGGATCGTCAGCGAGCGCGATATCGCCCGGGCCATGCACAAACACGGCGCGGCCGTGCTGCACATGCACGTGAGCGAAATGATGACGTCCGACGTCCAGACCTGTCGGCCTGGCGACCGGATCAGCGATATCGCGCGGATCATGACCGAGCGGCGGTTCCGCCACCTTCCGGTGGTCGACGGTGACGCGCTCGTCGGCATCGTGTCCATCGGCGACGTCGTAAAAAAGCGGATCGACGAATTGGAGACCGAGTCCGGCCACCTGATGGACTACCTCACATCCCCCTGATCGCCGCCTATGGATGGGGTGTGTCGACGGTCCACGGACCCGACTGGGACAGCAGGAGTCCGCGGGCCATGGGCGGGGTGTGAGCAGGCCTCCTTCCGTAGTGGTCCGCTCGTAAGCTGCGGATCATGACCGACGAGTTGGCGGCGAGGATCCGGGCGATCTGTCTGGCGCTGCCCGAAGCGACCGAGCGACTCAGCCACGGATCGCCGGGATTCTTCTGCGGCAAGCAGTTTGCGCTGCTGTGGGAGCACGGGCACCACGACCACGACTTTCCCCACCTGTGGTGCGCGGCGCCGCCGGGCGCGCAGCAGGCGATGGTAGTCGAGCAGCCGGACCGCTACTTCGTCCCGCCGTATGTCGGGCACCGCGGCTGGCTCGGCGTCCGGCTGGACGGCACGGTGGACTGGATGCAGATCGAGGACCTGTGCGAGGACGCGTATCGGTGCGTGGCTCCCCGCCGGCTGATTGCGTTGCTGGATCGGTGACTGCGTCCTAATCGTCGACGGCTACTTTGTCCGCAGCGCCCGCTTTATCACGAGCATCGTCACCCGCACAGTCCCCCGATCCGCCGGCCGCGTCCGAACCCGAACCGGCATCGGACGAGGACGCCGTCAGGGTCGTCATATCCGGCGGTATCCCGGTGTCCGAGCCAGCGGCGGCATCATCGAACTTCTTCGACACCCGGCGCAGATGCCGGTTCATGGACTTGACGAGGAAGAACAGCGCGACGCCGAGGAAAAGCCAGATCAACAGCCCGGCGGGAGCGGCCTTGCCCCATTCGGGCCCATGGCCGCTGGACGGGTCGTAATCGCCGGGCTGCGCCGCGACCCAGGCCGCCAGCCGGTCGATCGCCGGTGCCGCCATAGCCACCAGTGTTGTCATGTCGCGTTCACCCGCTCCGTGATTCCTGCGAACAGATCATCCTCCGGAACCGACGAATCCACCAGCGAGCGGACCAGCTCGTAGTCGTCCGTGCCCCACACGGCAGCCTCGACCTCGTGCGGGATCGCGAACCAGTGTCCATCCTCCGGATCGATCTGGGTGGCGTGCGCCTTGAGCGCGGCGTCCCGGACGTCCAGGAAGTCGGTGACGTCGATGCGGGTGGTGATCTTCTCGCTGCGGTCGGGGCGGCCCGTCGCGCGCATGCGGTCGATCCACGCCTTGAACGGACTGGTGCCGTTGTGGGCCAGCATGGCCTCGTCGATGGCTTCGAGCCGCCGGAGCGAAAAGCCACCGTGGTAGTACAGCTTCAACGGCTGCCAGGCATCGCCGGCGTTCGGGAACATGTCCGGGTCGGCCGCCGCGTCGAAGGCCGCGACCGAGATCACGTGCGTACGGATGTGATCGGGGTGCGGATAACCGCCCTCCTCGTCGTAGGTGACGACGACATGCGGCCGGAAATCGCGCATCAGGGCGACCAACGCCTCCGTCTCCGACTCCGGGTCCAGCGCCGCGAAACTGCCGCTCGGCAGGTCCCAGGTGTCCGGTGGGCCCTCGTGGTATCCGGAATCCTCGAACCCAAGCCACGCGTGCTCCACGCCGAGAATCCTTGCAGCTTCCGCCATCTCGCGGCGTCTAACCTCCGCGAGCGGCTCGTCCCCGAGCGTGAAGGACTTGTTCAGGATGTCGCCGCGCTCCCCGCCGGTACACGACACGACGAGCACACGGACGCCGTCTGCCGCGTATTTCGCCAGCGTCGCGGCACCCTTGCTCGATTCGTCGTCCGGGTGGGCATGGACCGCCATCAGCCGCAGGCCGCGCTCTGCCTCACTCACGCACTCAAGTCCTCTCTTGCTCACAGAATGTCATGTGCCTGCCACCATTGTTCCCTCTCCGGTTCCGCGCCCACGATGCGCATGGCCGGGCCGGACCGAACGGGGCCCGCCTCACGAATTCTCGGACCCCACCAGCGAATGCTGTGTTAGGCTGACCACAGTGTGCGGCTCCTTCCGGGGCCGCACGTTCGTCTATGTGCAGGTCACCGCTCGCGGAGACACTGACGCCGGACGGTGACGGCCCGGGTACGGGTCGATGAGCACATAAGGGCCCGCGCAGTCATCGGCCGCGCGGGCCGTTACGCATAGTAAGGAGTGATCATGACCGCAGCGGATCAGACCTGGTTGACCCAGGAAGCGTATGACCGCCTGAAGGCAGAGCTGGACGAGCTGGTGGCCAATCGTCCGGCGCTGGCGGCCGAGATCAACGCACGCCGTGAAGAAGGCGACCTGAAGGAGAACGGCGGCTATCACGCGGCACGGGACGAACAGGCGAAACAGGAGGGGCGCATCCGGCAGCTGCAGGAGCTGCTGCGTAGCGCGAAGGTCGGCGTGCGGCCGGCGGACGACGGGATCGTCGAGCTCGGCATGGTCGTCACCATCGCGTATGACGGCGATGACGACACCGAGACCTTCCTGCTCGGTTCGCGCGAGGAAGGCACCCACGGCGATCTCCCCGTGTACTCTCCGCAATCACCGCTGGGCAAGGCGATCGTAGGAGCGAGCCGCGGCGAGGCCCGCGAGTACGAGCTTCCGAACGGCCACCATCAGAAGGTGACCATCGTCGAGGCCAAGCCGTTCGACGCGTAGCCCCGTCGGGCTCAGTTGATCGAACAATGCCCGGCGCCGGAAACCGTCATATCCGGTCGGCCCGCCGGCTGCCGGCCATCGACGGCGGATATGACGGATATGACGACGTTCGCGTCGTTACTCGTCGACGTGCACGGTGAGCCCGGCCTGGGACAGCACCGCCATGATCTCCTCCGAATGGTCGTGGCCGCGGCATTCCAGGCGCAGGCTGACCTGCACGTCGCCGAGCCGGAGCCCGGAGCCGACGCGCGAGTGGACCACGTCGATCACGTTGCCGCCGTGGTCGCCGACGAGCGTCAGCATCCGCGCGAGCGACCCCGGGCGGTCCGGGATGTCGACGCGCAGCGACAGGAACCGCCCGGCCGCGACGAGGCCGTGCTGGGTGACGTGCAGCAGCAGTAGCGGGTCGATATTGCCGCCCGACAGCACCGCGACCACCGGCGGGGTGAACGCGTGCGGATGCGCGAGGATCGCGGCGACGGCGGCCGCGCCCGCAGGTTCGACTACCAGCTTCGCGCGCTCCAGACACAGCAGCATCGCCCGCGAGAGCTGCCCTTCGGAGACCGTCACGATCTCGTCGACGAGGTGGGAGACGTGGTCGAACGTGAGGTCGCTGGGCGTATCCACGGCGATGCCGTCCGCGAGTGTCGTCATGGACGTGGCGCGCACCGGGTGGCCGGCGGCCAGCGAGGCGGGCCATGCGGCCGCGGACTCGGCCTGCACCCCGACCACCCTGGCACCCGGCCGCAGTCCCTTCACGGCTGTCGCGATACCGCTGATCAGCCCGCCGCCTCCGGTCGCCACGATCACGGTCGCGACATCCGGTACCTGGTCGCAGATCTCGAGACCAACGGTGCCCTGGCCACGCAGAATGTCCGGGTGATCGAACGGGTGCACCAACACCGCGCCGGTCTCGGCGCTCATCGCGCGCGCGGCCTGAAGCGACCCCTCGATCGTGTCGCCGACCAGATGCACGGTCGCCCCGTACGCCTTGGTCGCGGCCAGCTTGGCGATCGACGCGCCCACCGGCATGAACACCGTCGCCGCGGTGCCGAGCATCCGCGCTGCGAGGGCAACCCCCTGGGCATGGTTCCCGGCCGAGGCCGCCACCACGCCGTTGGCTCGCTCGGCGTCGGTGAGCCGCGCGATCCGCGTGTAGGCACCCCGGATCTTGAAAGAGCCTGTGCGCTGCAGGTTCTCGCACTTGAGGAACACCGGGCCACCGACCATCTCCTGGAGCGGCCGCGAGCTGTCGACCGGCGTATGCCGCACGATCGGCTCGAGCAGATCTGCGGCGGCACGGATTTCGTCCAGGGTGACTCGTTGCATGGATCGAATCCTGCCAGCACTCGACCTGCTCCGCGCCGTGACCCACCGCCGTGGGTGATCGCTGCGACCCGTCGCTGTGGGCGATCGCTGCCGTGGTCGATCACGACCGGCTGCGCGGGCCACCGCTACACCTCGCCCGCCGACTCCGGCAGTAATTCGTACACCGGGTTGGCGATCGCGAGGTGATCCTTGTACCGCCCGACGCGGCCGGTCGCACGCAGCCGGGCACCGGGGGTGATGCCGGGGATGCTGGTGCGGCCGAAGAAGAGCAGGCGCAGCCCACCGGAATCGTCGAACAGCCGGGCCTCCAGCGACAGGCCGGCCATGGAGCTGGTTTGGACCGTGACGACGCGTCCCTCCACGGTGACGTACCGTTTCCACACCGCATCGGCGATCGGTGTGACTCCCCCACCCGTCGACGGCGGCTCGGCCTTGCGCCGCGGGCGCGGGCCGCCGTGGCCGGCGTGGCCGGATCCGCCTGCCACCGGTGCCAGCGCGGGGGTCGCGGCGGCTCGTCGCTCCTCGGCCTCGAGGCGCACGACCACGTCATGCGACAGCGTGGTGTCGTACGGGACGATGGTCGCCGCGACGTGCGGAATCCGCCCGACGGCGGCGGCGATCCGGTCCGCGGTGCGATCGTGCAGCAGCTGCCCCCATCCGCGCCGATACGTCCGACGCGGCAGCAGCACCGTGGTCTCCGCGCTCTCGCCGACCACGGTGGACAGCGCGAATTCAGCGGCCGAACGCACCAGGCGCCGGTCCGGGCACTCGACGATCTCCAGCGGATACCGATCCCCCAGGCGGCGGTCCACCCAACCCCGTTGCAGCCGATCGGCGACCATGCTGTCGATGACGAAATGCACGGCGCGCAACTCGGTGGGGCGCAGGCTCGCGGCGTAGCGCAGCGCCCGCAGCGCGGCCAGGTCGAGCGTGTCGACCATGACGAGCACGACGTGCCGCGGGTAGCGCGGCGCCTCGGCCTGGTCCTGGCGGATCCAGGTCGCCAGGTCCAGTGACCGGGCCTCCGCACGGTACTGGCGATTGAGACGGATGAACACGAACACGAGAATCGGGAACAGCAGGACGACCAGCCACGCGCCCTCGGTGAACTTGACGACGGCGAAGATCAGCACCACCAGCGCGGACAGCGCGCCGCCGGACGCGTTGATGACGAGCCTGCGCCGCCAACTCGATTCGCGCCGGACATGGTGATAGCGGGCCATGCCGAACCCGGCCATGGCGAAACCGGTGAACACGCCGATCGCGTAGAACGGCAGCAGGGCGTTGACGTGGGCGTGCGCGACGGCGATCAACGCGATCGATACGGCGGCGAGGATGACGATTCCGTTCGAGAACACCAGCCGGTGGCCGCGTTTGGTCAGCCAGCGGGGCAGGAACGAGTCCTCGGCGACGAAACTGGCCAGGAAGGGGAATCCATTGAAGCTGGTGTTCGCGCCCGTGTACAGGATCAGCGCCGAGGCCGCCTGGACGACGATGTAGAAGACGTGGCCGGCGGGCCCGTTGCCGAAGACGGCGCGCGCCTCCTGCGAGATCACCGACGGGTAGCCGGCCGCGAACGGCGTCGCGTGCGTGACGTGCGCCAGCCAGGAGACTCCGGCGACGAGCACGCCGAGGATGCTCGCCATCACGACGAGGACCCGGCGCGCGTTGCGACCCTGCGGCGCCCGGAACGCACTCACGCCGTTCGATATCGCCTCGAGGCCGGTGAGCGACGATCCGCCGTTCGCGAACGAGCGCAGCACCACGAGGACCACCACGAAGAACGCGAGGCCCGACATGTGCTCGACCGGCACCGTGCCCTTCAGCGCGGCCACGTCATATCTCGGCAGGGTGCCGGCGATCTCGCGGATGATCCCGACGATGATCACGGCGATCATCGCGGTGGCGAACACGTAGGTGGGCAGCGCGAACAGCTTGCCGGCTTCGCGAATGCCACGCAAGTTCCCGTAGGCGATGAGAATGACGACTCCGACGGTGATCTCGGTACTGTACGGGCCGAGCGCCGGAACGGCGGACGCCACGGCGACGGTGCCGGCGGCCGCCTGCACCGCGACGGTGACGACGTAGTCGATGAGCAGCGCGACGGCGGCGACCTGCGCAACGCGCGGCCCGAAGTTCTCCCGGGCGACGACATAGGACCCGCCGGCGCGCGTGTAGACCTGGACGACCTCGCGATAGGACAGCGTCATGAGCACGAGGATGAGCAGGATCGCGCCGGTGACGGGCAGCACGATGGTGAACGCGGCCATGCCGAACCACGGCAACAGCTCGACCAGCATCGCCTCGGTGCCGTAGGCCGAGGAGGAGATGCAGTCGGGCGAGAGCACGCCCAGCGCCACCGTTTTCGAGAGCTTCTGGTGCCGCAGCTCCGCCGAGATCAACGGCCGGCCGAGCAGGGCGCACTTGATGCGGTAGCCGAGCCGCTCGGGGATGTCGACGGACATCCACGGGTCGTCCACACCCCCGGTCGCCCGGCCGCTCTGCGACTCCGTCATGTTCTTCCTCCGTCATGCGGCCCACGAGTGGCCGCGCTCCCCTCAAACGTTGCGCGGCCAGTAGTCGTCCGGCCGGAGTACCACCGCGGCGGCGCCGAGGATGCCGGCGTCGCCGCCGAGCTCCGCCGCCGAGATGCGCGGCCGCGCAGCGTATCCCAGCGCGGCATATCGCCGATAGGCCGCGTCCATGGGCTGCGCAAGGAGGTCGAAGGCGTGGGCCACGCCGCCACCGATCACCACCTTGTCGAGGTCGAGGAGTGTGACGGCGCCGGCGACCGCCATGCCGATCGCCTCCGCGGCGCGGCGCATCGCAGCGAGTGCGATCTCGTCCCCCGCTCGAGCGGCCTCGGCGACGGCGGTGGCCGTCCGCAGCGGGACCTTCCTGTCGCTCGTGTGCTCGGCGGCCCAGCGGGCGATCGACGTGCCGCTGGCGACCGCCTCCAGGCAGCCGACGCCGCCGCAGGCGCACAGCGGTCCGGCGGGATCGATCGACACGTGACCGATATGCCCCGCGTTCCCGCCGGCGCCCGGAACCACCCGCCCGCCGAGGATCAGACCCCCGCCGACGCCGGTCGACACGACCATCCCCAGCACGTTCCCCAGGCCCCGAGCAGCGCCGAGCCAATGCTCGGCCACGGTCACGGCGACGGCATCGCCGAACATGCGCACCGGCAGGGTGTAGCGCTGCGCGAGCCGATCCCGCAGCGGGAAATCCCGCCAGGCCGCGATATTGACCGGGGACACCGTGCCGGCGCGCGCGTCGAGCGGACCGGCCGTCGCTACGCCGATTCCGGCGAGGGTGCCGCCACCCCCGACCGACCTCAGCGACTCGGGCAGCCCGAGCCGCTCGGGCGGTCCGGACACGGTAGCCGCGCGAACATCGTCATCTCCGCCGACCTCGATGCCGGCAGCCGCCAGCGCGCCGTCGGCAGCCTGGCAGACCGCGCCGAAAACCGTTGCCGCATCATCGGATCGCGGCGTGGGCACCTGGTGGCGGCCGAGGATCCGGCCGGAGTCCGAGACGACGGCGGCGGCGAGTTTGGTGCCGCCCACATCGATGGCGAGTGCCTGCATCGCGGGCCGGTCAGGACAGCGCGTCGGCGAGGTCCGCGGCGAGATCGTCCGCGTCCTCCAGGCCGACGGAGAGCCGGATCAGGTCGGGGGGCACGGCAGTCACCGAATCGGCGACGGAGGCGTGCGTCATCAGGTGCGGATGCTCGATCAGCGATTCGACGCCGCCCAACGACTCGGCCAGCGTGAAAAGCCTGGTGCGGGAACAGACCTTGACGGCCTCCTCTTCGCCGCCGACCACCGTGAAGGACACCATCCCGCCGAAGCCCCGCATCTGCTTCGCCGCGACCGTATGCCCCGGATCGTCGGGCAGGCCGGGGTAGTGTACGCGCGCCACCTTCGGCAGGCTCACCAGCAACTCCGCGATGCGCTCGGCGTTGTCGCAATGCCGTTCCATGCGCAGCGCAAGGGTTTTCACTCCGCGCAGGGTGAGCCAGGCGTCGAACGGCGCGGCCCCGGAGCCGACGGTGGTGATGAAGGCGGTGAAGGCCTCGGCCAACTCCTCGTCGGAGGTGACGAGCGCACCGCCGATCACGTCGGAATGCCCGCCGAGATACTTGGTGGTCGAATGCATGACGACATCCGCGCCGAGCGAAAGCGGCGTCTGCAGGTACGGCGAGGCGAAGGTGTTGTCCACGGCCAGTTGTGCGCCGGCGGCGTGCGCGATCTCGGCCAACGCCTCGATGTCGCTGACGCCGAGCAGCGGGTTGGTCGGCGTCTCACACCAGATCAGCCGGGTGCGCGGGGTGATCGCGGCGCGGACGGCGGCGAGATCGTCGAGCGCCACCGTGGTGCAGGAGATGCCCCAGGGCACGCCGAACTGGTCGATCATGCGGTAGGTGCCGCCGTATCCGTCGGCCGGCAGGATGATGTGGTCGCCGGGGCGCAGCACCGTCCGCAGCAGGCAGTCGATCGCGGCCATACCGCTCGCGAACGCGTGGGCGTGCCGGCCACCCTCGAGGCTGGCGAGAGCGATCTGTAGCGCGGTTCGGGTCGGGTTTCCGGCGCGCGAATAGTCGTAGCCGGCCTTCATGACACCGACCTCGTCCATGGCGAACGTGGAGGTCTGGTAAATCGGCACCGCCATGGCGCCGGTGCGCTGGTCGGGCTCCTGCCCGGCGTGGATCGCACGGGTAGCGAAAGCGTCGGTCGGACTCACCGGCATAGCTTACGAGCCTTCCTTGACGGGGCGGGCACCTACGGTAAGGACACACGTCCGCGAAATCCGAGGAGCACGTTATGCCGCGCACGTCCGTCGCTGCCGTCGCCCGTGCCCAGGGCGCTCCCGTCGAGCTGGTCGAGATCCTTGTCCCCGATCCCGGCCCGGGCGAGGTGGTGGTGCGAGTGCAGGCATGCGGGGTATGCCGGACCGATCTGCACTACCGGGACGGCCTGATCGGCAGCGACTTCCCATACCTGCTGGGACACGAGGCGGCTGGCATCGTGGCTGCGGTGGGAGACGGCGTCACCGAGGTCGCGGTCGGCGATTACGTGATCCTCAACTGGCGCGCGGTCTGCGGGCGGTGCCGGGCGTGCCGACGGGGACGGCCGTGGTACTGCTTCGACACCCACCACGCATCGGGCCGCATGACGATCGCCTCAGGGCCGGATGCCGGGCAGGCGCTGTCGCCCGCGCTGGGGATCGGCGCATTCACCGAATACACCCTGGTGGCGGCGGGTCAGTGCACGACGGTGAACCCGGCCGCGCCGCCGACGGTGGCCGGTCTGGTCGGATGCGGGCTCGCGGCAGGGCTCGGCGCCGCGCTCAACACGGCGGGTGTGTCCCGCGGCGATTCGGTGGCGGTGATCGGCTGCGGCGCGGTGGGCGGTGCGGCGATCGCGGGCGCCCGGCTAGCTGGGGCGACGACGGTCATCGCCGTCAGCCGGAGCGCGCACAAACTCGCGCTGGCAACCGATCTGGGCGCGACAGCGACCGTCAACAGCACCGAGTCGGATGTCGTTCAGGCGGTACGGACGCTGACCGGGGGCTTCGGCGCGGACATCGTCATCGACGCCGCCGGTACACCCGAGACCTGGCGGCAGGCGTTCTACGCGCGGGACCTGGCCGGGACCGTCGTGTTGGTCGGTCTCCCTGCCCCGGGGGCGCGCATTCCCGAGCTTCCGCTGGGCGACGTCTTCGGCCGCGGCGGTGCGCTGAAGGCATCATGGTACGGGGATTGCCTACCGTCCCGGGACTTCCCGATGTTCATCGACCTCTACCTGCAGGGCCGGTTGCCACTCGATATGTTCGTCTCCGAGACGATCGCGCCGGCCGATCTGAACGCGGCGTTCGACCGGCTCGCCGCTGGCGCGGTGCTCCGCAGCGTGGTGACCTTCGACTGATCCGGTTCACGCGGAATTGTGGTGGGAATCTCATCTTCGCGACATACGTTCCGAATCGTAGAACAGCACAGCGACGCGGGAACACGAGGCACCGTCACCGCGACGACGCATCCCACGCACGCAGACGCTGCTGGCAGCGCCGGTAGAGGGCGAGACGGGTCCGCCACCGGCGCGGGAGCGAAGGAGGTGCGCGATGCCCATCATGGTGAGAAGGGACGCGCGCGCCGGCGGCGCAGGCGTTTCGAGGCGCGCCGCACGACGGGGCGCAAGACTTGGCACACGGCCGGCGATCGGATTCGGGGCGGTGACCGCAGGGCTCATGGGCGCCGTGGGCGCGTCGGTGCTGACCCTGGTACATCAGGCGCGCGAGGCGTCGTCGACCATCGAGACGGCGGCGCGCGGCGCTGCTGCGTTCAGCGGACTGTGGGTCGATGGCCAACCATTCGAGTGGCAGAGCCTCGTCCCGAACGGCGACGGCGTGTATCTGCCGGACGGCAGCGGCCCACAGACGACCATCCCTGCAGGGACCCATGTGTTGGGAGTCGTGGGCGACTCGCTGTCGGTCGGTTTCGGATGCACGACTATCGACGAGTTGCCCGGCGTGGTGATGGCCCGCAGCGCCGCCGCGGCGCTGCACCGCCCGGTGCGGTTGGTCACCGTGGGCGTCGCCGGCAGCACCACCGCCGAGCTCACCGGGCAGGTGAGACGCGTGCTCGCGGAGCTGCCGGATGCGGTCGTGATCACGGTCGGCGCGAACGACGTCCTGCATCGATGCTCACCCCGTCACGCGGCACGGGAATTACGCACCATCGTCGAAGAGCTTCGCGCGCGTAGCGTCAGCGTCGTGGTCGCCACCTGTCCGGACCTGGGCGTCATCGTGCCGATCGGTCAGCCGCTGCGGCGCATCGTGGGCGCGTGGTCGTGCGATCTGGCCAAGAAGCAGGAGCGAGCCGTCACCGCCGCGGGCGGGACGCCGGTGGCGCTGGCCCGTCTGGTCAGCCCCGAATTCTACGGCCATCCGGAGCTGTTCTACGCCGACGGGTTCCATCCGTCCGGCCTGGGCTACGCCAGGGCCACCGCCGCGATCCTGCCGGCCGTGATCGACGCCCTCCGGTAGCGGCCGGCAGGAGCCCGCGGACCCGCGGCATCGAAGCCAAGCGGGGTCAACGGGAGGCAACCGAAGTCAAGGGGACGGCCGAACCGCCAGCCGCTCGGCGAGATCACCGAGGATCCCCGCCACCACGCCGCTCGGCACCCCCGCCGCTGCCGCATCCGCGGCGAGCACCGCCAGTTGATCCGGCAGCGCGAGCACGCCGACATCCGGTACCGTGCGCCGAATCTCGCCACACGCATCAGCGGCCAGATCGGCCAACTCCTGAAGAGCCGATCGCGCCGCGGCCTCGCGGCCGGCATGCCCCCAGGACGACGCAGGCCGGGCCCGGAGCCGACGGAGCATGTCCGTCAGATCCGGGCCCGGCCGCGAGAACACCGTCATATCCGGTTACATACCAGCGCGAAACCAGCGGCGCGCCGCGCAACCGGCACCTGAGGCTACTCGCGGAAGTACGACAGCAGTCGCAGGATCTCCAAGTACAGCCACACGAGCGTCACCATCAGCCCGAACGCGAAATACCACGCGAATTTCGCCGGCGCGCCGATCTTCAGCGCCTTGTCGATCTGGTCGAAGTCGAGCAGGAAGGACATCGCCGCGATCACGATGCACACGATCGAGAACACGATCGCGAGCCCGCCGCCGGACCGAAGCCCGGTGTCGAAGTGGAACAGCCACGCCGCAACCATGTTGAACAGCATCAGCACGACGACGCCGATCATCGCGCCGAGCAGAACCTTGGTGAACTTCGGCGTCACCCGGATCGCGCCGGTCTTGTACACGAACAGCATGCCGCCGAAGACGCCGAGCGTGCCGACGATCGCCTGCAGTGCGATGCCCGGGTAGACCGTGTTGAACCAGCCGCTCAGGCCGCCCAGCACCACCCCCTCCGCCGCGGCGTAGCTCAGGATGAGCGCCGGGTTGGTGGATCGCTTGAAGATGACGATCATGCTGAGCACCAGCCCGACGATCAGCGCCGGGAGCATCAGCGTGTATGCCTTGAAATACGCGGTGAGCCCGCCCGCGATCACCGCCACGCCGAGCACGGTCGCCGTCTTGGCGACCACATCGTCGAGCGTGAGCAGACGGGCGGGAGCGCGCGGCCCCGCATACGCCGGCTGGTCGTACATCTGCTGCAGGTACTCGGCGTTGGGCGCGGCCTGACCGGCCACCACCTTGTCGATACCCCGGAAGGCCGGGTTGCTGCTGGGCACGAAGACCTCCTGGTCCGAAGAATTCCCTCTCACGTCAGCGTACCGAGCGCGGTCCGGTATCCGACGTCGATCGCGCTCCGCGGCGCCATCTCCTAGACAACGCCTGCACCGGACATATGGTTCCCACACGTCCCGGGGCCCGGTTTTCGAATATGACGGAGATGACGATGTTCCGTGGTGAGCGCGACCGGTATGGTCGCGCGATGCGGCTCGAACGGCGGCGGGGCGCTCCGTCGGCTATGCTCACGGCGGCCGTGATCCGGCCGGGCGGCGCATGTGCCGCCCGAGTAGTAATGGAGTGGCACGCAGTGGGGTGGCACGGCAGTCGAGTGAGTGCTGTTGAGCGGCACCGCGGTTGAGTGGTACCGGCCCGAGGAGGTGGAGCGCTGTGGACGGCGAACCTCCCAGTAGACCCCTTCCTCCGACTCGCATCCGGTAGCCGCGAACGCACCTGGGCTTCAGCGCCCGGCCGCCGCGGTCTACGCGCAGGCATGTCCTGCGCCGCTACGCCCCGCCTTCGGCTGTCGCCGGCGTGAGTCTCGCCCCGGCAGCAGGTTGATCCAGCTCAGTTGGTCAAGCTCAGGAGCCCGCCATGTCCGAGCGCACCTTCCTGCCCATTCGCTCCGTCGGCCGCTCGGTGGGCCGCGCTGTCCGGCGCGGCCCTGGGCGCCTCGGGGGAGGCCTCGGCGCCGACGCGCCGACCGCGCCGGCACCGACATCGAGGGCCGGGCGATCGCGCGTTGCGACGTCACCGACGCCTCGCGACGGGGCCAGCACGGCGGACGAGCAGCAGCGCTCGAGCATGGTCGACAGCGCCATCTATGCGGACGGCAGCCGGGTCGAAAGCCCGGCAACGCTCGCCGAGAGCTACCAGGCGCTGCGCGAAAACCCCGGCGCGGTCGCGTGGATCGGGCTCTTCCGGCCGGACGACCACGAGGTCGGGTCGCTGGCCGATGAGTTCGGATTGCACGAGCTTGCCGTCGAGGACGCGATCGTCGCGCATCAGCGGCCGAAGCTCGAACGCTACGACGACACACTCTTCGTGGTGCTGCGCGCCGCCTGGTACGTCGACGAGACCGAGGAGGTCGAGTTCGGCGAGGTGCACGTGTTCGTCGGGCCGGATTTCGTGGTCACCGTGCGACACAGCGACCAGCCGGACCTCTCGGCCGTCCGGCGACGGCTGGAGAGCAATCCGGACCTCCTGCGACTCGGGCCGGAGGCGATCCTGTACGCCATCGTCGACCGGATCGTGGACGGATACGCGCCCGTCGTCACCGGACTGCAGGTCGACATCGACGAGATCGAGATCGAGGTCTTCCGGCGGGACGCCGCGGTCTCCCGGCGCATCTACGAGCTCTCCCGCGAGGTGGTCGAGTTCCAGCGCACGGTCGGCCCGCTGCAGGCCGTGTTGCACGGACTGATGGCCGGGTTCGAGAAGTACGGCACCGACGAGGAGCTGCAGCGCTACCTCCGTGACGTCGACGACCACCTCACCGCGGTGATCGAGCAGGTGGACGGCTTCCGTCATCTGCTTCGCGAAATGATGTCCGTGAACGCGACACTCGTTGCGCAGCAACAGAACGAGGAGATGAAGGCGCTCACCGAGGCGAGCATCAAGCAGGGCGACGAGGTGAAGAAGGTCTCCGGCTGGGCAGCCATCCTCTTCGCGCCGACGCTGGTCGGCACCATCTACGGCATGAACTTCGACATCATGCCGGAGCTGCACTGGTACTTCGGCTATCCGTTCGCGCTCGGGCTGATGCTGATGGTGAGCACGATGCTGTACATCGTGTTCAAACGCCGCAACTGGATCTGATCCGACAGCGGTGCGGGCGGGCCGGCGCGGGCAGGGCCGGCACCGCACCGGTGTCGCGATGTGTGTCACGGTATGTAGAAAACCTGTGTGTAGTAAGGCGTCCCGCTCGCGGAATAGGCGACGGCGACGCCCATGTACCGGTACCGGGCATCGAGCATGTTCGCCCGATGCCCGGACGAGCCCCACCACCCCTTCAGCACCGCGGCCGGCGTCGCGTACCCGAACGCGATGTTCTCACCGCCGACCATCTTGCAGGCGTTTTCGACCTGACTCAGCGTGCGGTGGTACATCCTATTCACCGCCGCCTGGCTCTTCGCGTGGATCAGCGCGGACGCGTCCGCGCAGCTGTTCTCGGAGAGCTCGGCCACGCCTGCCTGCCGCCGGTACCCGTTGACCGCGGCGAGCAACTCCTGGGTGATGACGCGGTCCGCCGAGCGGGGCTGCGGGGGCGTTGTCGGGTTCGGTTTCGGTGCCGGAGGTTTCGGCGCAGGTTTCGTGGTCCGCGGCGCGGGCGCCGATGACGCTGTTCGCGGCGTTGCCGGGAGCGTTGTCGGAAGAACCGTTGTCGACAGAGGCGTTGCCGGAGAAAGCGTTTGCGACGGCGCTGCCGTTGTCTCCTCGGCCGCCGTCGCGGCGGTCGCAGCCGAACTCTCGGTCGCAGAGAGCACCGCCACCGACGTCGTGGTGGACAGGGGCCGCGGGGCCGGGTCGGCGGGCTGCGCCGCCGACACGTCGATGTGCTGCGGCGCCGAGCGCACCGCGGTGCATCCCGCGGCTCCCAAGGAAAGCCCCGCGAGCAGTGCCGCGACCAGCATCGCGATCCATGCCGCGGCCCGTGCCTCGATCGGTGCCTGGGCCGGCCGTGACGGCGCCATGCCTCACCCGCCTCGCTGTGTCGTAGGGCGGCTCGACGAGCGTGTCATCGTAGGCGACATCGAAGGGCTCAACCGGCCGTATTTTCGGTGCGCTGCGTGCGCCCTGTGTGCTCGGCGCGCACGGCGCGCGCATGAGCCCGCAGCGACCGGACGGCGGTCGCCACGCCGATCACCACGATGCCGAGCGCGACCGCATTGATGAGCGTGAACCCTCCGGCGCTGAGCAACGGACCGGCCGCTGCCGCGAAAACCGCTGCGCCGAGGTTCATCCCGGCGTCCGTCGCGCCCTGGATCGTCACCCGGTGCACGGCGGGCACGGACTGGGTGAGCAGCGTGGACCCGGCGATGAAGCACGCCGACCAGCCGAGCCCGAGCAGGATCAACGCCGCCGAGATCCGCGGCATCGTCGAGCCGGACATGTCATCGGCGATGCCGAGCACCCCGGAAGCCGTGAACAGCGCGAACCCGGCCCAGATCACCGGCACGGGCCCGAAGCGGTCCGCCAGGTAGCCATAGACCGGGGACAGCGCATACATGCCGAGGATGTGCAGGCTGATGACGATCCCGATCACCTCGATCGCATCGCCGCTGTGCTGTAAATGTAAAGGGGTCATTACCATAACGGAAACCATCACGGTGTGGCCGAGCACCACGGCCGCGAAACCGAGCATGGCCCGCGGGCGGGCCACGATCAGCCGAAAGCTCTCCCGCAGGGTCGGCCGCGCTGAGCCGGTGCGCGCGACAGACGCGTCATCGGCGCCCACGGCAACAACCGCGTCCACACCTGGGTTATCGACGGTGCCCGCGCCGCCGATGGGATCCGGCGCCGGATTGCTCGCGCGATGCGCCCGGGACTTCAGCCGTGACGTGAAGACGACCGCCAGCAGATACGCCGCCGCGGACAGCGCGAACGGGCCGCCGAGATCCCCGACCCCGAGGCCGCGACCGATCGCACCGCCCGGCCCGGCCAGGTTGGGACCGGCAACCGAGCCGATGGTGGTCGCCCACACCACCACCGACAGCGCACGGCCCTTCAGCCGGTCGGGGGCGGTATCGGTTGCGGCGTAACGAGCCTGCAGCCCGGAGGCCGTCGCGGAGCCGAACATCAACATACCGACGAAGAACAGCACCGGGGACGCCAGCCGGGCGCCGGTCAGGATCACCAACGCCCCGAGCGCGGCGATGCCGAACCCGAGCGACAGCGAATAGCGCCGCGAGTGCCGCTCGGCGAGCCGTGCCAGCGGCAGCGCCAGCAGCCCTGCACCGACGATCGACGCGGTCTGGGCGAAGCCGGCGTACTCCGCGTGGCCCGTCAGCTGCTCGGCGAGCAATCCCCCGACCGCGAACCCGACGGCCACGCCCACGCCCGAGAACAGTTGCGCGATGGACAACATCCACTGATTCCGGACGAACACGGCGTGCCGCTCGCGCTGCGTCGTACGGTCCACTCGCCGAGTCCTTCCGGGTTCGATCGGTCCATCGGTGATCAACTATCCCGCGTATGACGACGTTCCGACTGCACGGCACCGATACGCTCGCGCCCGGACGGCCGACGCGAATACACGGCGACGCCGGCCACCCAGCATAGGATCTCGATGGCCCCCGCAACACCGCGACTCCCGAGGATGCCATGCCCACCGACCCCGACGCGCATGCTCACGCACGTGAGCTGACCGTCGGCGTCGACCTGACGGGCCCGGACGGCAGACTCAACCCGGCCGCCGTGGGATGGGCCCGGCACCCGCTGGTCGATACCACCGGGATCGGGCGCGGCCCGCACCGGAGCTGGGGCCGCACGAAACGCTGGGAGTACTGGAACGTCGCGACGCCCACACATGTGATGGCGTTGACGGTGTCGTCCCTCGATTACGCGGCCGTCCACGAGGTGTGGCTCTTCGACCGCACCGACCACCGAACGTGGCACCGATCGGCGACGGTGCTGCCCGCGCGCCGCGTCACCCTGCCGCCCCGGCTGGACGACGGCGCCGCGCATGCCCGCGCGAAGAACCTCACGATCGACATCGAACCGGACGGCGCGCATCGCGACGGCTTGCACTTCAACGGCTTGCACTTCAACGGCGCAGCGCCGTCGGTGCACCTGCGGGCGCGGATCCCCGGCGTGGAGATCGACGTCGTGGCCGTGCGCCCGGCCGATCACGAGTGCCTGGCCGTCGTGGTCCCGTTCAGCGCGACGAGGTTCCAGTACACGGTGAAGGATGTCGCCCTGCCGGCCCACGGAACGGTCCGGATCGACGGTGTCCCGCACACCCTCCCGCCAGGGCAGTCGTGGGCGGTGCTCGACCACGGGCGCGGCCTTTGGCCCTACCGCGTGCGGTGGCAGTGGGGCGCGGGCTCCGGCGTCTCGAACGGCCGCGTGATCGGGATCCAGTTCGGCGGGGCGTGGACGGCGGGAACCGGCCAGACCGAGAACGGCGTCATACTCGACGGCATCCTGCACAAGATCCATGACGAATTGGCCTGGCAGGTGGACCGCGCGAACTACCTGGCGCCGTGGCGGATCCGCGGCACCAGGCTGGACGCGACGTTCACGCCGGTCTACGACCGGACATCCCGCACGAATCTCGGGATCGTGTCGTCCCGCACGGATCAGTGTTTCGGGTACTGGTCGGGGTCCTTCGTCACGATCGTCGGCGAAACCGTCATATTCGACGGCATTTTCGGCTGGGCGGAGGACGTCGACAACCGCTGGTGAGCGGGATCGGCATGCGCTGACCCCCACCGCAGTGGCGGTTACCCGGACATGCGGCTGCCCAGGCCGGAGGCCCAGAGGGCACCACCGGGACTGGTGCGGAGGGTGCGCACGAGGTCGTCCTCGGCCAGCGGCCCGGCGAACAGGAAGCCCTGGGCGAATCCCGGCCCGAACCGCCGCACCGCGTCCCATTGCGCATCGGTCTCGACGCCCTCGGCGATCCACGTCAACCCGAGTTGATCGGCGAGCCAGGTGACTGCCTCCAACATGGCGGCATCCCGCTCGTCGCTGAGCATCCGGGTGATGCAGGGGCGGTCGACCTTCACGTGGGACAGCGGCATCCGGCGCAGGAACGCGAGCGGTGAGTACCCCGCGCCGAAGTTGTCCAGCGCGACACGAACGCCCTGCTCGCGTAGCGCGGCGAGCCGGTCGGTGATCACGGATCCGGCCTGGATCAAGGTCGCTTCGGTGAGTTCGAGCATGAGCGCGGACGACGGCAGTCCGGCGGCGGATAGCGCCGCCGCCACGGTGTCGCCGAGATCCGGTCGCGCCGCCAGTTGCGCCGACACGTTGACCGACACGGTGAGCGGGCGGCCGAGCCGGTTCCCGACGGCGGCGATGCGGCGGCAGCTCTCGGCCAGCACCCACGCGTCCATCGCGGCGATGAGTCCGGTGCGTTCGGCGACGGGCAGGAAGTCCCCGGGCAGGCGAATTCGCCCGTCGTCGTCGACGAGCCGGGCGACCGCCTCGACGCCGACGATCCCGGTGCCCATCGTCGAGAGGATCGGCTGGTAGCGGATGACGACCCGGTTCTCGTCGACGGCGCTCCGCAGCAGGATCTCCGTCTGCTTGTCGCGGGCGGCTTGCGCGTGGAGGTTGTCGTCATAGACGAAATAACGGTTCTTGCCGAGGCGCTTCGCCCAGTACATCGCGGCGTCCGCGCGGGTCAGGAGTTCGGCCGCCGCAGCGACCGGGATGCTGCCATCGCTGATCCCGACGCTCGCCGTGATCGTGACGGGGCCGGACGTGGTCACGATGGGCGGCGCCAGCAGCGCGACCACGCGCTGGGCCACCGTCACGGCGGCCTCGGCGACGCGGCACAGCACCACGAATTCGTCCCCGCCGAAACGGACCACCAGGTCGTCGGGCCTGACGCACGCGCGCAGCCGGTCGGCCACGTGGACGAGGACCTCATCGCCGGTGTCGTGCCCGTGCGTGTCGTTGACCGATTTGAAATCGTCCAGATCGACGAGCAGGACGGCGACGTTGCTCCGGGCGGCGAGCGAACGGTTGAGCTCGTCGACGAGCTGACTGCGGGTAGCCAGACCGGTGAGGTTGTCCACGTCCCGTTGTCGCGCTGTCGTCTGCGCGGTTGCCTGGGCGGTCGTCTGCGCGGTTGCCTGGGCGGTCGTCTGCGCGGTTGCCTGGGCGGTCGACTGGGGGGGTGCCTGGGCTGTTGCCGTTGCGTCGGCGGCTCGGCGGGTGAGCCGGCGTCTCGAGTTGTCCGCCGTTCGCTGTGCGCGGTCCAGCGCGGCGTGGCGATCGGCGACCCGCGCGCAGTCGCCGGCGATCGCGCTGAGCGCCTGGACCGGAATCGCGGCGTGATCGACGGCCCCGGCGAATACGAGCGCCGCAGTATCGTTCACCCGGGCAACGACCAGGGGCTGGTCCCCGCGCTGCACACGGACTCGCGGACCGCTGCTGGGCGGCCGTTCGGGCCGATCGTAGGGCCAGGCTTCGCAGCCGTGGGCCGGGCGCACGTCACCCGCAGCGTCGCCGTTCCAACGCACCAAAGCGCCTACCTGCCAACCGAAATGCAGACACACGCTCGGCACGATCGCATCGACGGCTTCCTCGATGGTGCTCGAGGCGTTCGCCGCGCTGGCGGCCGTGTGCAGCAGTCGGAGCAGATCGGCCCGCGCGACAGCGGCGATCCGCGCCGCGCCCAGCAGCGTCGCTGTTCGCCCGTCGGCGCCCGTGCCCGCTGCGCCGTCGGCGCTCTGGGTTGCGACGACGGCACACACCAGGCCGCGGGAATCGTCGTGCCGGGACCGGAAGGCCGAGATAGCCAGCTGCACCGGTAACGATCCACCGGTCCGACGCAGGAACGAGCACCCCACGGTGATCATCGGCTCGGTGCCCGCCGCCGCGGCCCGCGCGGTGGCGATCATGGCCAGGCGGTCCGCGGAGTCGACGAGATCGATCGCGCGATAGCCGACCAACTGGTCTGCGGAATATTCGAGCGCCATCGCCAACGACGAGTCGATCGAGGTGATGCGATAGTCGCTACCGCACACCATCCGCCCGATCAAGCCCCGCCCTGGGCCCGCACTCGCCACTGAAGCCCCCGCCCGGTCAGCGCACGGCGCTGCGTGCGGGCCTGCAGCGCCGACAACATGCGCAATGTCAGCCAATCCCCCGCGACCCTCCCGAGAGTGATCCCTCCCCAACATCCCCCTGGGGGTCACTCCGGGACAAACCGGGCCTTCCTACTGCAGATGATGATGCATCACTATCAGGTCTCGTGGGTACGACCATTCGAGTGATGATCACCGCCGGATGAGTGAAATCGTGATCTCACTCGGCTCATCATGTTCGGGCGCACCCGTGGCACGCCCGCATCGATGGGCTGAACCGCCTCATCGCAGCGACAGAGAGTAATGCAGGAAGACGTCGTCGCGCACCCATTCGGACGCCTCGTACAGACGCTGCGCCGTCACATTCGTGCGCGCCGTGGACAGCTCTAGCCTGACCGCACCCTGGTCGCGGCCGAAGGCAGCGGCCCGCGCGAGCAAGGCGCGGGCGACGCCGCCGCGACGTACCTCGGGCGCCACGTACAGGTCGTACAGGACGAGAATCGGTCCTACTTCCAGCGAACAGAACGTCGGATACAGCTGCGTGAACCCGACCGGCTCGCCGCCCACCCACGCCGCGAAGACGATCGACTCCGCACGCCCGATCCGCGCAGCGAGATAATCCCGGGCAAGACCGAGGTCCGGCGGGCATTCGTAGAACTGCCGGTAGGCGTCGAACAGCGGGGCGATGGCGTCGACATCGCCGAGATCGGCACGGCGCACCTCCACGCCGGTGGGCTCGCTCACGCGAGTACCTCGGATTCGAGCCGCCGGAAGCTCGTCTCCATGCCGTCCGTCATGCCGGTGGCCAGGACGGCGTCGCGGACCTGGGCATCGGGGTAAGTGACGAGCAGCGACATGAGGGTGCCGCCTGCGACCGCGGTCAGCGTCAGCTCGTTCGTAGTCTCCGCCGGCATACCGATCATGCGCTCCGTGGTGACCTCACGATGCGGCGGCGCGGACGCCAGGAGTTCCCCGACGAAACCGAACCTCTGCGCGCCGCTTTCCCATTCGTAGCGGTATGAGTCGCCGACCGCCGTCGCGACCTCACAGACCGGCATGGTCCATCCGTCCGGGCCGAGCAGCCAGCGCCGCAGCAGGTCCGGTTCGTGGTACGCGCGCCACACCGCGTCGACCGGGCCTCGGATGACGCGCGAGACACGCACCTGCGTATCGCTGAGAATCTGTGCCAGCGTGGGGATGTCGGCTGCGAAAGTGCGGAGGTCGGCGAGCACCTCGTCCATTTGGCCCATCGCCAGGGTCAAGCCTTCTTCCATGCCCATGCCCAGCAGTGTTTCGAGCTGGTCGATGCTCGCGAAATGCGTCGTCGTGGTGACCCTCGACCCGTTTCCCTGCGGCGTGAAGACGAATTCCATGCGCATGGAGGGCATCTCGCTGTTCGGCGATCCGTCCTCGCGTGCAAATCCGTCGCGCACCTCGAACGACCGCAGCGGGTCCACCGACAGCCAATCCCAGTAGCCACGCGAAATGTCGCCGTCCGGGCCCGTCATCGCGTATTCGGAGCGTCCCCCCACCGCTACGTCGTGCCGGGTGAACCGTGCGGGATACGTCGGCGGGCCCCAGAATCGCTCCAGTTGCCGCGGGTCGACATATGCGTCCCATAACCTGGCGACGCTTGCCGGGAATTCAGCGACGACGGTCATCGTGAGTGTGTCCGTGTTCTTGGTGACGGAGGTGACGGGCATGGCGGTGCCTTTCTGCTGGTGCTCGTGTGTCAGTTGTCCGCGGCGGGATCGTCCGCGAGCAAGGCGTCGAGTCGCTCGATGCGGCGACGCCAGATCTGTTCGTATCGATCGAGGAGCGCGCGGGCGCGCTCGACCGTTTCAGGGTTGCCGCGCACGGCACGTTGCCGGCCGACCGACCTTTTGATGACCAGGCCGGCCCTTTCCAGAACGGCGACATGCTTCTGCACGGCAGCGAACGACATGTCGTACGCCGCCGCGAGCTGCGATACCGACGCCTCGGAGTCCAGGCTCCGGCGCAGGATGTCACGGCGCGTGGCGTCGGCGAGGGCCCGGAAGATCCGGTCCACCTCACTGTCGCTGAGGTCC
>JAFIHI010000203.1 GCA_017848755.1 Nakamurella sp. | reverse complement strand
CACCCGCGACCTCGCGGCCGCCCCCGCGCAGCAATTGCCGCCGGGCAAGGTCAAGCAGTCCGGCGGCGATCGGGCCGTATCGACCACGGCGCATGTGCTGCTGATCATCTGGATGCTGATCGTCCTCATCCCGTTCCTCTGGGTGCTGATGAGTTCGTTCAAGACCAGCGCGCAGGTGCTGTCGAATCCGATGTCGCTGCCCACGTCCCTGCACTGGGCCAACTACTACACGGCGTGGGAGCAGGCCGGCATCGGCAAGTGGTTTCTGAACACCGTGATCGTGGTCGGCTGCTCGCTGGTGATCGTGATGGTGCTCGGCGCCATGTGCGCCTATGTCTTGGCCCGCTTCACCTTCCCGGGCAACCGGCTCATCTACTACTCGATGCTGGCCGGTCTCACGTTCCCGATCTTCCTGGCGATCGTGCCGCTGTTCTTCACCCTGAAGAACCTCGGGCTGATCAACACCCTGCCCGGCCTGATCATGACGTATGTCGCGTTCGCGCTGCCGTTCACCGTGTTCTTCCTGCACTCGTTCTTCGCCGCGCTACCCAAGGAGATCTACGAGGCCTCGCAGGTGGACGGCGCGTCCGAATGGCGCACCTTCTTCCAGGTGATGCTGCCGATGGCCAAGCCCGGCATGGCGGCCGTTTCGATCTTCAACTTCCTGGGCCTGTGGAACCAGTTCCTGCTGCCGGTCGCCCTGAACGCCAAGCCCGAGAACTACGTGCTGACACAGGGTATGGCGTCGTTCGCGTCGTCGGCCGGCTATGCCGTGGACTTCGGCTCGCTCTTCGCAGCCGTCGTCATCACCATCGTCCCGGTGCTCGTCGTCTACGTGATCTTCCAGCGCCAGCTGCAGGGATCGGTGTCGCAGAGCACCATCAAGTGACGGTGCACCATCAAGTGACGGTGCACCATCAAGTGACCGAGCGCAGTCCCGCGTGGCCGGCCAACCGAATATGACGAAAAGACACACCTCTCGCCGCGGGCTCAGCCCAAAAACGGGTGCCCGCGGCGCAGCAGCAGCCGGTAGAGCGTCTGCTGGATCGTCTCGCGCACTCGGTCGGTCAGGTTGAAGACGACCATCGGGTCCTCCGCGGCGCCCTCCGGATACCCGTCCGTGGCGATCGGCTCCCCGAACTCGATCAACCACTTGGACGGCAGCGGGATCGCGCCCAACGGCCCCAGCCACGGGAAGGTCGGCGTCACCGGGAAGTACGGCAGCCCGAGCGCCCGCGCGAGCGGTTTGATGTCGCCGATCAGCGGATAGATCTCCTCCGCCCCGACGATCGACACCGGCACGATCGGCGCGCCCGTGCGCAGCGCCGCCGACACGAACCCGCCGCGACCGAACCGCTGCAGCTTGTACCGCTGCGAGAACGGCTTGCCGACGCCCTTGAACCCCTCCGGGAACACGGCAACCAATTCGCCGGCCGTCAGCAGCCGCTCGGCGTCCGCCGTACACGCCAATGTATGGCCCGCCTTGCGCGCGAGCGGGCCGAGAACCGGTGTGTTGAAGACGAAGTCGGCGCCCAGGATCCTCAGCGGCCGCCGCTGCGGGTGCTCGTCGTGCACCGCCACCGCCGCCATCGCCGCATCGACGGCGATCGTTCCCGAGTGGTTCGCCACCAGCAACGCCGCACCGCCCAATGGCACGTTCTCGATCCCGACGGTCTGCACGCGGAACCACTTCTCGAAGAGCCACCGCAGCGGCGGAAGCATCAGCGTCTCGGCGAAGTCACGATCGTAGCCGAAATCATCGATCTCGTAGTCGCCGGTCAGCCGCCGGCGCAGGAAGGCCGCGAGGTTGGACAGCGTGCGCTGCCATCCGGGTGCATCGCCCGCATCGGTATTCGTGGCGGCGAGATCCGTGGCGGCCAACTTCCCAGCGTCCGTACCGGGGATGACGTCGTTCACGGCTGCACCGGTTCGCCGTTGCCCTGGCCCGCGACGGGCACCGGATCGCGGACGCCTGTCAGCCGCGGATCCCCGTCCGCCGCAGGTCGCACGCCGAGCAGGCCGGTAGCCCACAACTCCGCGCGGCGCACGGCCGCGGGGCTCAGCACCGGGGGGATCGTGCGCGCGAAGTCGTCGAACGCCTGCCTGGTCGTGTACCGGCAGGTGAATCCCGCGACCGCACGGAGCCTCGTCGTGTCCAGCACCGGACCCGAGGCCAACAGCCGGAGCTGCTGGGTGGAGAAACCGCCCACCCGCGCCATCTTCAGCGCCGTGCTCACGGCGTCCATGGCCGACATCGGCAGCGGCAGCGCGATGCGGCCGGCCCGGCAGATCGCCTGGCGCAGCGTCATCACGCCGTCACCCGCGACATTCAGCGTCCCGGCGAAGGATCCCAGGGTGAGGTGTTCGAGCAGGTCGACGGCGTCCTGCTCGTGCACGAACTGCACCCGCGGGTCGTGCCCGAGGGGGACGGGCACGGCCGGCGCCAGCGACAAGTACCGGGTGAGCGGGGTCCGGACGGTGGGGCCGATGATCTCTCCGAACCGCGGTATGGCGACGCGCACATCGGGGCGCCGACGTGCGAAACTCCGCACGTAGCCTTCGATGTCGGCGGCGTCGCGGGCCGGACCGGTGGGCGGCGCCGCCCGCGGCGCTGTGTCTTCCGTGAAGACCGCCGGATCCTTCGACGAGCCGCCGTAGACCGCGGACGTCGATCGGACGATCACGGCGCTGACGCTCGCCGTTCGCTGGCACGCCGCCAGGAGCTGCATCGTGCCCAGTACGTTCATCTCTTTGGTCATCGTGCGGACCGCGGCGGCGACCGGCGCGATCGACGCGGACGCGTGCACCACGCACGTCACGCCCGCTCCCTCGATCACCTTGCCGATCAACGGGTTCCGGATATCGACGCGGACGAACTCGGCCTCGCCGAGGCGCCGCCGCGCGGCATCATCGGGCAACGCAGCATCGACACCGATCACCCGATCGACCCCGGGTACGGCAGCGAGCCGCCCGGCGAGACTGGATCCGAGGAACCGGGAAACACCCGTCACCAGCACCGTCCGGCCGGTTCGGGCTGTCGCTGCCTCGCTCGTGCGCCCCATCATGTCCACCGCCGGCGGGGCATGGACCTGCTACTTGCCTGCTTTGCGACGCGCCACTCGGGTCTTGCGCAGCAGCTTGCGGTGCTTCTTCTTCGCCATCCGCTTGCGGCGCTTCTTGATGACAGAACCCATAACTGGACCTCTTGCGTGTGTGACCGACCGGAGTGCCGGCCGGAGCGCCGACAGCCAGACGAACCTTCGTGGCTTTGACGTGCCGTCGGCTGCGAGGCAGCCAACCGGCTTATCGTACCGGCAATATGCCCGGGTGATCAGCCGGCGTCGGTGAAGGCCGCACGCAGGTACTCGTGCACCGCGCGCTGCGGCACCCGGTAACTCCTGCCGACCCGGACCGCCGGTAGCTCTCCCGAGTGGACGAGGCGATACACCGTCATCCGCGACACCCGCATCACCTCGGCGACCTCGGCGACGGTGAAGAAGCGCATCTCGGCCAGCGCAGGGTCGTTCGGTGCGGCCCCGGCCGAGTGCCGCGCACGCGCAGCTGGCCGGTCGGGGGTGCTGGAAACCCTCGGCTTGTCGTCTGGCATGAGGCACCGTCTTCTCGGCACGCATCACGCCGCCGGCTTCCCCTCCGGCGGACACTGTCGCGCTCGTGCTTGGAAGTACTCTAGCGTGACTGGTGGGACGAAAGCGACAGGAATTTTCTTCCGTGACGCGTGACAGGCCGCCCTCCGCGCCTCCGCTGCAGCTGTGCTCCGGCCGCGACTCAGTGGCCCGCCTGGCCGAGTTCCGTGGACCGCTTGGCCGCGGCCTCGATCGCCGACAGCAGCGCCGCCCGCACCCCGTGGTTCTCCAGCTCCCGGATCGCCGCGATCGTGGTGCCACCGGGCGACGTGACCGCCTCGCGCAGAGTTACCGGGTGCTCCCCGGAGTCGCGCAGCATCATCGCCGAACCGACCGCGGACTGGATGATCAGCTGCGCGGCGACGCTGCGCGGCAGGCCCAGCAGGATCCCGGCATCGATCATCGCCTCGACCAGGAAGAAGAAATACGCCGGCCCCGAGCCGGACAGCGCCGTCACCGCGTCCTGCTGCGATTCCGGCACCCGCACCACCTTGCCCACCGAGGAGAGCAGGTCCTGCACCAACTGCAGGTGCTCCGCCGTCGCGTGCGACCCGGGCGAGATCGCGCTCATCGCCTCCCGCACCACGATCGGCGTATTGGGCATCACCCGCACCACCGGGACTCCGGCCGGCAACCGCGCTTCGTAGAGCGCTGTCGGCAGCCCAGCGGCCACGGACACCACGAGGGTGCCCTCGGCGATTGCGGGCGCGATCTGGTGCAGCAACGGGTCGATGTCCTGTGGCTTGACCGCGACGATGACGACGTCCGCCTCGGCTGCCGCCTCGGCCGGGGTCACCGCGCGAACGCCGTACCGGGCGACGATCTCGGCGGTGCGCTCCTCCGATCGCTCCGAGAACATCAGCGTGTCGACCGGCCGGCCGGCCGAGATCAGCCCGGAGAGCAGGGCTTCACCGATCTTGCCCGCGCCCAGGATCGCGATTGTCGTCATAACCGGTAAGCCTGCCAGCTCGCGAACCGCAGCCGCGCATCGGACCCGCCGTCCGGCCGAACCCGCTTCCCCGCCGCCCACGGCAAGCGCGGCCGGGCGTTCGCGGGCCGTATTCTGCGTCAGTGAGCATCGAGGAGCCGAGTCGGGGATCCGTCGGATTGCTGACCCGGCTCACGGCCTCCGCGAAACGCGCCCGGCTGACCGGCGGCCTGGTGATGATCGCCGCGGTGGTGCTGCTCGCGCTCAACCTACGCCCGGCCGTCAATGCGCTCGGCGTGGTGATCCCCGAGCTGCAACGATCGACGGGGCTGGGCGATACGGTCGCCGGGCTGCTGCTGGCGTTGCCGACGCTGTGCTTCGCGGTGATCGGCTTCACCGTCTCTGGGCTGGCCCAGCGGATCGGCTCGCACCGCGCGGTCGTGCTCGCGCTGGTCGCGCTCACCGGCGGCCAGCTGCTCCGCGCGATGGTGGCCGGCACCTGGGCGCTGTTCGCCGGCTCGATCCTGGCGCTCGGCGGGATCGCCATCGGCAACGTGCTGCTGCCCGGACTGATACGGCTGCACTTCCCGTCGGCGATCGGCCCGATGACGGCGCTCTACACCACGATGCTGATGATCGGCCAGACGGTGGGTGCGGGGATCACGCTGCCGATCGAACATGGACTCGGCGGCACCTGGCGCCTCGGCATCGGAATGTGGGCGGCGACCTCGGCGGTCGCGATCGTGCCGTGGGTCGCGGCCGTGACGCGCGGCCCGCGCGATCGGCGGCTCGGCGGGTCGACGAGCGAGTATGACGCTGTTCGGACCGCCGGCCCGGTGCGCGCGTCGGACGCCGTGCCCCCGGCGGTTACCGGCCCGGGCGACGCACTCTCCGACGGTGCAGCCACAGCCGGGCAGACGGGCCCGGGCGTCCGGCCGCAGCCCGTCCCGCGACACATGAGCGTCGTCGCACTGTTCCGCAGCCCGCACGCGTGGGCGATGGCCGTGTTCTTCGGGATGCAGTCCCTGCAGGCCTACGTCGTGTTCGGCTGGATGCCGACGGTGCTCACCGACGCCGGGATGTCGCAGGGAGCGGCCGGCGGGATCATGGCCATCATCACCGCGATGGGCATCCCGGTCTCCGCAGTGGTCCCGGCACTGCTCGGTGCGATCAAGCGGCAGGGCGTGCTGGTCGCGACATTCATCGGGGCGACGGTACTGGGCTACGTAGGGCTGATCGTCATGCCGACCACGCTCACGTGGATCCACGGCGTGCTGATCGGGTTCGGGCTCGGCGCGTTCCCGATGGCGCTGACGCTGATGGCGCTGCGCGCCCGCACCCACGCCGGAACCACCGCACTGTCGGCGTTCGGACAGTCGGTGGGCTACCTGCTCGCGTCGATCGGTCCGGTGGGATTCGGCTTCCTGCACGACATCCCGGGCGGATCAACGCTTCCGCTGATCGCGATGATCTGCACCCTGGTGCCGATGCTCGTTGGGGGGCTCGTCGTGGTGCGCGACTGGAAGATCGAGGACGACCTGCGCTGACCTCGTCCGGCACGCCCGCGGCATGCCCACGCCCGGGGTGCCCAGAGCGCCGGGACTGCTACATCCGTTACTTCGGCGTGTGGCCCTGGGGCGCTCCATAAAGCGCCCCCGGGCCACACGCCGGATCGAACTCTGCCGGCGGATCAGGCCGCTTCGGCCGAAGCCAACACCTCGTCGAGGATGCCTTCGGCCTTGTCCTCATCGGTCTCTTCCGCGAGTGCGAGTTCCGACACCAAGATCTGCCGTGCCTTCGCGAGCATGCGCTTCTCGCCCGCCGACAGGCCGCGTTCCTTGTCGCGACGCCAGAGATCGCGGACCACTTCGGCGACCTTGTTCACGTCGCCGGACGCCAGCTTCTCCAGGTTGGCCTT
>JAFIHI010000202.1 GCA_017848755.1 Nakamurella sp. | reverse complement strand
GTCATTCCCCCCGGCTCCGCCGCCCGCGGTGTCATTCCCCCCGGCTCCGCCGCCCGCGGTGTCATTCCCCCCGGCTCCGCCGCCCGCTGGTGGATCCTCGTCGCTGCGCCTGTGCGCGCGGTGCCGTCCGCCGCCGGTGACGCCTGAACCGCTCACCTACACCCGACCCCCGACTATGATGGACACTTTCATGGACACTGTGCGGTGGCATCCGAGGTGATGCCGACATCGTAGGCTACTCGGTGGAGATATCCGCGCAGGTCGCAGGCGGCCGCCGCGGACCGTATTCGCTCATCCGCAGTTCGGAGGATCACGTGCCCAAGTCGAAGGTCCGTAAGAAGCCGCAGACTCAGGCTTCCCGGTCGGCGGCGGCTGCCGCTGCCGCGGCGGCCCCGCGCGCGAAGGTCGCCGGCCCGTCCAGCCAGGTGTACGTCGGGGTCATGATCGGGTTGATGCTCCTCGGCCTGATCTGGCTGGTCGTGTACTACCTGTGGCCTCATTCGATCCCGGGAATGTCGAGCCTGGGGAACTGGAACTTCGGCGTCGGCTTCGCTCTGATGATCGCCGGTCTCGTCATGACGATGCGCTGGCGCTGAGCATCGCGGCCGCCGCGCAGCCCGACCCCACCGAACTACACCTGTGTCATTCCATCCCCACTGGGGATAACCGCTGTGGATAACTCACCTGATGACGGCACTCCGGGCCCGTCGGCGGATCCCGACGCGACCCCGTACGTCTGGGGCCCGGACCCGCGGTTGCGCTGGATCCTGCTGACGTGCACGGTGGCCGCCGTGCTGTGGGGCGTCCTCGACAGCAACCCGGAGAACCGGCTGGTCGCCGTGGTGCTCGCCACGGTGTGCGCCGTCGTCGGGATGCTGCTGGTCCGGATGCGGGTCCGGTTGCGCGCCGGCGCCGAGGGGATCGTGGTGACCGGGCCGCTGCATTCGCGCCGGATCGCCTGGGCCGAGATCGATATGATCTCCACACCGCGGCGCGGCCGATTCGGCAGGCATGCGCCCTGGTTGGAGCTGGAGATCCGGATGGACGCCGACGTCTCCGGCGCGGCTGGCGATCCGGGCGGCACCGGAGGCGCGGCCGGGGCGAGCTCGGGGCCGGGTTCGGCGCCGCCCGACCGGCCGGATACTGAGCTGATGACCTTCGGCGCGTTCGATCTCGGCACGGATCCGGCGAAGGTCGGCCGCGCGCTCCTCCGCCTGCGGCGGGGCTAGGCCGAGTTCACCCGGCCGAGTTCACCGTGCCCAGCTCGGCGTGACCTAGCGCAGCGTGACCTAGCGCGGCGGGATGCAGGAGACGTCCGGCCTGGTCGTGTTGAAGCAGACCCAGTGCCCGAGCGACAGGTCCTTGGCCACGATCACCGATGCCAACGCGACGAACACCACCGCACACGTCCCGACCTGCCAGTGCGTGCGTGTTGCGGCCGGCGCATAGACCATCGCCGCGCCCACCAGCGCTCCCACCACCAAACCCCCGATATGCGCCTGCCAGGAGATCCCGGGGATCGCGAACGTGGCGATCACGTTGATCGCGATGATGATCCCCGCCTGGCGCAGGTCCAGCTTCAGGCGCTTGAGCGTCACCAGCAGCGCGCCCATCAGACCGAAGATGGCCCCCGACGCGCCGGCCGACGCGCTCGTCACCCCCGCGAACAACATGATCGACGCCGAGCCGCCGAGCAGCGAGAGCAGGTACAGCGCAAGGTATCTCCACGCACCGAGCACCCGCTCCAGGCCCAGCCCGATGAAGTACAGCGCCAGCATGTTCAGCACGATGTGCGTCACCGACAGGTGCAGGAATCCGCTGGAGACGACGCGCCACCACTCGCCGCCGGCCACCAGCATCGGCACCAGCAGCGAGCCGTTGAAGATGCTGGAGCCCCGGAAGTCCGACAGCGACCCGGCCTGCGCCGCGACGGCCAGGAACACCAGTACGTTCAGGCCGATGAGCGCGTAGGTGATCCGCGGCTGCGCGCCGTGCCTCGCCCCAGCGATGGTGCGTGCGACGGCCACACGCGACGCCGGCCGCGACTCGGCCACGCAGGCGCGGCAGTGGAAGCCGACCGACGCGGGGGTCAGACATGAGGGACACGCGGGCCGCCCGCACCGCGAGCAGCGCAGGTTCGTCGGCCGATCCGGATGCCAGGTGCACACCGGCTGCTGCGGCGCCGCGCCCGGCTGCGATCCGTAGGGCCCGTACGGGCCCACTGGTCCGGAAGGTCCTTGCGGCGGATACATCGTCATAGGCGGTTATCCCTGGTATCCGTGGTGCCTGGTTTCCCTGATATGACGAGGTTCTCGACGGTGCGCGCTCAGTGAGCTCAGGACTCGGCCGACGCAGTGCCCTCCGGTGCGCCTTCGATGGTGATCGAGTTGATGACCACGTCCTCCACCGGGCGGTCGCGGTGGTCGGTGGCGGTGGTGGCGATGGCATCCACCACGTCGCGGGACGCCTGATCCGCGACCTCGCCGAAGATGGTGTGCCGGCGGTTGAGGTGCGGCGTCTTCGTGACGGTGACGAAGAACTGGCTGCCGTTGGTGCCTGGGCCGGCGTTCGCCATGGCGAGCAGGTACGGCCGGTCGAAGGCGAGCTCGCCGTGGAACTCGTCGGCGAACTGGTAGCCGGGGCCGCCCATGCCGGTGCCGGTCGGGTCGCCGCCCTGGATCATGAAACCGTCGATCACCCGGTGGAAGACGGCGCCGTCGTAGAACGGGCCGGACGTGGTGCCGGAGGCGTTCTTGGTGGTGTAGTCCTTGGTGCCGGTGGCCAGGCCGATGAAGTTCTTCACCGTCTTCGGCGCATGGAACGGCATCAACTGGATGCGAATGTCGCCCCGATTGGTGTGCAGGGTCGCGAAGGTGTTCCCGTAATCAGTCACATCGACATCCTGCCATGCGGGCCGCCGCGCCGACGCCGCTGGCGCACCGTCAGCGACCGGAACGAGGGCGCCTAAAGGATCGTGATCCACCGGTCTTGACAAGAGCTCTGGGCGTACGTCGGCGCTGCCAAGACCTGGCTGCCGCGACCCAGGCGACGAATACGACGAAGGCACTGATGAACGCCAGGATCTTGTGAAACCTGTGCAGGAAGTCGGTGTCGAAGACGTGGTTGAGGGCGAGTGGAACTACGAAGCTGACAACCGCGAGCAAGGCGCCATACAGGATCGCAGCGCGCGGGAGTTGATCGCCTCTGACAACGTAGACGATTACGATCGCGAGCAGCGCGGCCGCGAGTACAACGTCAAACCACACCGTGCCAGTCTCACCTCCGCGTTGATCAAGTACGTCAGGGTCCTCCCCGAGATCGACCCTGACCGCTGCGGCGTTCGCCCAGTCGCTCCTGCCATTGCCGATCGGCGACACCTTCGATCTGCGCGATCCGGGTGAACAGCGCATCCGTGCGTTCGTGTTCGACGTCGACCGGCATGACCGGTGAACGTCCCAACGGTAATGGGGTAGAACGCAGCAGTGCTGTGCGCGTGAGTCTTCTCGCAACGTGAGCCCAAAGTGCTGCGCACGCATGCCGGTGCGCGCGAGCCCGAGCATCACGTGACGTGCGAACGCTACGCGCTGCGGGGACACCGGCTGCATGGTCGTGCTGTTCATGAGCAGCGCGAGGGCTTGATTCAAGGGCTCGCGGCGCGTCGGGGTCTTCTGGCTGTCAGTCGCCTCGCGCTGTCGACGAGCGTGTGGAGATGGTCTGGGGCGATGGCCGGCGCCGTGCCGTCGTCTTCGCCGCAGCAGGGCGGTTTGGTGCGGCGGGCCTGGTCCGGAGGCTGCACGCCGGCGATCTGATACAGCAGGTCGTAGACGCTCAGGCCGGGATCGTCGTCGCGGTGCGCGGCGACGAGCAGTACCCAGGCCTCGTCGTCGGATGGGAACGCGACGATGACGCGGTCTTGACCACGCAGGTGTTTCACGCACAGTCGCGGCAGTGGATCGGGTCCGGTCAGGCGGTATCCCATGGCGGCGCAGCCGGCCGCGGCGAGGTCGTCGAGGAACGCCTGGTAAGCGCGGCGACGGGGGCCGCGCAGGGAGTCGACCTGCCTTGCGGCCGTAGGTGTTTCGACGACCCGGGTCGTCGCCACGGGCGTCAGGCCGCGCCGCGCACGATGCGGCCTCGTCCGTGGCGCATCTCGGTGATGGCCTGCTGCAGGTCCTGCCGATCGCGCAGCGCGGCGTCGGCGAGTCGCCGGTACACCTCGTCGAGCAGCCGCCGGTTCTTGCCGGCGGCCTGCAGTTCGCGCACCACGCGCCGAACCTCGTTGAGCCGCGCAGGGTCGAGCAGCAGCCGGGGGCTGGTGGTTCGCGCGACGAGGACGCCTTCGTCAACCCATGCGCGAACCGTCTTCTCGGTCAGCCCCAGCAGGCTGGCGGCGATGACCGGTCGCACCGGGTTGGCGGCGGCAAGCTCATCTTCGACGACGGCCTGAAGCGTGCGGCGGCGTGGGTCGGCCGTAGGCAGGGTGTCGGCGACACCTTCGATCTGTTCGATTCGGGTGAACAGCGCATCCGTGCGTTCGTGTTCGACGTCGACTGACATGACCGACCCCTCGCTTCCCCAACCATGCAACTATCGAATAATACCGCGCTACTCGATAGTAGTAGGCGTGGCCGGGCAGGGGCATGTTCGGAATGGCGGGGCTCCGTGCGGGCCACGCTTGGGTGTGAATCCTGCAGCATTCTGTCCGGATTGTCCCAGTATTATTCACAGCCTGGTGTGGAACGGGACGCGGGGCAGCACCCGCGAGCGCTAACGCGAGGCGGGGTGCCGGTGCGCGCGCGCCGCCGCGGCGATCACAGCGGCGGTGGCTGCGGCGTCGAGGTCGCCGGCGGCGTCCACGTCGATCAGCCCGGCGGTGATCCGCACGTGCGGCTCACCGGCGTCCTCGACCATGAACGGCCGCCCGGACGAGGCGCCGATGCCGTGCGTGGCCAGCAGTAGGAGCGCCGCGGTCTCGTCGGCGACCGGGACCCAGATGTTGAGCCCGTCCGAGCCCGGGACGGTGATGCCCGCGGCGGCCAGTTCCGACACCACGGCGCGGCGGCGGCGCGCGTACTCGGCGCGCGCGTGGTCCACGGCGGCGACCGCCGACGGTTCGGTGAGCAGTGTGACGAGCACGCGCTGCAGCAGCCGGCTGGTCCAGCCCTGGCCCAGGAAACGCCGGTCGACGATCGGCGCGATCAGGTGCTGCGGCCCGCCGAGGGCGGCAAGCCGCAGGTCCGGCCCGTGGGACTTGGAGTAGCTGCGCACGTGCAAGGTCTGCTGCGGCAGCAATTCGCCGAGGCTCACGTCGGGGGAGGTGGCGATCGATCCGAGCGAATCGTCCTCGACGACGAGAACGTCTCTGCTGGAAAGGATCTCGGCGAGTTCTGCGACGCGCGCCGCGGTGGTCGAGATCCCGGTGGGGTTCTGACCGCGCGGTTGCAGGAACACGGCGCGGGCGCCGGCGTCGATCGCCCGGCGCAGATCGGCCGGCGCCACGCCGTCCGCATCGAGCCGCAGGGGCATCACCCTGGCGCCGACCGCGTCGAGCAGATCCAACAGCGGCGCGAAGCACGGGTCCTCGACGGCGACCCGGTACCCAAACCGCACGTGTGTGGTGACGATCAGGTCGAGTGCGTCCATCGCGCCGTCGACCACCGTGATCCGCTCGGCGCCGAACGGCCACTCGGCGCGCAACAACTCGGCGAGTTCCGGGAGCACCGGCTCGTCCAGGTAACTGCTCGCCCCGCCCGGCGGCTGGACGCGCCGCAGCGCGGCGGCAAGGTCGGGGAGCAGCGCCGGGTCGGGTGTGCCGGTGGACAGGTCCACGGTGAAGTGCGCGCGGGCGCCGTCATCCGGCGGCACCGGCAGCGCGTCCCCCTGTCTCAGCGCCGACCGGTACCGCAGCGGGCCGACCTGGCGCGGCGCGATCCGGGTGCCGTTGCGCCCGTTCGCGGAGACCATTCCGGCGCGTTGCAGCATGGCCCAGGCGGAGCTGACGGTGGTGGGCGAGAGGCCGAGTTCTGTTGCGACGGAACGGATTGGGGGTAGCTTCTCCCCTTCCGTGAGGTGCCCTTCGCGTATGACGCTGCTCACGGCATCGGCCAGCCCGCGTGCGCTGGGAGGTGTGCTCAACGTCGCCATATGCTGCTCCAGACGGTGCAACACCGAGGACGACGTCATAGTTTGTAACATAACATTACCAGTATTGTTAGCGCGATACCTGTGACGTACCGTAGGGCCATGAGTCGCATTTCACATTGGATCGATGGTGCCTTGGCGGACGGCACCTCCGGTCGTACCAGTCCTGTTTTCAACCCGGCCACCGGCCTGCAGACCGCGGATGTGGATCTCGCCTCGGTGGCGGATGTCGATCGGGCGGTGGCGTCGGCGAAGGCCGCCGCGGAGGGTTGGCGGGCCACGTCGCTGTCGCGCCGATCGGCCGTGATGTTCGGG
Source organism: Nakamurella sp. (assembly GCA_017848755.1). Classification (GTDB taxonomy): domain Bacteria; phylum Actinomycetota; class Actinomycetes; order Mycobacteriales; family Nakamurellaceae; genus Nakamurella. The sequence goes on along the minus strand of JAFIHI010000202.1, from coordinate 8,952 downwards.
TTCCGGCAGCTTCTGCACGACGCGACGGACGAGCTCGCGAAGATCATCACCGCGGAGCACGGCAAGGTGCTTATCGATTCGGCGGCCGAGATCGGCCGCGGACTGGAGAACGTCGAGTACGCGTGCGGCGTGCCGGAACTGCTCAAGGGCGGGTTCTCCGAGCAGGCCTCGACCGGCGTCGACGTGTACTCGATCCGGCAGCCGCTGGGCGTGGTCGCCGGGATCACGCCGTTCAACTTCCCGGCGATGGTGCCGTTGTGGATGTGCGCCAACGCGATCGCCTGCGGCAACGCGTTCATCCTCAAACCGAGTGAGAAGGACCCGTCGGCGTCGCTGTTCCTCGCGGAGCTGTGGCAGAAGGCGGGCCTGCCGGATGGTGTGTTCACGGTGCTGCAGGGCGACAAGGTCGCCGTGGACCGGCTTTTGGAGCATCCGGACGTCAAGGCGATCAGCTTCGTCGGCTCGACCCCGATCGCGAAGTCGATCTACGAGACCGCGACGAAGAACGGCAAGCGGGTCCAGGCGCTGGGCGGCGCGAAGAACCACATGCTGGTGCTGCCGGACGCGGATCTGGGCCTGGCCGCGGACGCCGCGGTCTCCGCCGCCTACGGCGCGGCCGGCGAGCGCTGCATGGCGATCTCGGTGGCGGTCGCGGTCGGCGACATCGCGGACGATCTGGTCGATGCCATCGCGCAGCGCATCCCGAAGCTGAAGGTGGGCGACGGCGCGGAGCCGGGGACGGACATGGGTCCGCTGATCACCGCGCAGCATCGCGACAAGGTCGCCGGCTACATCGCGGCCGGCGTCGAGTCCGGCGCCAAGGTGGTGGTGGACGGGCGGGACGGGACCGTGCACGGCGCGTTCTCGCCGTCCGGTGGTTTCTTCGTCGGCCCGACTCTGCTGGACGGCGTGACGCCCGAGCTGAGTGTCTACACCGACGCGATCTTCGGACCGGTTCTCGCCGTGGTCCGGGTGGGGACGTATGACGAGGCGATCGCGCTGATCAACGCGAACCCGTTCGCCAACGGCACGGCGATCTTCACGCGCGACGGGGGCGCCGCCCGCCAGTTCCAGTTCGACGTGGAGGTGGGCATGGTCGGCATCAACGTGCCGATCCCGACCCCGGTCGCCTACTACTCGTTCGGCGGTTGGAAGAACTCCCTGTTCGGCGACACGCACATGTACGGGCCGGAGGGTGTCGCTTTCTACACGCGCGGAAAGGTGGTCACCTCGCGGTGGCCGGACCCAGCGACGTCGAAGATCGATCTCGGCTTCCCCACCACCCGATAGACCCCACGCCCCGGCAGACGCGCACCGCTGAGCCCGCACGGTTCGTCATCCCCGAAAACCAATCGCACACCCTGAAGGCAACACCGATGAGCGCACTACCGAGCCCACTTGCAGGACTTCCCACCGACGGCGCCACCGTGAAGGCACTGGACCGGGCGCACGTCTTCCATTCCTGGTCCGCGCAAAGGAATCTTGATCCGCTGCCGGTCGCCTCCGCGTCGGGCTCGCACTTTACGGACTTCGACGGGAAGACGTATCTGGACTTCTCCAGCCAGCTCGTGAACGTGAACATCGGTTACCAGCACCCGAAAATGGTGGCCGCGATCCAGGAGCAGGCGGCGAAGCTGTGCACGATCCAGCCGTCGTTCGCCAACGACGCCCGCAGTGAGGCGGCCCGGCTGATCGCCGAGCTCGCCCCCGGCGACCTGAACCACGTGTTCTTCACCAACGGCGGCGCCGAGGCGAACGAAAACGCCATCCGCATGGCCCGCGCGGCGACCGGCCGGTTCAAGGTGCTCGCCGCGATCCGCTCCTACCATGGGGCGACGGCCGGGGCGATCGCGTTGACCGGTGAGCCGCGCCGCTGGGGCAACGAACCAGGTATGCCGGGCGTCGTGCATTTCTTCGGGCCGTACCCCTACCGCTCCTCCTTCCATGCCACCACCGAGGAGGAGGAGACCGCCCGGGCGCTGGAGCATCTGCGCGAGGTCGTCACCCTGGAGGGCCCCGCCACCATCGCCGCCATCATCTTCGAAACGGTCGTGGGCACCAACGGCATCCTGGTGCCGCCGCCCGGCTATCTCGCCGGGGTGCGCGCCCTCTGCGACGAGTTCGGCATCATGATGATCGCCGACGAGGTGATGGCCGGCTTCGGTCGCTGTGGCGAATGGTTCGCCGTCGACCACTGGAACGTGGTGCCGGACCTGATCTCCTTCGCCAAGGGCGTCAACTCGGGCTACGTTCCGCTCGGCGGCGTGATCATGTCTGAGAAGATCTACGAGTCGTTCCTCGACCGCTACTACGCGGGCGGGCTGACCTATTCCGGGCACCCGTTGGCTACTGCCGCGGCCGTCGCCTCGATCAACATCTTCAAGGAAGAGGGCATCGTCGAGCACGCCCGCGCCATGGGCACCGACGTGATCGCACCGGCGCTGGCCAAACTCGCTGCGAACCACCCGTCCATCGGCGACGTGCGCGGCCTGGGCGTCTTCTGGGCGCTGGAACTCGTCCGCAACCGCGCCAGCCGCGAACCGCTGGTGCCGTTCCAGGCGTCCGGCGCCGACAACCAGCCCATGGCCGAGCTGAAGAAGGCCTGCACCGACCGCGGCCTGATGCCCACCATTGCCGGGAACCGGCTGCACGTCACTCCGCCGTGCGTCATCACCGCAGACGAGATCGAAGAAGGCATGGCCATTCTCGACGAAGCACTCACCACCGCCGACCAGTACTACCACTAGCAGCAGGCCGCCGCCGGCGGACACCGGACACGGAGGGTTACCCAGATGCCCGATGGCGTACGCGCTTTGACCAACTTCGTCGACGGCTCGTTCCGGCCTGCGGACGGGCCGGTCTCCGATGTCATCAACCCGTCGACCGGCGAGACCTATGCCACCGCACCGGTTTCCGGCGCCGCGGAGGTCGATGCGGCGATCACAGCGGCCGCTGACGCCTTCGACGGGTGGAAGCACACAACGCCGGCCGAACGGCAGCTCGCGCTGCTGCGCATGGCGGATCGGCTGGAGCAGCGTGCCGCCGAGTTCACCGCCGCCGAGTGCGAGAACACCGGCAAGCCAACGGCTCTCACGCTCTCCGAGGAATTGCCCCCGTGCGTCGATCAGCTCCGTTTCTTCGCGGGAGCGGCGCGGACGATGGAGGGCCGGGCGGCCGGCGAATACCTGGCCGACCACACGTCCTACGTCCGGCGGGAGCCCGTCGGCGTCGTCGCCCAGGTGACGCCGTGGAACTACCCGCTCATGATGGCCATCTGGAAGATCGCGCCGGCGCTGGCGGCGGGGAACACGATCGTGCTGAAACCGTCGGACACCACGCCGGTCTCGACGCTGATGCTCGCGGAACTCGCCGCGGAGTTCCTGCCCCCGGGCGTGCTCAACGTGATCTGCGGGGACCGGGACACCGGGGCCGCGCTGGTATCGCATCCGCGTCCGGACATGGTGGCGATCACCGGAAGCGTGCGCGCCGGCATGGCGGTGGCCCGGGCCGCGTCCGACGGCGTCAAGCGGGTGCACCTGGAACTCGGTGGCAAGGCGCCGGTGATCGTGTTCGACGACGCCGACATCGAGGCGGCCGCCCGAGGTATCGCCGCGGCCGGATACTTCAACGCCGGCCAGGACTGCACCGCGGCCACCCGCGTGTTGGCCGCTCCCGGCGTGTATGACGACTTCGTCGCCGCGCTCACCGAACAGGCGAAGAGCACCATCACCGGGCCACCCGAGAACACGGCCGCGGCCTACGGCCCGCTGAACAACGCGAACCAGCTCGATCGGGTATCCGGCATGGTGCAGCGCCTGCCCGACCACGCCGCGGTGGAAACCGGTGGGGCGCAAGTCGATTCGCCGGGCTACTTCTACGAGCCCACGGTGGTCTCCGGGCTTCGCCAGGACGACGAGGCCATCCAGGAGGAGATCTTCGGTCCCGTCATCACCGTGCAGAAGTTCCACGGGGAGGCCGAGGCCCTTGCCTGGGCCAACGGCGTCAAGTACGGTTTGGCGTCATCGGTGTGGACCCGTGACCACGGCCGCGCCATGCGGATGGTGCGCGAACTGAACTTCGGCTGCGTATGGGTCAACACCCACATCCCGTTCGTCTCCGAGATGCCGCACGGCGGGTTCGGGCATTCCGGCTACGGCAAGGACCTCTCCGTCTACGGACTGGAGGACTACACCCGCATCAAACACGTCATGCACCACATCGGTGGCAGCTCGTAACGGTCGACGCACTCAGGAACAGATGCTAGGTTCACACACCATCGCACGAGCCGGGCGCCGATTCCATGGCCCGTCGAGCAAGCGGATTCCGGAGCGACGACGAGGAGATCGCGTATGACTGGACCGGATGCCGCCTCGGCGGCGCGCGAGATCGGATCGGTGGTCCTGGACCGGGTCACCAAGCGGTACGGCGCCCTCGCCGCCGTCGACGACCTCACCCTCGAGATCCGCGCCGGCGAGTTCCTGTCCCTGCTCGGCCCCTCCGGCTGCGGGAAGACCACCACGCTGCGGATGATCGGCGGCTTCGAACATCCCGACGCGGGGGACATTCGCATCTCCGGCCAGTCCGTGGTCGCCTTACCGCCCTACAAGCGCCATGTCAACACGGTGTTCCAGGCCTATGCGCTGTTCCCGCACATGTCGGTCGCCGAGAACGTGGCCTACGGTCTGCAGCAACGCCGCACGTCCAAGGCAGACATCCGCGACCGTGTCTCGGCGGCCCTCGACATGGTGCGCATGCGCACCTTTTCAGAACGCAAGCCGACACAACTCTCCGGCGGGCAACAGCAGCGGGTCGCCCTGGCCCGGGCGCTCGTCAACCGGCCGAGCGTGCTGCTGCTGGACGAACCGCTCGCGGCCCTCGACCGCAAGCTCCGCGAGGAGATGCAGCTCGAACTCAAGCTGCTGCAGGCCAATCTGGGTATCACGTTCGTCTTCGTGACGCACGACCAGGGCGAGGCGTTGTCCATGAGCGACCGGATCGCCGTGATGCGGGAGGGCCGGATCGAGCAACTCGGCGACTCGTCGACGATCTACAGCGCACCCGTCTCCGCCTACGTCGCCGGGTTCGTCGGGCAGCAGAACATCTTCGACGGCACGGTGGCGGCGGACCTGCGCGGCGTGCACACCCGATACGGCATGCTGCGCCCCGCCGATCCGATCACCCGGGTCTCCTCCGGCGCTGCCGCGCGAGCCATGGTGCGCCCCGAGTTCGTGCAGATCGGCATCGACCAGCCGGATACCGACGCCAATGCCGCCCGCGGCCGCGTGATCGGGGTATCGCACCTGGGCGAGACTCATCAGTTCCTCATCGAGCTGTCCCCGGAACTCTCGCTGATCTCCCGGCGGCCGACCCCGGAGGCGCCGGACGTGTCGACCGGTCAGTCCGTCTGGTGCTCCTGGCGGCCGGAGTCGGTCCAGGTCTTCCCCGCCGACGGTCCGGCCGCGCAGAACGTGGCGAGTGCAGAGACCGTACCGGCCGTCATAGCCGGAAAAGCCGACCACGACGCGACCACCGCCGACATACCCGCGACCGAAACACCGGCCGCCGCAACACATTCCTAGTTACTCCAATCGCTTCGAAAGGGACCGAGATCGTGAGCCACGCGAGCAACCAGACGAACGACACCGCACCGCTACGCATCCTGGCCGATCAGGCCGCCGTCCCCGGCATCCGCCGCGCGCTGTCCCGCCGCGGGTTCTTCTCGCTGGCGGGCCTGGCCGGAGCCGGCGCTCTGCTGGCCGCTTGCGGAAAGGGCGGCAGCGGCGGCACCGGCGGCGGCACCGATACCGGGGCCACCGCGACCGGCGGCAAGCTGGAAGACACCCTGTCGATGTACTCCTGGGGCGACTACGACGCGCCCGAGGTGCTCGCCGACTTCACCAAGCAGCTCGGCCCCAAGCTGGTGGTCGACTCGTTCGGGTCCAACGAGGAGCTGATCTCGAAACTCGTTGCAGCCAAAGGCACCGGCGGCTACGACATCCTCGTACCCACCGGCGCCTACATCCCGCAGATGGTCGAGAACAAGCTCCTGATGAAGCTGAACAAGGAGCTGATCCCGAACATCAAGTACATGGATCCGGCCTTCCTGAACAAGGCGTGGGACCCGAAGGGCGACTACTCGATCTGCAAGGCCTGGGGCACCACCGGTTTCGTCTACGACAAGACCGTAATCACGCGAGAACTCAAGACCTGGAGCGACTTCCTCGACTGCGCCCAGAAGGAGGCCAGCCACAAGACCAGCGTGCTGGACGACCCCAAGGAGATCACCGGAATGTACTTCTGGGCCAACGGGATCGACTGGAACACCACCGATCCCGCCCATCTCGACGCTGTCGAGAAGTTCCTGACCGGAACGCTCGCCCCGCATATCGCCGCTTTCGATTCCAACCCGGGAACCGGTGCCATTCCGCAAGGTACGCACGCGCTGATCCAGGTGTGGAACGGTGACGCCCGGCAGGGGATCATCGAATCGAAGAAGGCGGACAAGTGGCAGTGGGTGCTGGGCGCCCCGGCCACCGAACTGTGGATGGACAACTGGGCGATCTCGTCGACGGCGCCCCATCCGAACGCCGCCCACGCGTTCATCAACTTCGTGCTCACGCCGGAAAATCAGCTCAAGAACGTCGATTACATCGGCTACCACACCGGGGCCAAGGACATTGAGGAGAAGGCTAAGGCGGAGAACTTCGAGATGCTCGACCTGGTCTTCTTCACCCCCGAGCAGCTCGCCACGATGCACGAGGGGACGGTCAACTCGGCGACCGAGCGCACCGTGGACATCTACAACAAGATGAAGGCCGCCGCGAGTGCCTAGGCGGCGCCTGCCGAAGTACGCGCTCGCCCTGCCCGCGTGGCTGTGGCTGATCGCGTTCTTCATCGTCCCGGTCGCCGTGGTGTTCTGGTACAGCTTCGGTTACAAGCCAGGGCTTTTCGGCTCGCACGCCAACGACGTCCTCTCCTTCGACCGGTACATCGAGGTGCTCACCCCGACGTTCTTCAAGACCTTCCTCAACACGTTGCAGATCGGTGTCGCCGGCACCCTGCTGTGTTTCCTGATCGGCGCGCCGGTCGCCTACTGGATGGCCCTCAAGGCGCCCGCCCACCTCAAGGGCCTGCTCATTGCCCTGGTGCTGGTGCCGTTCTGGACGAACTTCCTCATCCGCACCATCGGCTGGATGATCGTGCTCTCCCCGGAGGGCTGGGTGTCGCAGGCCTTCCAGGCGCTCGGCTTCAATCCGGTGAGCATCCTCTACACCCGGCCGGCCGTGCTGCTCGGCGTCGTCTACAACTACCTGCCGCTGATGATCCTGCCGCTGTACGTCGCGTTCGACCGCGTCGGCGTGGTGCTGCGTGAGGCGTCGAAAGACCTTGGCGCGTCACCGCTTCGGACGTTCACCCGGGTCACCTTCCCGCTCGCCCGGCCCGGCATCATCGTCGGCGTGCTGCTCGTCTATATCCCGCTGATGGGCGACTACATCACCGCGACCGTGCTCGGCGGCGCCAAGGGCAACATGGTCGGGCAGATGCTCGCCTCCCAGTTCCAGACCGCGCAGAACTGGGCGCTCGGATCGGCCATGGCGATCATGCTCATCCTCATCACCGTGGGTTCGATCGCGGTGATGGGCGGCCTGATCGTCCTCGGGACCATGCCGATCCGGCGGCGCAATCGCGTTCGGCTGCAGGAGGTTTCGGTATGACGGCCGCTCTGGTCGGTCCGGGGGAGGGCGCGTTCGCGGCGCCCGATGCGCCATCCGCCGCGCAGCTCGGCACGGCGACCGGCAGCGCCACCGGCAGCGCCACCGACAGTGCGCCGCCGGAGCACCGGCCGCGTCGCACGCTGCTCGACCGCACCCTCAAGATCTGGGCGATCCTCATCTTCGCGTTCTTGTTCACGCCGATCGTGGTGATCGTCGCCTACTCGTTCAACACCGGTCGCCTGCTCGCCGCGTTCACCGGCTTCGGCTTCGACAGCTTCGGCGCGTTGTTCACGAAACCCGTGGTGCGGGACGCGGTTCTGGTGTCGCTCAAGGTCGGCGTGGTCGCCGCGATCTTCGCCGCGCTGCTCGGCACCTTCGCCGGGATCGCGCTCGCCCGCCGGCCGGGAAAGTGGACCTACTGGTTCATGGGCCTGCTGCTGCTCGTTGCCATGACGCCCGAGATCGTCGACGCCGTAGCACTTCTGCCGTGGCTGGTTTTCTTGGGACAGGACCTGGGCCTGGGCATCTTCAACAATGGCATCGTGCGCTTGGTGATCGGCAACTCGGTCTTCTCCATCGCCGTCGTCACCTACCTTGTGCGGGCGCGCTTGCTGGGCATGCCGGAGAATTTAGAGGAGGCGTCGGCCGACCTGTACGCGCCGCCGATGCGCACCTTCCGGAAGGTCACCCTGCCGCTCACGATGCCGGCAATCCTTGCGGGCCTTCTGCTCTCGTTCACCTTCAGCCTGGACGACACGATCGTCGCCTCGTTCGTGCAGGTGTCCGGGGCGACCCCGTGGCCGGTGTACGTGCTCTCCGCCGTACACACCGGGCTCAGGCCGGAGGTCGCCGCCGTGTCCAGCATCATGCTCGTCATCACGCTCGGCGCGCTCGCCGTCGTGGGGATCGTGCTCAAACGCGCCGGGGATTCCTCCGCCGAGATCGCCAGCACCATGGCCGGCGGCTGACGATCGTCCCGACAACCCAGCCTGCGCAATGGATCTGTCACCGAGAATGACGAATATGACGTTGTTCCGGGCCGTGCCGCCGCATCGACGATGATGCCCACTGAGTCGTGAACACTGAGCCGTGAACCTGAATCCTGATCCCGCCCCGAACCCCGACCGGAAGGACCCTCTCCGTGACCGACTACGCCGATCTCGCCTTCACCGGCGGCCCCGTCTACACCGCGAACACGGTCCGGGCTCGGACCGGCGCCGTCGCGGTGCGCGGCGGT
>JAFIHI010000201.1 GCA_017848755.1 Nakamurella sp. | reverse complement strand
GCAAGGTGCAGTTCTTCGCCGAGGGTATCTACGGCTTTGTGCGTAACGGCATCGCCATCGAGGTGATGGGCCGGGTGGGCCGGGGCTGGGCCCCGTTCCTCGCCACGATGTTCGTGTTCATCCTGGTGATGAACATCTACGAGATCATTCCGGTGGCTGCCGTCCCGGTCACCTCGCACTTCGTCTTCCCGGCCGCGCTCGCCGCGATGGTCTGGGTCCTGTACAACTTCGTCGGAATCAAGAAGCACGGGCTGCTCGGCTATCTCAAGGCGACCTGCGTGATCCCCGGGATCCCGTGGCCGATGCACATCCTGCTGGTCCCGATGGAGCTCCTCTCCACGACCCGGCTGCAGCCGTTTACGCTGGCGGTCCGGCTCTTCGCGAACATGTTCGCGGGCCACATGCTGGTCGTCGTCGCCGGCGCCGGAACGGTCTACCTGCTGGAATCGGGCGGCATCAACTACGCGATGGCGGTGCTTCCGGCGCTGGCCAGCGCCGGCCTGTGGTTCTTCGAGCTGCTGATCTGCTCGCTGCAGGCCTACGTGTTCGTGCTGCTCACCGCCATCTACCTCGAAGCCGCGATGGCAGACTCGCACTGATCAGCCACCGGCGCGGCGCAGGGTCTACGCAGCGGCCGGTCACCGCCCGACGACTCGGGTACGGACCCACCGATAACGCACGACAGATTCCGCACGCATGACGACCCGGCCCGCACTCGCGGAGTTCCGGAACCACCGAAAGGGAGAAGCACCACATGGCCATCCAGGCTCTCGCCGCAGCCCAAGGCGTGGACATCAGCATCATCGGCAACCTCGGTGCCATCGGATACGGTCTGGCCGCCATCGGCCCGGGTATCGGTGTGGGCATCGTGTGGGCCGCCTACATCCAGGCGACGGCTCGTCAGCCCGAGTCGGCCGGTCTGACGCGGACGTACGCGTTCCTCGGGTTCGCGGTGTCCGAGGCGCTCGCGCTGCTCGGCTTCGTGGTGCCCTTCATCTACGCGACACACTCCTGAGCGGCGCCGGTCCGCTGGTGAATCGCAACGGGAAAAGGGTTGATGGCTAATGCCGCATGTACTCGAAGCCACCGGTCCGGCCGTCCTGGGTCTGCCCTGGGGTGAGCTGGTCATCGGGATCGTGTGCTTCGCGATCCTGGTGTTCGTTCTGCAGAAGTTCGCGTGGCCGATGTTCGAGAAGGCCTATGCCGCCCGGACCGAGGCGATTGAGGGTGGCATCGCCAAGGCCGAACAGGCACAGGCCGAGGCCGCCGCCGCGCTGGAGCGGTACAACCAGCAGCTCGCCGGCGCGCGGGAAGAGGCCGCCAAGATCCGCGAAGAGGCGCGTGTGCAGGCACAGTCGATCCATGACGACCTGGTGGCCAAGGCCCGCGCGGAGACCGAACGCATCGCCGCCGCCGGGCAGGCACAGCTCGACGCGCAGCGGGCGCAGATCGTCGCCGAGCTGCGCGGCGACCTCGGCCGGACCGCGGTCGAACTCGCCGGCAAGATCGTGGGCGAGTCGCTGGAGGACGAGGTGCGCCAGCGGCGCACCGTCGACCGGTTCCTGGCCGAGCTGGAGAGCTGATGGCGGGCCTGGCATCTCAGCACGCGCTCACGGCGTCCACCGGCACCCTGCTGACGACCGCCGCGACGCTGGACGAGGCGGCGCTTGCGGCCGTGGCCGGCGATTTCGCCGGTGCCGCAGCCGTTCTGGCGGGCCAGCCGCATCTGCGGCGGATGCTCACCGAAACCACCGTCAGTGGGGAGGCGAAGGCGAACCTGGTGCGCCGGTTGTTCGACGGAAAGATCGGGGCCACGTCGTTGACGCTGCTCGCATCCGTGGCGAAGAACCAGTGGTCGACCGGAACCGATCTGGTCGACGGACTGCGAAGGCTTTCGCGAACCGCCTTGTTCCTCGAGGCCGAGCGCGCCGGCGAACTCGATGACGTCGAGGACGAGCTCTTCCGCTTCGGACGGATCGTCGACGCCCACCCCGAGATCTCCGTCATACTCGATGATCCGGCGGTCTCCGCGACAGCGCGTGCCGACCTGGTGAGCCGGCTGCTCGCCGGTAAGGCGCACCCGCTGACCGTGGAACTGCTCACATCGCTGGCGCGGGACCTGGGCGGGCGCACCTTCGGGCACGGAGTCGCGGAGCTTGTCGAACAGGCCGCCGAGCGCCGCGACAAGCTGGTGGCGATCGTCACCTCCGCGGTCGCGCTGTCGGCGGCGGAGACGCAGCGACTGCGCGTGGCACTGACGCGGATTTACTCCCGTGAGATCGCCGTGCACGTCCTCGTCGATCCCGCGCTGCGCGGCGGCCTCAAGGTGCGCGTCGGTGACGAGGTGATCGACGGCAGCGTGTCGGGTCGCCTCGACGCGGTCCGCGCCCGGTTGACCCGATGACCCCTCTTAACTACTGGCACCACCAACTGATGAGGAACGAAGAACGATGACCGAGTTGACGATCTCTCCCGACGAGATCCGCTCAGCGATCGAGAGCTACGTCGCCGACTACGCGCCCTCCGTGAGCCGTGAGGAAGTCGGAATCATCTCGTCCACGGGTGATGGGATCGCGACCGTGGAGGGTCTGCCCTCGACGATGGCGAACGAACTGCTTTCCTTCCCGGGCGGTGTGCAGGGGGTGGCGCTGAACCTCGACGTGCGATCGATCGGCGTCGTCATCCTCGGCGACGCGGAGACACTCGAGGAGGGGCAGCAGGTCAGCCGGACCGGCGAGGTGCTGTCCGTGCCGGTGGGCGATGCGTTCCTCGGCCGGGTCGTCAACCCGCTCGGCCAGCCGATCGACGGCCTGGGCGACATTGCCGCCGAGACGCACCGGGCGCTCGAACTCCAGGCGCCGTCGGTGGTGCAGCGCCAGTCCGTGCGCGAGCCGCTGCAGACCGGCGTCAAGGCCGTCGATGCGATGACGCCGATCGGACGCGGACAGCGGCAGCTGATCATCGGCGACCGCAAGACCGGCAAGACGGCGCTGTGCGTGGACACCATCATCAATCAGAAGTCGAACTGGGACTCTGGGGATCCGACCCAGCAGGTCCGGTGCATCTACGTCGCCGTCGGGCAGAAGGGCTCGACGATCGCGGGCGTCCGCCAGGCGCTGGAAGATTCCGGAGCGCTCGAGTACACGACGATCGTCGCCGCGCCCGCGTCCGACTCCGCGGGCTTCAAGTGGTTGGCGCCGTACACCGGCTCGGCCATCGGCCAGCACTGGATGTACGCCGGTAAGCACGTCCTGATCATCTTCGACGATCTGTCCAAGCAGGCCGAGGCCTACCCCGGCGACGTGTTCTACTTGCATTCCCGCCTGCTCGAACGCTGCGCGAAGCTGTCGGACGACCTCGGCGCCGGATCGATGACGGGCCTGCCCATCATCGAGACCAAGGCAGGTGACGTGTCGGCGTTCATCCCGACCAACGTCATCTCGATCACCGACGGCCAGGTGTACCTGCAGTCCGATCTGTTCAACTCCGGTGTGCGCCCCGCCATCAACGTCGGCATCTCGGTGTCGCGCGTCGGCGGCGCCGCGCAGGTCAAGGCCATGCGGGCGGTGTCCGGCACGCTGCGTCTGGACCTGTCCGCGTATCGCGAGCTCGAGGCGTTCGCCGCGTTCGGCTCCGACCTCGATGCGGCGTCGCGCCGGTCGCTGGATCGCGGTTCGCGGCTCGTGGAGCTGCTGAAGCAGGGGCAGTACTCGCCGTACCCGGTCGAGGAGCAGGTCGCGTCGTTGTGGGCCGGTACCCGCGGGCATCTCGACCGCGTGCCGGTGCAGGACATCCGCCGCTTCGAGGCCGACTTCCTGCAGTACCTGCGGCACGTCCAGGACGGGCCGCTGGAGAAGATCCGGGCGGAGAAGGTGCTGTCCGACGCCATCGAAGAGGCGCTGCTCGCGGCGTTCAACACGGTCGCGCAGGGTTTCACCACGTCGGAGGGCGTCCTCCTCGGGCGCGAGACGCCGGCGAAGCCGATGGACGAGTCCGCGGTTGATCAGGAAAAGGTGCAGGTCCGGCGGGCCGCTCCGGTCAAGAAGTGACGCGGGTCAGGCCACGGATCAAGGCGGACAACGTGAGAGTACGAGTGCGTTCGAGCGCGGGGCCTGTCGGCACGCGGGACCATCGGGGAGGTGAGCGGTAATGGCACAGGTTCGGGTGCTTCGGCAGAAGATTCGCGCGACTCAGTCGACGCAGAAGCTCGTCAAGGCGCAGGAGCTGATCGCCACATCGCGCATCGCGAAGTCGCAGGCGCGGGTCGCCGCGTCCGCGCCGTACTCGGCGCAGATCACCCAGGTGCTCACCGCCTTGGCGACGGCCTCGACGCTGGACCACCCGCTGCTGGCCGAACGCGACAACGCGCGCAGGATCGGGATCCTGCTGATGACGTCGGATCGCGGCCTGTGCGGCGGGTTCAACGCGAACGCGATCAAGGCGGCCGAGGAACTCGCGGCGCTGATCCGTGAGCGCGGTCGCGAGCCCGTCATGTACATCATCGGCCGGAAGGGTCTCGCCTACTACACGTTCCGGCAGCGTCCGGTGACGGCGTCGTGGACCGGGTTCTCGGAGAAGCCCTCCTACGGGGACGCCGAGGCGGCGGTGCAGGTGCTGCTGCCGGCGTTCCTGGCGGGATCGGACGGAGAGGTCGAGCTGCCGGACGGCACGAAGGCCGCCGGCATCGACGGGATCCACGTCGTATCAACGCATTTCGTGTCGATGATCTCGCAGGTGCCACGCGCCAGGCGCGTCGCGCCGATGGAGGTCGAGTACGTCGGCACCGATGCCCCCGGCGGTCCATTGCCGTCGTATGAGTTCGAGCCCGGCGTGGATTCGCTGATGGACGCGCTGCTGCCGAAGTACGTCACGACACGCATCTACGCGGCGCTGTTGGACTCCGCCGCGAGCGAGTCCGCGGCGCGGCGCGCCGCGTGCAAGAACGCGTCGGACAATGCCGCGGACATCATCCGTAAGTACACACTGCTTGCCAACCAGGCGCGGCAGGCGCAGATCACTCAGGAACTGTCTGAGATCGTCGGCGGTGTCGAGGCACTCGCCGCCTCGTCAAGCGAAGAGGACTAGCCACATGACCACCGCAACCCAACAACCGACGAAGAAGGCGACCGGCCGTGTCGTGCGGATCATCGGCCCCGTCGTCGATGTGGAGTTCCCGCGCGGCAGCGTGCCGGAATTGTTCAACGCGTTGCACGTCGACGTCGACCTGGGCGGCGTCACGCGCACCTTGACCCTCGAGGTCGCGTTGCATCTCGGTGACGACGTGGTGCGCGCCATCTCCATGCAGCCGACGGACGGACTGGTCCGCAGCGCGGTGGTGACCGACAGCGGTGCGGCGATCTCCGTGCCGGTCGGCGACGCCGTCAAAGGGCACGTGTTCAACGCGCTCGGCGACTGTCTGGACCAGCCGGGTGCGGCGAGCGACGCCGAACACTGGCCGATCCACCGCAAGGCACCCGCCTTCGACCAGCTCGAGGGCAAGACCGAGCAGCTCGTCACCGGGATCAAGGTCATCGACCTGCTCACGCCGTACGTGCAGGGCGGCAAGATCGGCCTGTTCGGCGGCGCCGGCGTCGGCAAGACGGTGCTCATCCAGGAGATGATCACCCGCGTCGCCAAGAACTTCGGCGGTACGTCCGTCTTCGCCGGGGTGGGGGAGCGGACCCGCGAGGGCAATGATCTCTTCGTCGAGATGACGGAGTCCGGCGTCATCGCCGACACCGCGCTCGTCTTCGGCCAGATGGACGAGCCGCCGGGGACGCGTATGCGCGTCGCCCTGTCGGCGCTGACCATGGCCGAGTACTTCCGCGACGTGCAGCAGCAGGACGTGCTGCTGTTCATCGACAACATCTTCCGGTTCACCCAGGCCGGCTCCGAGGTCTCCACCCTGCTCGGCCGGATGCCGTCCGCGGTGGGATACCAGCCGACGCTGGCCGACGAGATGGGCGAGCTGCAGGAGCGCATCACCTCCACGCGCGGCCGCTCGATCACCTCGCTGCAGGCGATCTACGTACCGGCGGACGACTACACCGACCCGGCGCCGGCCACGACGTTCGCGCACCTGGACGCGACCACCGAGCTGGACCGGGCGATCACCGAGAAGGGCATCTACCCGGCGGTGAACCCGCTGTCGTCCACCTCGCGGATCCTCGACCCGCAGTACGTCGGCGAGAAGCACTACTCCGTAGCGCAGGAGGTGATCCGGATCCTGCAGAAGTACAAGGAGCTGCAGGACATCATCGCCATCCTGGGCATGGACGAACTCTCCGAGGAGGACAAGCTCCTCGTCGGTCGCGCCCGCCGCATGGAGCGGTTCCTGGGGCAGAACTTCTTCGTGGCCAAGCAGTTCACCGGTCAGGACGGGTCGTACGTCGAGATGGAGCACACCATCGAGGCGTTCGACGCGATCGCCAAGGGCGAGTACGACCACGTCCCGGAGCAGGCCTTCCTGAACGTGGGCGGCATCGATGACGTCCTCGCCAAGGCGAAGCAGCTGGAAGGCTGAGCTCGAAGGCTGAGCTAGAAGGTCGAGGGAGCGCTAGCGAGCGAGACCGGATAGCGCCGGAATACTGGGGGAGCGCTAGCGAGCGAGGCCGGATAGCGTCGAAATGCCGACGGAGCGCTAGGGAGCCGCGGATTTCCTCGGTAGTCTGAGGCGTCGCGAGGGGCCTCGCTGGGGGTCGCGAGATAGTTGGGCGTGACGATCGATCAGCCCGGTTTCGGCGACTTGGAGTATGGGAAGCGGCGGTGGATGTCGCGTCGGGAACGGTCCCTGCCGTCGATGGAACCCGCCGCGCATCGCACTGCCCAGGTCGAGCGCCGTCCGAACAGCCGGCTGTGCATGAGGCCCTCCGCAAGCCAGTCCATCCTTGGTTCAGTTCCATCCCTGGTTCAGTCGGTGCCGAGCAGGTCCTTGAGCGCGTGACCCAGTTCGGGATCCTGGAAGCGGTGACCGAGTTGTAGTGCCTTGTCGGGAACCATGCGGCGATTGTGCAGAACGGCGTCGGCGACGTCGCCCAGCGCCCACCGCATGACGGCCCTGGGCAGGCGCAGCGGCACGCGACGACCCACGGTGTCGCCGAGGGCGTGAGCGTACTCGGTGTAGCGGACGGGGTTGGGGGCGCTGGCGTTCAGGCCCCCCACCACGCGCCGGTTGTGGATCGCGGGCTCGAACTCCTCCCACGAGCGCCACTTCCGGAAGAACGGCACACCCCCGAGAGCCACCACGGCGTCGGCACCTTGTAGCTCGCCCTGCCATGACCCCGGCTCGGCCGGATCGAACAGGACGGCCGATCTGCCCCGTGGCACCGGTGCCAACGACCTGTCCGTTCACACGCCTTCCTCGACTTATGCTACGATACGGTATCGTAGCGTTCCGAGGAAGGGGTGACATGAGTGGCGACCTAAGGGTGCAGCGTTCGAGGACTGTGGTGACAACGGCGGTCCTGGACCTGATCGTGGCCGGCGGCTTGGGCGCGGTCACGATCGATGCGGTGTCGGCGCGGTCGGGGGTGGCCAAGACGACGATCTACCGGCACTGGGCCTCGCGCGAGGAACTGCTCACCGACGTGCTCGGCACGGCCCTCCCCGAGCAGCCGGTGCCTGACACCGGAACCCTGGCCGGCGACGTCCGCGCTCTCGCCCGCGGTCTCGCCGCCGGGCTGTCCGACGCGCGGTCCGCGGCGCTGCTCGCCGCGATCGCGTTCGGCGACGGCGATCCCGCGCTTGACGACGTCCGGCACGAGGCGACGCGCGCACGGCACGCGGTCGTCCGTACTGTCGTCGAGCGCGCCCGTCGCCGGGGTGAGGGGGTTCCGGTCGACGGTGCCGACGGGATCATTCGGTCGATCGCGGGCCCGCTGTTCTACCGACGCTTCGTCGAGGGCGTGGCGCCCACCGCCACGCTCGCCGACCGTGCGGCCGACCGCGCGCTGAACGGCACGGCCGTGGCCGGAGGCGCGCAATGAGCACCTTCCCAGTGCTGGTC
>JAFIHI010000200.1 GCA_017848755.1 Nakamurella sp. | reverse complement strand
TGCTCAACCAGTTGTCCGGACACCCCGGCTGGGACCTCGTCATCCTCGGCCTTGTCCTCATCGGAGTCCTTCTGTTCGCTCCCAGAGGGCTCGTCGGGCTATTCGGATCGTGGTTCGGGCGATTGTCGCAGAAAGGCTTGGGGGTGACCGCAGGTTCTTAGTGGGACCCTCGCGGACACCCGGATCCGGTTGAAATTGCTCCCGAATTATGTTGCACACTTCGAAAGGGCGTAATGGCTATGAATGAGTTCGGTGATGATCTCGCGGCGAAAGCCGACCGCTATCTGGTGCTGTGCGAAGAGCGCCGCCTGGATGAAGCGGCACAGTTCCTCGCCGCCGACGCGGTATTGACATTCCCCGGGCCCGTTCGCTTCACAAACCTGCGCGATATGGTCGCCGACGCCGCCGAGCGCTATCGCGAAGTGCGGAAGCACCGGACGACGTATATCCTCGGAAAGCGGGTCTCCGATGGCAGCGATGTCGTGATATCGACGGGGACCTTGGACGGCATCGCGCTCGACGGCACCGAATTCAAGAACGTGCGGTACTCCGACATGTTCGTCTTCCGCGATGGCCTCATCGCAGAGCAGTACGTATTCAATGACCTCGCGGAGTCCGGTTCGGCGCCGAGCTGGGCAGAGCGCCATCGCACGAGTACAGCGGGCTGATGACCGGCGCGACGCACCGACATCGTTCGTCGGTTGAAGTCAGGTGACACGGTGAACCGTCGAGCGCTGAGGAATGTCGGGTGCATCTTCGGCCCGGGCCTGGAATTTCGCCCGGGCGTGGACATCGTCATCGAAGACGGCCTCGTTACCGAGGTCGAAGCCGGTGCCGCCCGCGACATCGGTGACGACGCAACCGGTCTGGTCGCTGTACCAGGGCTGATCAACGCGCACACCCACCTCGGTGATGCGGCTCTCGCCGGTCGAGGCAATGGCATCGATCCCGATGCGCTGCTGTGGCCACCCGATGGACTGCGACATGTTTGGATGGCTGAAGTGGGTCGTGAAGCCGTCGTCGCAGGCATGCGCGATGCCGCGAAGTCGATGCTCGCAGCCGGCACCGTGGCGTTCGCCGATTTCCGTGAGGGCGGCGTCGAGGGCGTCGGGCAGATCCGTGAAGCGCTGGACGGGTTGCCTTTGCACGCCATCGTTTTCGGGCGCTTCAACAGCTTTCCTCTGCACTCACAATCGGCCTTGCTGCAGAACACCGACGGCATCACTGCAGAGCAGCTGCGCGAGATCGATGCGGTTCTCGATGTGGCTGAAGGGTTCTCGCCGTTGTGGGCGAACGACACGACCGATCGCGGTCTGGCGCAGATCGCGGAACGCGTCCGCGCGAGATCCGGTCGGCTTGCGACACATGCCGGAGAGACTCCGAAATACCGCACGTTATCGATGTCGCGGACTGGTGCCGGCGATGTCCAGCGGATCGCGAGGTACGTGAAGCCGGACTTCATCGTGCACATGACGGCTGCCACGCCCGCCGAATTCCGGGTCCTAGCCGACGATGACATCCCGGTCGTCATGTGCCCGCGCACTCAAGCGTCGCTCGGCAACGGTATTCCGCCAATGCTGACTGCCCTGGATTGTGGTGTGACCGTCGCTCTGGGCACCGACAACGCGATGGTCTCTTCCCCAGACATGTTGGCGGAAATGACTTTCTTCAGCCGTGCGCTGCGCGCCGAAGCCCGGAACGCGCGACGACCCACTGCGTCCGAGATGCTCGCGACGACGACGACCGCTGCCGCACAGGCCCTTGGCATCTCGTCCACGCACGGGCACATCGGTGTCGGGCGTCCAGCAACCTTCTTCCTGCTGGACATGTCGTCGCCGCGGCTTCGGCACTTTCTCGACCCGGTCGTCGCGCTCGTCACAGCCGCCGAGTCGGGTGACGTTGCCGCGACCTTTGTCGATGGGGTGCTTGCCCATGCTTCGCCGCGATGGCAGCGGAGGGCAGCGGAATGAGCGCGTCCGGATCGGTCCTCGCCGAACTCGTGGAGGTGTGGAAGGAATACAGCGGGAACTGGGCACTCCAGGGCGTGACGATGACGGTCACCGAAGGTCGGGTTCATGCCTTGATCGGGCCGAACGGTGCCGGCAAGAGCACGCTCTTCGGTGTGATTTCGGGCGAACACCGGGTCAGTCGCGGATCCATCGAAGTTCTCGGCTCTGGTGCGCATCGGCGGCCCGCACAGTTGGTGCGGGCCGGCCTCGCCCGCGGATTCCAAGTGGCGCGGGTCTTCCCGACCATGACGGTGCACGACAACGTCCTCGTCGCCGTCGCCGCGGCGCGTCGGGAATCGGCCGTGGTGTGGCGTCCGCGGTACAGCAGACAGGTTACCGGAGCGGCTGCCGATTTGATCGACGCGGTCGGCCTCGGCCGGATTCGGGCGACGCCGGCCGGGATCCTGGCTCAAGGGGATCGGAAGCGCCTGGAGATCGCGATGGCCTTGGCCTCGCAGCCGCGACTCCTGCTGCTCGATGAGCCGACCGCCGGTATGTCGCAGGAGGAGACTGACCAGACCGTCGCACTCGTCGGCCGCCTGTACCCGGACCATCACACCACGGTCCTGATCAGCGAGCACGACATGCGGGTCGTCTTCGCGCTGGCTGACGAGGTCACGGTGCTGCATCAGGGGACGGTCCTGTGTACGGGCGACCCGCAGACCGTTCGGGCCGACTCCCGCGTCATCGCCGCGTACCTCGGTGAGGAGGGCTAGATGGCGGAGGCGATGCAGCCGGATCCGGCTCGTACCCAGAACCCTCTCACAGTCAGCGGGCTCAACGCCTATTACGGGCGGGCCCAGGTGCTGTTCGACGTCGCGATCGAGCCGGTGGGAGGAGCGGTAACGGCATTGCTCGGACGCAACGGCGCAGGCAAGACGACGCTGCTCAAGTCCATCGCAGGCGCCGCGGACGTCCGCAAGATCGGCGACATCCGGTTGAACGGTCGACCGATCTATGGCCTGCCGGCGCACAAACTCGCCGGCCACGGCGTGGTTCTCGTGCCGGAGGATCGCCGCATCCTGGGAAACCTGTCGGTCCGCGGGAACCTGCGTCTGGGCAGGCACGCTGCGTTGCGCGGGAAGCGCGAACCGATGACGATCGACGACGTTGTCGAACTCCTGCCGAACATCCGCCCCCTGTTGGACCGTGGCGGGACACGGCTGTCCGGCGGTGAGCAGCAGATGGTGGCCATCGGGCGTGCCCTGATGGGTCGACCGAGCCTGCTTCTGATGGACGAACCGTCAACAGGTCTGGCGCCCGTCGTGCTAGACGACCTACGGGCCGGGATACTGCGCCTCGCCGAGAAGTTGTCGATGACGATCCTTCTGTCGGAACAGAACTCCGCGTTCGCACTCGGTATCTGCGCGCACGTCGTCATCATCGATCGAGGCCGCATCGTCTTCGCGGGCACGCGGGATGAATTCGTGACCGACCCCGAACTCGCGCGGAAATACCTGGCCGTGTGACCGATGGGGCGCGACAGCGGGAACGGCACGATTCTCATCACCGGCGGTGCTGGCGGTATCGGTCAAGCTACCGCAGTGGCGCTACGCGCGGCAGGCTTCCAGCCCTTAGTGCTCGACATCGCCGACGGCGTCGATGCGGCCGATCCGGCTTCGGTGCGTGCCTTCCTCGACGCGTCGGCCCCATCGACGCTCCGCGGCATTGTCGCGCTGGCAGGCGCTGCCGGTGCCGGAGGCGTGGATGAGACCGACGTCGATGGCTGGCGTTCCGTCATCCGCTCGAACCTCGACACCGCGTATGTCGTTGTGCGCGAAGGGCTTTCCAGGCTGCGTGCCGCAACCGGCGACCGGAACATCGTTCTGATGAGTTCCGTGAACGGTCGCAACGGCGGTAACACCCTGTCCGGCCCGGCCTACGCGACCGCCAAGGCCGGAATCATCGGCCTGGCCCGTCATTTCGCGCGCACGCTCGCGCCGGATGGGATCAGGGCCAACGCCATTGCCCCCGGCCCGGTCGAGACCGCCATGTATCACCGATTGTCGGCTCGGCAACGTGAAGGTCTCGTCGCGCAAATACCGTTGGGCAGGACCATTGACCCCGCTGAGGTGGCAGGGGTCATCAGCTTCCTGTATTCCGACGCCGCTCGATCCATCACCGGGGCGGTGCTCGACATCAACGGCGGCCTCTGGATGGGTTAAGACGTATGGGAGAACCGCGCGATCGAGGGAATGACGGATGCCGAAGATTTGGTTTCAAAAGCACACGATTCTGGGAAGATTCCCCTGGTTGGATGCGGCGTACGACGCGCACTTCAAGGCCTTGCTGCCTGAAGACACAATCGTGCGCCAACAAGGATTGCCGGGCCGCGCGTTTGCGGATGCGCTACCGGCGAACTACGTAGAGTTCGGCCAGGCCGAAACGTTCTTCGGCTGGGAATTCGCGCGGCAGAGCGTGGGAGCGGAACGCGCAGGATACGATGCCTATGTCATCGGGGCCAGTCAGGACCCGGGCCTCAGCCATGCGCTGTCGCTCACCTCGATTCCCGTGATCGGATACGGTCGACAGACATTCTCATTGCTGGCATCCCAGCGCATCCAGTTCGGCATCGTCGGCTTCATTCCGGCGCTCGAGGCCCCTATCTCCGCGAACATGCGCACGCAGGGTGTGTCCTCCTCATGCGTGGGATTCGAGTACATGCCGGGCGCCAAGGAGGTGATCGGCGATGCGTTGGCGAACAGCGGAGATGTACGTGAGCTGGTCAGCCTCATGGACCGTGCGGCCGAGAAGCTGAAGGCCCGTGGAGCGGACGTCGTCGTGTGCGGGGAGGGTCTGGAAAACGAGCTGCTCTGGGCAGCTGGTGTTCGTGAGACCGGAGGCCTGCCGGTCATCGACTCGAACGGGCTCACGGTCGTCATGGCCGACGCGTTGGCGCGCGCCCGGGCTGCGAAGGTGTGGGATGTTGGCGCGAACTCCTACGAGCGACGGCGCCTCGCCCCCAGCGTCGTGCGCCATCTTCAAGAGGTGTTCATGCCGTGAGCCACCTTGTAGCGGTACACGGATCCAACAACAAACCAAGAAATGAACGAGGTGCGATTCTGATGGTCAAGGGCCCTGGTGGAGTCACCGAAGAAGAACGCGAGAACGGCATCGCGTGGGTGAACGACTACCTGCTTCTCTGCGAGCAGCGCAGATTGGAGGACGCGTCTGCCTACCTGGCCCCGGGCGCGAAGCTCACGTTCGCGGGCGGATTCATCTATTCCAATCTCACCGATATGGTCGCCGACGCGGCGCGACGGTACCAGTGGGTCAGGAAGAACAGGACGGACTTCGTTCCCCGAATGCGCCGACAGGGCCGCGGCGCAGATGCTCGCGTCCGGCACCGTCATGGCGGCGGATTTCTGCACCGGTGGCGCTGACGCGATCGTCGCCCTGCGCTCCGCGCTCTCCTCCTCGCCGATCGAATGGCTGCACTTCACCGGGCACTCGACGTATCCGGTGCAGAGCGCCGAGGCCCTGTCGACGAATTCCGGGGATCTCATTCCATCGGTCATGGAGGACATCGCGGCCGCACTTGACGTCGCGGACGGCTTCGCACCGGTCCACGTCAACCACACGCCGGATGCGGGCCTCCGAGCGATCTTGAGGCTGGTCCGTGGAACTGCCGGGAAACGCTTGGCCACGCACTCTGCCGCATCGATCGAATACGACGAGTTGTCTCTGCGCCATACCGGTCGGAGAGAGATCGAACGCGCGACCGGCATTCTCGAGCCGGATTTCTTGGTCCGTTTGACCTACGCGGACGTGGCCGATCTGACGCGCGCGCGGGATGCGGGGATCGGCGCGGTGATGTGCCCGCGAGCCATGGCCTGCCTAGGCAGGATGTTACCGTCGTTCTTGGTCGCGGTCGATCTGGGCCTGATGGTCGGACTCGGCACGGACAATGCCATGACCTCCACTTCATCGATGCTCGACGAGATGGGCTTTTGCGCACGGGTGCAGAGCAGCTCGGCCGTCTTCGACATGCACGGTGACGGATTGCAGTCATCCACGGACGCCATCGCGGCTCCGGCACAGGCCCGGGGATGCGGGTGCATTGCGACGGCGGTGATGTACAGCGACTCTCTGCCGGGAGCCCCTCGTGCTTCGACTGCGCCCGGCCCCGCCGCTTGGCCGGCCCGTCATAGTCGAATAACAGGTGGACGGCGAGCATATGCCCCGGCGCGCGGCACTCCACGCTCCCGACCATGACGGTTCGCGGCACAACGTCCTCGTGGTCGTCGTTGCTATCACCGTGAAGCCCCGTGGCCGCACCGCAGCAGAATCAGATAGACAAGCAAACAACTAAACAGTGATATGCTTGTGTGGTGAAGCTTCCACACCCGTTGACGGACCAGCTCGCCGAACTGATCGCGCGGCGTCTGCGGCTGATCGGCGATGCGACCCGTATCCGGCTGCTGGACCTGCTCTCCGACGGCGAGAAGAGCGTGAACGCCCTGGCGTCCGAGATGGGTGCGAGCCAGCAGAACGTGTCCAAACATCTCGCCGCGCTGGCCGATGCGGGGATCGTCACGCGCCGCCGGGCCGGGAACTTCGTGTATTACGAGCTGCCCGACTCGCATGTGCTCGACCTCTGCGAGCAGGTCTGCAACGCGTTGCTGAGCCAGGCAGCTGCCCTGACCGCGACCGTTTCCGACCACGGCAAGCCCTCCCGAAAACCGGCCCGTCGATAGCCCCGCTCGACGACACGAGAATCGATCACCACCATGCCCTCGGCCGATCAGCGCCCACACCGGGTGCTTGTCTTCACCACGCCGACGTGCTCGTGGTGCCTGCGGACGAAGCAATACCTGCGTGACCGTCACGTCCGCTTCCGCGAGGTCGACGTGTCGAAGGACCCGCGCGCCGCCAACGACCTGGTACGCCGAACGGGGCAGATGGGCGTGCCTGTGGTGGACATCGACGGGCACACGATCATCGGCTTCGACAGGCCCCGCATCGATCGGTTGCTCGGCCTTTCCCGCTGATCGGACCCTCTCCCAGAAGGAACAACGATGGCAACAGAAATCCGACCGCTCGGTAACCGTGTACTGGTCCGCGTGCTCGACGAGCCGGCCGTCACCGCGGGCGGGATCATCATTCCCGACACCGCGCGGGACAAGCCGCAACGCGGCGAGGTCGTCGCTCTCGGGCAGACCATGGACGATCCGGCTGGCGTCGAACCCGGCGACATCGTCTTGTACGCCAAGTACTCCGGGACCGACGTCACCATCGACGGGCATGATCACCTCGTGCTGGACGCCGCCGACCTGATTGCCAGCGTGCACGAGTCCTGACGAGGACCTTGCGACGTCCATGGCCAGGCGCGCCGCCCGGGTGCATTGTCGGCCCGGCGAGATACCGCCGCGGGCAATCCAGCGCCGCGCGATGGTGTCGCTCGTCGGAAGCCAGATGCTCGGCGGGGTCGGTACCGCCGCCGGTATTGCGGTCGGCAGCATTGTGGCGGCACAGCTGGTGGGAAGCGCGGAACTGGCAGGTCTGGCGAACACCGCCCAGGTGCTCGGTGCGGCCCTCCTGACCGCGCCGATGGCACGGCTGATGGCGCGCCGTGGGCGGCGCGTCGGCCTGACCGGCGGCTATCTAGTGGGGGCCACCGGCGCTGTCCTCGCCATCGTCGCCGCCGTGATCGGTTCGTTCCCGGTGCTACTGGCCGGAACCGCGCTGTTCGGCGGGGCCTCCGCCTCCAGCGGCCAGGCCCGTTACGCGGCAACCGATCTCGCAGAGCCCGCACATGCCGGCCGGGCGCTGAGCACCGTGGTGTGGGCGACGACCGTCGGGGCGGTGCTCGGGCCGAACCTGCTCGGGCCGTCCGGGCGGCTCGCCCAAGCGACCGGCCTGCCCACGTTGTCTGGCCCATTCATCGCGAGCCTGGCCGGGTTCCTGCTCGCCGCGCTACTCATCACGATCCGCATGCGGCCAGACCCGCTCGTCACCGCCCAGCGAATGGCCGGTCCGTCCCCGCGGCAGGTCGACGCCCGCCCGGCCGGATCGATCGGTCACGCGATTCGGGTGATCGCCCGAAACCGTGCCGCACTCATCGGCGCCGCATCGATCGTCGCCGGGCACGTCGTCATGGTGTCGATCATGGTGATGACGCCGCTGCAGATGCACGCGGGCGGGGCGTCGCTGCGAGTCGTCGGGCTCGTGGTCAGCATCCATATTCTCGGCATGTACGCGTTGTCGCCCGCAGTGGGCCTGATCGCGGACCGCGTGGGTCCGCGCCTGATCGTGATCGCGGGAGCCCTGCTGTTGCTGTCGGCGGCGATTGTCGCCGGGCTGGCGTCCGCAGGCTGGTCCACGACGTTGACGGTCGGGCTGTTCCTGCTCGGGCTCGGCTGGTCGTTCACGCTCACGGCAGGGTCGACGATGCTCACCAACGCGGTCCCGATCACCGACCGGCCCGGCGTACAGGGCTTCGCGGATATCGTCATGGGGCTCGCGGCGGCCGGCGGGAGTGCCCTGGCCGGGGTCGTCGTCGGCGCGTGGGGCTTCGGGTGGTTGTGCGCGGCCGGCGCGGTGATCGCCGCGGCGCTCGCCATCGCCGCCGCCGTCCGTCATCGCGTCACCGACTATGACGCTGTTCTTGCCGAAAGCGCTGTCGTAGCAGCCGATCTCGACGGGGCAGCGGCAGAAGGGGCCCCCGGCGGGCATTGAGAGGCCGACGGCCGTATCCCGCCGGCGGCGGCGAACAGCGTCATACCCGAAGAGCGGGGCAAACCGTAGGCGCGGCAACCAACTGAGCCGGTGAGCGGGTCGCGAAGTGTGTCCGGAAGTCCCGGCGCGCAGTGACGTTTGGCCCTAGCGAGCCATACGGCGGCGGCAGTGTCCTGGATGCACTGCCGTCGAAGGAGGCCCCAGATGTGGGTGCTGTTGTCGTCGCCTGGCGCGGTGTTGCCGCGCGCGGCGCGTTATGTGCATTGGGGTGTCGTCCAGATCTCGTTGACGAACCTGCTGATCATCGCGGCGATGCTGGCGGTCTTCGTGCTGGCGCTGCTGCTGCCCTTCCCGGCCGACCGTAAGTCCGAGCGGCGGGAGCGGTCCGGTGTCCAGCGCTGACACCGGCGCTGTCACCGGCACCGAGACCGGCTCGGCGACAGGCACTGACACCGGCGCCCCCACTGGCGCCGCGACGCGCAGTTGGACGGTGCGGTTCCGGAGCTGGCTCACGCGGGCGGTGCCCGAGGGCCAGTGGCTTCCGGACCGGCAGCCCGCGTACGTGCGGTCGTGGGTGTACGTGTTCGGTGTGGTCACGCTGGCCGCGTTCCTGGTCGTGCTGCTCTCCGGGCTGGTGCTCGCGGTGGGTGGTGCGGCATGGTGGCACGTGTCCCGGGTCGGGCACTTCGTCAACTCGACCCACCTGTGGAGCGTGCAGCTGTTCTTCTTCTGCATGGTGATCCACCTGTGGGGCAAGTTCTTCATGGCCGCCTGGCGGGGCAAGCGGGCGCTGACGTGGATCACCGGCACCGTCGCATTCGTCGGGTCGATCGGCACCGCGTTCACCGGCTACCTGTCGCAATCGAACTTCGACTCGCAGTGGATCTCGACCCAGGCCAAGGACGGGCTCAACTCAATCGGCGTGGGCGCCTATTTCAACGTGCTCAATCCGGGCCAGATGCTGCTGTGGCACGTGATGCTGCTGCCCTTGGTGGTGGGCATTCTGGTGGTGCTGCACATCGTCCTGGTCCGCAGGCACGGCGTGGTCCCGCCGTTCGACGCGGAGCCGCCAGCGCCGATCCACGGTGTCGAGGCACCCGATGACGGCCCAGCGGCCGCGCAGGCTTCGCAGGTGCCGGGGGCGCAAGTGCCCCCGCTGCCCGCACAACAAAGCGCCGCCGCAGAGCGAAGCGAGGTAGCACGATGAGCACCGCAACCCGCCGCGACCGGACCCCGGATTCGCATCTCTTCCCGACCCGCCCCTACGACCTGGTGCGCGAGTTCGTCATCGCCGCAATAACAATGGTGGTCCTGACCGTCGCGCTGGCCGCGGTGTTCTCCTCACCCGACGAGCACGCGATCACCCTGTCGGCGTGGGCCAAGGCCGCCCCGGCCGACGTCGTCGCCACCGCGACCGCCGAACTCGCCGGGACGACGACGAGCGCCGGCTACGGCGCCCCCTACAACACCGCCGCGGAAGGCCAGAAACTCGGCCCGCTCGCCCTGCAGAAGTGGGCCGGTGTCCGGATCCCCGTCGACAGCGCGAACGATCTGGTGATCAGCCCGCTCCGGCAGGCCGCCGCCGGCGACCCGACCTTGACTAATGCCCTGGCGACCTGGACCTCGGCCCCGGTAGCGCAGCAGGCCTCCTGGGCCGGCGACTACAGCGATGCGCTGACCAAGGCGCCGGACGGGGACCCGGCGAAGGTCGCCGCCGGCAGCTACGGGCCCGTTCCGCAGCTGGCCGCCAGCTACCTGTCCCTGGCCCGCACCGGCGCGCTGCAGAGCGAGCTCACCTCGGGCGCGTTCTACCCCACCGATCAGACCAAACCCCTGCTGCTGCTGGCCGACGGCGCCTACCTCGAGGACCAGGCCCGAGCCGAACACCTCGGCGGCGACCAGTGGGGGATGATGAACGAGACCGGCAACTACCCCGGCCAACCCTGGATGTGGCTGTACACGTTCTGGTATCAGATCCCGCCGTTCTCCACGTCCAGCAATGCGGATGCGCTGGTGTGGGGCGTGATGGCGGTGCTCACGCTCGGCTTGATCCTGCTTCCGTTCATCCCCGGTCTGCGCGCGCTGCCCCGACACCTCGGCGTCCACAAGCTCATCTGGCGCGCGTCTCGCTGATCCGGCGCGCTGCGTCGTCGGTTTCTGCTCAGGGACCGAGTAGGGCAGCGGGGACCACGGCGATACCGTCTTCGCGGCGGTACGCTTCGGTGCCCGTGGTGACGAGGACGGTGTCCAGGAGTTGATCTCCGATGCGGCCCTTCAGCCACGTGAGGTGCTTGGTGTCGTCGGCGTTCACGGTTGCCGAGAGCTTTACCTCGACGGCAACGACTCCTCCGTCCGGTCCGATGACGATGAAGTCGATCTCGTGCTCGCCACGTTGGGTGCGCAGGTGGCGCACTTCGGCTTCGGCGGCTTGCGCGTACACGCGCAGGTTCAGTGCGACGAGGCTCTCGAAGAGCGCGCCGAGGAATATGCCGTCGCGGGGAATGGCGGGTTCCGTCTGGCCACCGCTGAGCAACTTTCGAGAGGTCGCGTGCAGTAGCCGCGCAGCTAGGGCCGGATCGGCGAGGTGGTGCTTGTCAGCGGCGGCGAGTTCCTTGAGCTTGTTGTTGGACGGAAGCCATGCGGGCACCGGGTCGAGAATCCAGAGCCTGGTGAGAATGTCTCGCCAGGGCAGCGTCGTGGTCACTGACGGCTTATTCCCCACGCCGGGCGTGGCGGCGTCTCGTATGGTTTCGAAGCTGGCCGTGGTGGACGTGGCCGCGGCGTAGGCGCGCATCCAGGCCCGCAGAGTGTCCGGGCGGCGCAAGGTCAGCCCCTGCTCCGGGAAGTCTCGATCGATGACGCGCTCAAGGTAGCCGTCGAGCCCCGCGCGACGCTGCCGATCGTTCAGCCCACGCATGCCGGGGAATCCGCCTGCGAGGATCTCGGTGACGTAGTGGTCGAGGGTGGCCGGCGTGGATCCCGAGATGTCTGGCCGGGAGCCGCCCAACAACTCCGCGAGGCTTACCGAGGCGGTGAATCCTCGTTCGGCAAGTGACAGCGGGCGCATGCGGATGGGCACGATGCGGCCTGCTCCGGAGTGGGTATCGATTCCGGCGGGTGATGCGGAGCCGGTGAGCAGGAAGCGTCCCGGAGACGGGTTCGCGTCGACTGCCCGCCGGACGATGTCCCAACTCGGTGGCCACTTCTGCCACTCGTCGATGAGGATCGGCAGTCGCCCCCGGGTGAGCCGGGCGGGAGCTGCTTCAATGATTTGGCGCTGCCCGGGATCGTCCAGCTTGTGGACGGTGGCGGCGCGGGTGAGTGCCGTGGCGGTCTTGCCGACGGCCTTGGGGCCTTCGATGCTGATGGCCGCAAGCCCCGGCATGAGCGCATCGAGATCGTCATCGACGATGCGACGCTGATACTCGATCTGCCCTGCGTCAGATTGGGCCATACAACCAACACTACAGTTTCGGGAACCTCAACACTACGGTTTCGGGCAAATCTACGCTACAAAGTCGGGAAGAAGGCTACCCATGTGACAACCCCTGCCAGACCCACGTCTCGCATGTGTTCACGAAATCAGCGGCCCGGGACGGGCCTAACTCGTGATCTTCGCGTGCCAGGCAGGGCTGCGCTAGGCCGGCGGCGCCTCGTCGCGCAGGTAGGTGGCGGCGCTGCGAACGGGGGTGAAGCCGACGGATTCGTAGAGTGCGCCGGCACCGGTGGGGTTCGCGGAATCGACGGTGAGAACGGCGGAGTCGAACGTGCCCAGGTCGATGGCGCGCTGCAGGGCCGCGGTGATGCAGGCGCGCGCGAGGCCTCGGCCGCGGGCCCCCGGTCGGGTGCCGATCTGCCCGAAGTACAGCTCACCGTCCACCCACTGGTAGGTGAGCGCGTAGGCGAGGACATCGTCGCCGTCGAGCCACAGTGCGGAGGTGGCCGGCCGGAACGTGCGCGATGCCAACCGGTCTCGCCATCCCTCCGCCGATTGCGGGGTCGATCCCCAGTGCCCGGCGAACGCCGCATTGTGCGCGGAGCGCAGCGGCTCAGTCCATTTCGGTTGGAACATCGCGACACCCGGATCGACCGGATCCAACGGCGCGCCCGGCAGGTCGCGGTGCATGTCGGTGAAGTAGCGGGCGACGCGATAGCCGCGGCGTTCCATCAGTGGCCGGACCGAGTCCTCACCCGGCCGACCCGGGACGCGCAGCCGCAGCGGCGCACCCGGATGGCGGTCTGCCGCCAGCTCGCGCGCCCGCGCCTCCATCAGGTCCATCAGCCGCACGCCGATGCCGCGGCAGCGATACTCGGTGTGCACGCCGCCGTCGAGATATGCCTGCGCGAACCGGTTCTCGGCGAGTTCCGCGCCGATCCGGAGCTGCCCGTAGCCGACCAGTAGCGCCCCGTCCCACACTGCCCAACTGTCGCGCGCCGGGTCGAAACCGGGCTCGGTCAACTCCTCGGCGAGATCTTCCGCGGAGTAGAACTCCTCCGTGCCGTCGGCGACGGCGAGCAGGTCCGAGAGTTCGGCCCACCGCGGCGTGTCCGCGGCGGCGATCGCCGACCAGCGCAGGGAATTCGTCATGGCGATGATTCTGCCGGATCGTCGCCGCGCCTCGGATCGCTGACGAACCCAGCGGCGTGGCAGCCGACCGGGACCGGCAGATCAGGACCGGCGCGAGCGGGCGCGTGGCGGTGGCCCTACCGTGGACCGATGAACGCGCCGCGCTTCCCGCATCTCTTCTCGCCGCTGGCCGTGGGCCCGGTGACCCTGCCCAACCGCATCGTCTCCTCGGCGCACGACACGGTGATGACGGACCACGGCCAGGTTTCCGATCAACTCGTCGCGTATCACCGGGCGCGTGCCGAGGGCGGGGCGGGGCTGATCATCGTGCAGGCGGCCGGGGTGCACGAGACCGCCCGCTACACCAGCCACGTGCTGATGGCCTCCAGCGACGCGTGCATCGACGGCTACTTGAGGATCGCCGACGCGGTACATCCGTTCGGCACCAAGCTGTTCGGGCAGCTCTTCCACCCCGGGCGGGAGGTGATGGACCTCGCCGACGACGGCTCCACCCAGGTCGCCGTCGCCCCGTCGGCGACTCCGCAGGAGCGTTTCCATGTGATTCCACGTGCGCTCACCGGGGGCGAGATCCGCGAGATCGTCGCGAGTTACGGCTCGGCGGCGCTGCGCCTGGAGCGCGGCGGCCTGGACGGCGTCGAGATCGTCGCCAGCCACGGCTATCTGCCCGCGCAGTTCCTGAACCCGCAGGTCAATGCGCGCACCGACGAGTACGGCGGATCGCTGGAGAACCGCTGCCGCTTTCTGGTCGAAGTCGCGTGTGCGGTCCGCGAGCAGGTCGAGCGCCGGATCGCGGTGGGCCTGCGCATCTCGATCGGCGAGCGGGACCCGGCGGGCCTGGACGAGGAGACGGCGCTACATGCCTGCGCGGCGCTCGCGCGCGAGAACCTCGTGGACTACGTCAGTGTCACCGTCGGCACGTCCGCGAGCCTGGCCGGGTCGGACCACATCGTGCCGGACATGGCGTGGGGCGCGGGCTACGTCACCCCCGAATCGCGGCTGGTGAAGCGCCACCTGCGCGAGAACGCCGGCGACCTGCCCGTATTCGTCGCCGGGCGGATCAACCAGCCGCAGGAGGCCGAGCGGTTCTTGGCGGCCGGTGACGCGGACGCGTGCATCATGACGCGCGCGCTGATCGCCGACCCGACCATGCCCAACCTGGCGAAGGCCGGCCGGCTGGACGACATCCGCGCCTGCATCGCCTGCAACCAGGCATGCATCGGCCACTTCCACACCGGGCATCCCATCTCGTGCATCCAGCACCCCGAGACCGGCCGAGAACTCAAGTACGGCACGCGGATTCGCGCCGCGAGCCCGAAAAGGGTGCTGGTGATCGGCGCCGGGCCGGCGGGGATGAAAGCCGCCGCTGTCGCCGCCGAGCGCGGCCACCGCGTCACCCTGTGCGAGGCGGCCGGACGGGTCGGGGGACAGGTGCTGCTCGCCGAGAAGCTGCCCGGACGGTCCGAGTTCGGCGGCGCCGCAACCAATCTGCTGCGCGAGGTGCAGCGCGCCGGGGTCGAGGTGCGGCTGAACACAGCCATGGACGTCGACACGGTTCGGGGCGAGAACGCTGACGCCGTCATCCTCGCGACCGGCGCCGCGCCCTACCGGCCGCCGCTGGAACTCCTCGGCGAGCCGGTCGTCCGGGATGCGTGGGAGATCGTGCGGGGTGCCGAACTCCCGGCGGGACCGGTGGTGGTCGCCGACTGGCGCGGCGACTGGATCGGCGTCGGCGTCGCGCAGCTACTTGCCCGCACCCATCGCGTCACCCTGGCGGTGAACGGCTACGGCGCGGGCGGCGCCATGCAGCAGTACGTGCGGGACATGGCACTGGCGGCCCTGGCCCGGGCCAGGGTGACCGTGGTCCCGCTGCTCCGCCCGTACGGGGCCGACGAGGACACCGTCTACCTGCAGCACATCCTCACTCAGGAACCCGTCGAGATCCCCGCCGCCGCACTGGTTCTCGCCTACGGGCATCGGTCGAACAACGACCTGGCACAGGGCCTTTCCGCTGCCGGCATCCCGGCCGCCGCGATCGGCGACTGCCGCACCCCGCGTACGGTGGAGGAGGCCGTCCTGGAGGGCCTCACCACGGCCAGCGAGATCTAGCCGGCGCCCTGCTCGCACAGTAGGGCCCATACAGCAGAAGGTGCATTCCGGATGACAACAGCCCCGACCCCCCATGTGGCGACCCCTGATGTGACAGCCCCCGACGTCTCGGCCGCCGGCAGCATCACCATCGGCGGCGATCTCACCGTCAACCGGCTCGGCTTCGGCGCGATGCGCATTACCGGGCAAGGGATCTGGGGCGAGCCGGACGACATCGATGAGGCGAAGGCCGTGCTGCGGCGAGCCGTCGAGTGCGGCGTCACCTTCATCGACACGGCCGACTCCTACGGCCCGCACGTGAGCGAGAACCTGATCCGCGAGGCCCTGGCGCCGTACCCGGCGAACCTCGTCATCGCCACGAAGGGTGGCCTGGAACGACCCGACCCCTACAAGTGGACCGACAACAGCACTCGCAGCCATCTGCGGGACGTCTGCCATACCAGCCTGATGCGCCTGGGGCTGGAGCAGATCCCGCTCTACCAGTGGCACCGGCCCGATCCGAAGGTGCCGCTGGAGGACGCGATCGGCACACTCGTGGAGTTGCAGAAGGAGGGCAAGATCAAGAATCTCGGTGTCTCGAACGTGACACTCGGTCAGCTGCAACAGATTTCGAGTATGACGACGATCGTGTCCGTGCAGAATCGCTACAACATGGGCACCCGTGGCTCCGAGGCGATCGTGGACTACTGCGCGGCGAACGGGCTCGCGTTCATCCCGTGGGCGCCGATCCACGACTTCGCCGACACGCCGGCCGTCCGCGAGATCGCCGCACGGCACGGTGCCACCTCGCGGCAGCTCGTGCTGGCCTGGCTGCTGGCACGCTCCCCGGCGATGCTGCCGATCCCCGGCACCGGCTCGCTCGCGCACCTGGACGAGAACCTCGGCGCTGCATCCATCGTGCTGACCCCGGAAGAAGTCTCGGCGCTGACCCAGGCCGCCAGCTGACCCTGGCCGCTGGCTGACACTGCGGGCCGGCGCCCGCCGCTCCGGAGCCTCTGCAGGGTGTGAGTCCTGCAGCAATTCGCCCGATATGATCCCAGTTTTACGCACATTCCTCTGCAGGATTCACACCCCGATTTCGCAGGGTGTGAGTCCTGCAGCATTCTGTCCGGAATGTCCCGGTTTTACGCACACGCGGAGCGTTGCTTCGGGGGCCACGATCGGGTCGCGAGCCGGCGCCCGCTACGCCGTTGTCGATTGCGCCGCCGTTTGCGCCGTTGTTTGCGCCGCCGTTTGCGCCGTTGTTCGCCCCGTCGTTTGCCCCGCCAGCAGGTCCCGCGCGGCGGCCCGGCCCTCGGCGAAAGCCCGCACCGCGTCGAGGCTCTCGGTGCTACGCGCGCCGCCGATGACGCGGCACAGCACGCCGGCGCGGCGCAGGTCCGCGGCCAGGCCGTCGTTCGGCAGCTGGCCGGCGGCCACCACGACGACGTCCGCGGGGATCGTCTCCGGCCCGTCGTCCGTCAGGATCTCGACCCCGTTGCTGGTGATCCGGCGGTAGCGCACGCCGGTGATCATCCGCACCCCCGCGCGGCGCAGCTCTGCCACCACGACCCAGCGGATGGTGCGGCCGAGGCCGGCGCCGATCTTTCCGGAGCGCCGCATCACGGTCACGGGACGCGGGGGCGCTTGGGCGGCCACCGCATTGGGGGCCACATCGCGCGCAGCGCCGGCCGCCGGCCACCATCCGGCCCCGCCGGGGTCCGGCAGCCGGTGCTCGGCGGCGAATTGCGCGCGGGCGGCCCGGACCCGAGCAGGATCGCCGTCGTCGAAATCCGGTGTGACACCGCTTGAATGCGCGAGCAGGTGCGCCAGGTCAACGGCGATTCCGCCGCCGCCGATGATCGCGACCCGCTCGCCGAGGTCGTCTCGTCGCGCGAAGGCCTCCGGGTAGCTCAGCACGGGAACGGATCCGGGCGCGCCCATGCCGGGTATCGACACGGTGCGCGGACGAACCCCCGTCGCGAGCACCACCGCGTCGACGCCGGCCAGGGTGAGCACGTCGTCCGCATCGAACGGTCGACCGAGCGACACCGTCACGCCGAGGTCGCGCAACTGCTCCGCGTAGAAGTCCACGGTGCCGCCGTAGTCGTGTTTGCCGGGCACCAGCCGAGCGAGCCGGAACTGGCCGCCCAGTTCGGGTTCGGCCTCGAACAGGGTCACCCGCGCCCCGGCCAGCGCGAGCTCGTGGGCCGCGGCCAGGCCCGCGGGGCCACCGCCGATGACGGCGTAGCGCGCACCGGGCCGGGCCGTGGACGGCGGGCCGTCCGCCTCGAAACCCGCGGATGGATTGACCAGGCAGGAGACACGCTCGCCGACCAGCGACCGGTCGATGCACGCCTGGTCGCAGCCGATGCAGATGTTGACGGTGCGGTCGGCCCGCGCCGCACGGATCAGGTCCGGGTCGGACAGCCACGGCCGGGCCATGGACACGAAATCCGCCGCCCCGGCGGCGAGGATTTCGCGCGCCTGACTCAGCCGGTTGATCCGATTGCCCGAGATCACCACCGTGGACGCGGTGGCCGGGTCGGCGGACAGGGCCAGGCGGATCGCCGCGGCGAACGGGCTCCACACACCGCTGGGCACCACGGCCTGCACGGTGGGCACGGTCGACTCGTGCCAACCGATGCCGATATTCAGGGCATCGGCCCCGCCTGCCGCGAGAGTTCGTGCCAGATGGAGTGTTTCGTCATGTTCGGTGGAGCCGTCCATCAGGTCCGCGCCGGACATCCGATAGAGCACCGGGAAGTCCGGGCCGACCGCCTCCCGCACCGCGGCGAGTACGGACAGCGGGAAGGCGCGCCGCCGGGCCGCGTCTCCGCCGTAGGCGTCGTCGCGCACATTGGTGAGCGGGGAGCAGAACTGGTTCAGCAGATATCCTTCTGAACCCATCAGCTCCACGCCGTCGAACCCGAGTGTCCGCGCCGTCGCGGCGGCCCGGGCAAAGTCCTCGATGGTGGCGGCGATCCCGGCCGCGTCGAGAACCTCCGGCGGCTCCGAACGGAAGCGGCTCGGCGCGACGGACGGGGCGACCGGCGGCACTCCGAAGAACGATCGGGAGCCGTACCGCCCCGCGTGGAACAGTTGCAGCGCAACGAATCCGCCGGCATCGTGCACCTCGCGCGCGATGCGGGCGAGCCCAGGGTGAAAGGCGGGGTCGTTGACTATGCCGTAGTCCGCGCCGCCCGCCCCAGCCGGGCTCACGGCCCAGCCTCCGGTCACGATCAGCCGGGCGCCGCCGCGGGCCCGCGCCGCGTAGAAGGCCGCCGCCTGTCGGCAGCCAGGCTCACGCTCCACGCCGAGGTGCATCGACCCCATCACGATGCGATGCGGTAGGCGCAGCGTGCCGATCCGGCCGGGTGTGAAGACCGCGTCAGGCTTCCCGTCCGGCGCCCCGGCGACGGCCCGCTCAGAGGTCCCGGCAGAGGTCCTGGCAGAGGCCCGGTCACACATCCAGCGCCAGCTCCGGCCCGGCATCGGAATAGAACGGTGGCGCGACCACGGACAGGCCGCCGTCGACCACCAGCACCTGACCGGTGATGTACTCCGAGGCCCGGGACAGCAGGAACAGCACCGCGTCGGAGACCTCCCGCACGGTGCCCATCCGACCCTTCGGCACCTTCGCCAGCACGTCAGCCAGCGGGGGCATCCCGGGGACGTCGTAGAAGTAGCTGGACGAGTCGGATTCGATGATCCCGCCGTTGACGGCGTTCACGTTGATGCCGTGCGGGGCGAACTCGACCGCCATGTACCGCACCCACGCCTCGATCGCCGCCTTAGCGGAACCGAGGTTCGCGTAGGTGGGGTAGGCGCGGGCGCTCCCGTAGCTGGACAGCGCCACGATCCGCCCACCACGGTCCATCAACGGCACGGCCCGCTGCGCGCCGAGCACGAACGCGCGCACGTTCATCGCGAAGGACCGATCGAGATGGTGCGGGCCGAGGTCGAGGATCTTCTTGAACGAACTGGCCGCCGCGTTGGAGATGAAGAAGTCCAATCGGCCGAACTCCGCCGCGGCCGCGGCGAATAGTCGGTCGATGTCCTCGGGCTGTTCGATGTCTGCCTGCACGCAGATCCCGCTGCCACCCATCGCCCGCACATCGGCCAGGGTCTGCTCGGCCAGGTCCACGTTCTTCTTGTAGTTGATCACCACTGCGCCGCCGTCCGCGGCGAGCGAGAGTGCCAGCGAGCGGCCGATTCCCCGTGAGGCGCCGGTGATCAGCGCGACCGTCCCGGCGAACGCGCCGGCCAGCGAACCGGGGGAGCCGCCGGCGGAGCCCGTCACCACGTCATCTCCGCGGCATGCGCGAACAGGTCGCGGGCGATCACCGTCTTCTGGATCTCGTTGGTGCCCTCCTCGAACCGCTGCGCGCGGGCATCCCGATACACCCGCTCGATCGGGCTGGACGACCAGTAGCCGAGGCCCCCGTGCGCCTGCAGCGCCTTGTCCGTCACCCGGGTGAGCATGTCCACCGCCACCAGCTTCGCCATGGACGAGAGCACGGGCGCCTCGTCGCTGCCGGCCTCCCATTCGTGCGCCGCGTGCAGCACCAGCGCGCGCGCCGCCTCGATGTCCGCCGCGTTCTCGGCGAGCGCGAAGGAGATCGCCTGCCGCTGGGAAAGGGGCTTGCCGAATGTCACGCGTTGGGTGGCCCGGTGCACGGCGAGTTCCTGCGCCCGGCAGGCGAGGCCCACACAGCTCATGGCCACCGAGATGCGGCTCGGCACCAGGAAACCGCCCAAGGCGACCTGCAGCCCGTCGCCCTCCGCCCCGAGCCTGTTGGCCACCAGCACGGGTGCCCGGTCGAAGACCAGGTGGGCGTGGTCGGTGCCGTGCACGCCCATGGTCTCGGCCATGCTGCGCACGGTGACGCCGGGAACGTCGCGGGGCACCATCAGGGCGACGGTCCCGTCGGCGCCGAGAGTCCCTGCGACGCGCGCGAACAGCAGCCAGTAGTCGCAGTTCACGCCGAACGTGATCATGTGCTTCTCGCCGGACAGGTAGTACGTGTCCCCGTCGCGTTCGACGGAGCAGCGCAGGTCCGCGCCGGTGCCGGCGGTCGGCTCGGTCAGCGTGAAGGCGGCGCGGAGGTCGCCGGCCACCACCGGCAGGACGAACCGGCGCCGCTGCTCCTCGGTGGCCAACTGATCGATGGCTCGCCAGATCCCGTTCACGACATGCACGATCATGCGGATCGAGGCGTGCGATCGGGCGAACCACTCCATCAGTTCCAGGTACTTGCTGAACGGCACACCTAGGCCCCCGTACTCGGTCGGCGCTGCCAGCGACAGGTATCCGCGAGACTTCAAGTCCTGCCACAGATCTGGCGGCACGGCCCCGTCGCGTTCGATCCGTTCGGCGTAGCGTTCGCCGGGCCCCGTGACGAAAGCGCGAACGTCGGCGAGCAGGCTGTTGAATGTCGCCGCGTTGAATGTGACCGGGTCGAACGCGCCGGGGTCCGACGCTTGCGCACCGGCTGTCGCCGCGCCGGACCCCGCCGGCGAGCCGTCCGCGGACGCTCTGGTCACTGCGGTCGCCGCTGTGAGATGTAGACGTCCAGCTGTCACCTGTCGAGCTCCTCCTCCGTCTGCGGGCGCAGCCCGCGCGCCCGTTCCCGCAATACGAACTTCTGGATCTTGCCCGCCGCGTTCCTGGGCATCGCGTCGATCACCTCGAGGCGTTCCGGCCAGTAGTGCTTCGCCACCTGATGAGCGTCGAGCAGCTTCTGCATCCCCTTGAAGGACAGATCCGCATGCGGCCGGAGCGCCACGAAGGCGCAGGCGCGTTCGCCGAGCCGATCGTCCGGCATCGCCACGATGGCCACGTCCTGCACTGCCGGATGGTCGTACAGGATCTGCTCGATCTCGGCCACCGGCACCTTCTCCCCGCCCCGGTTGATCACGTCCTTCACCCGTCCGCTGATGCGGATGTACCCGTCGGCGTCCAGGATGCCCAGATCGCCGGTGCGGAAGAAGCCGTCGTCAGTGAGAGCCGCTGCGGTCCAGTCCGGCCGATCCAGATAGCCGGTGAAGAACGTCGGTCCGCGCAACTCGAAATTGCCCTCGGTGCCCGCGGGCAGGATGCGCCCCTCGTCGTCGGTGATGCGCACGTCGATGCCGCGCAGCGGCCGCCCGTCCGTGCCCCAGACCTTGATCGGCTCGTCGCCCGGCGCGGACAGCGTCCCGAGGCAGGTTTCGGTGGTACCCCAGGCGCCGCACACCGCCGTGCCCAGTTGCCGTGTGGCCCGTTCCGCGAGCCCGCGTGGCACGGCGGCACCGGTCGCGACGAAGATGCGCAGGTCGGTCGGCGGCCGATCCCCGTCGCCCACAGCCGTCACCAGATCGGCCAGGAACGGCGTCGCCGCCTGCACGAACGTGCACCGCGTCTCGCGCAGCACGCGCAGCGCGTGGGACCCGTTCCAGATGCCCTGGATCACCTGCCGTGAACCGAGGACCAGCGCTAACCACATCCCGTACAGGAAGCCCGTCTGGTGCGC
This sequence comes from Nakamurella sp., assembly GCA_017848755.1. Taxonomy (GTDB): domain Bacteria; phylum Actinomycetota; class Actinomycetes; order Mycobacteriales; family Nakamurellaceae; genus Nakamurella. The sequence continues at coordinate 27,035 of JAFIHI010000200.1, read as the reverse complement.
GAGCGGCGACGGGATGTAGATGGAGTCCCGCGACGACAGGCCCAGGTGCTCCGCTTCCATGAGCGCCGCGCGGGTCAGCGCCTCGAACCGATGCAGGACACCCTTCGGCTCGCCGGACGTCCCCGAGGTGAACAGGAGCTGCGCCGTCATCTCCGCGGTGGGCCGGCGCGACGCCAGGAGATCGGCGTTGACCTCGGCGCCCGCCATCAACTCGGGGTAGCTGTGCCAGACCACCGATCCGCCACCCCACGGCGGAGCGGCGACCTCCGCCGGCCCGGCCGTACCCGAATCCGAGTCCGACGCCGGAACCACGACCACGTGCTGCAGGGCCAGCAAGTCGCCGTCGTCCCCGGCAACCGACCCATCGGCCAACCCGGCAACCGCACCGTCCGGCCCGGCGAGCCCCGCCTCCGCAACCATCGCCGCCGTCTCCGTCACGTAGTTGCGCCCGCGGAACTCCTGCGGGATCACCAGCACCCGCGCCGCGGAACGGCGTAAGGCGAAGGAAACCTCGCGCTGCCGAAAGATCGGCATCAGCGGGCAGCACACCGCGCCGATCTGCATGGTCGCCAGCGACACCACCACGAACTCGCACCAGTTCGGCAGCTGGTAGGCGACTCGTTCGCCCGGCTGCACCCCCAGTCCGAGCAGCGCGGACGCCAGCCGGTCGGCGCGCTCCACGATCTCCTGCCAGGTGTAGGAACGCATCCGCCCGGGCCGCACGTCGACCAGCGCCACGTCGTGCGGCCGCTCCGTGGCCCAGCGGCGCACCCACTGGTCGGGCGTCCGCCGCACGTCGGAGGTGCGCGTGGGCGAGGGGCCGGGCCGCCGTCCTGCGGTCGTCGTCGCGCCCGGTAGCACGGCCATGTCCAGCCCGATGGTCGTCATCGCCTCCAGGAACTCGGGGTAGGAGATCCGGTAGGCGTTGGGGTAGGTGAGCGTGGTCCGCCCGGTCGCGCGGGTGGCCGCCACCGCGAGCGACATGAGCACCCGGTGGTCGTTGAAGCTCGACACGTCGGCGCCGTGCAGCGTCGAAACACCGTGCACCACAAGGCGATTGCCCTGAAGCTCCAGATCGGCGCCCATCCGGTTCAGCTGCAGCATCGCCGACGCGCGATCGGATTCCTTCAGCCGCACATGGCTGATGTTCTCGAATACCGTGGTCCCGTCCGCGAACGCCGCCATGGCAGAGAGCACCGGCAGCAGATCGGGAATGTCCCGGCAGTCCACCGTGGTCGGCGCCAGCCGGGATCCGTCGTGGCGGGCGCGCACCGTAGCTTCGGCGCCGGCCGTAAGCCGAAGCCCCATGCGCTGCACGATGTCAAGCACGGCCGCCTCCGGATGGTCCGCGGCATGCAGCGACGGCAGACCCTGGAACACGATGTCCGACGGGTGCAGCGCGGCCGTGGCGAACCCGAAGGCCGCCGAGCCGAGATCCGGCGGCAGGTGCACGGTCGTGGGCACCGCCTGCTGATCCGGCTCGATCTCGAAGCGCCGCCAATCCGCCGAATGCGCCACCGTCAGGCCGAATTGGCGCATCATGTCGACCGTCAGCTTCAGGTACGGGCGCTCGTTCGGCTCGTCATCGATCTCGATCACGGTCCGCCCGGTCGCGAACGGCGCGAGCAGCAGCAGACCCGAAATCCATTGCGACAGCGAACCGGAGATGTGCACCGTCCCGCCGGTCGGCCGCCCGGGCCGGACGCGCACCGGCGGGCAGCCGTCCGCCGAATCCAGATGCACGCCCATCTCGGTCAGCGCGCGCAGCAGCGGTGCGACCGGGCGGCGCCGGAAGTACTTCTGGCCGGTGACCGTGACCGGCGCATCGGCCAGGCAGGCCAGCCCGAGGGTGAAGTACAGCGTGCTCCCCGAACTGCCCGCGCTCACGGTGTCACTGACCGGGTGGTATCCGCCTCCGTCGATGACGAACCGATCGCCGCGGCGGAGGACGCGCACACCGAGGTCGCGCAGCAGGTCGACCGTGTACGCCACGTGCTTGGCCTGGGTGAGGCCGACGACCGTGCTCGTCCCCGGCGCCAGCGACGCCAGGATCAACGCGCGATGGGCGTGGTACTTGGAATTGGGCACGCGCACGGTGCCGGACAGCGGCCTGCGGGTCCCCGTGATCGAAAGACGCATGCGACCCTCCCGTCAGCGTGGCGGGCAGGTGTCGCAATGACGACAGGGCGCAGAGCCGCCGCCCACCTCAGTGGCGATACGTCGGCGCGGTGGCCGCCGTCCCCGGCCCGTGCGGCCCGGATCTCACGGCCATGACGACGTGCGTCGGCGAAGTTCCGTACGAAATCAGTGTGCCCCCGGCGCGTGATCTTGGCCACTTCACCTGTTCGTCGCACTGTGGTTCGTCGGCCGCAGTGTCATCGGGTATGACGCGGTTCGCGGCCTGACGGCCGGTAGGCCGCGAACCGCGTCATACCCGAAAGTTCGTATCCACGCCGCCCGTCGATAGTCGGCGACGGAACTGATGCGATCGGCGGATGTCCGGCCTGCCGCGCCGCGAAAAGCGGCCGGTACTATGGTTTTTCGTGGCCGGTGTGCAGCTTCCGCGAGCGGAACCGCGCCCCACCCCGGCCACACCGGGCCCCTCCCGTCTCCCGGTCACCCTGCGCCGGGCGCTAGGCCCGCCGCTGGGCTTGCTGCTCAGGGTGGCGCGTGCGCTCGGGCGGCACCTACGCCGCGTGTTCTCCTCGCTGAGCATGGGCGGTATGGCCGTCGGCCTGGTCTTCTTCTGCCTGTCGATGACGCCGTCGCTGCTGCCGCGGGCCTGGTATCTGCAGGGCGTGGCGAGCGGTATCTGCACGGTGACGGGGTACGCCGTCGGCGTGATCGTCGGCTGGGCGCTGCGCAAATTCGGGTTCCGGCCGCTGGCTAAGCCCCGTCAGCGGTGGGTGGCCAAGCGGTCACTGATCGTGTCGGCATGGGTGCTGATTCCGCTGTTCGGGGTGCTCGGCGCGGTCTGGCAGTACCAAGTGCGGGAGGTCACGCGCACCGACCGGGATGATGCGAATTTCTACGCGCTGGTGCTCATGATCGCGTTCGCGCTCAGCCGGGCGATCCTCACCGGCGCACGTTCGCTTCGCTGGGTGACCCGCCGCATCGGCCGGTTCGGTGCGCGCTGGGTCCCGTCGCCGGTCGCCAAACTCCTCGCGGCCGCGCTTGTGGCGTTCCTGCTGGTGACGACGTTGTCGAACGCGCTGCTGCCGCTGGTGAGTAAGGTTGCCGGAGCGTCGTTCTCGCTCACCGACAGCGGCACGGCGCCCGGCGCCCGACCGCCGCAGACCATGGAGCGGTCCGGCTCGGCGGCGTCGCTGGTGCGCTGGACCGATCTCGGCAGGGAAGGCCGCACCTTCGTCTCGTCCGGCCCGACCGTCGCGCAGCTCAGCGCCTATCGCCAGGCGCCGGCCGTGCAGCCGATCCGGGTGTACGCCGGCACCGACTCCGCGCCGACGCTGCGCGACGAGGCGAATCTGGTGGTGGCCGAGCTCAACCGGACCGGCGCATTCGACCGTGCGGTACTTGTGGTCGTCACCACCACCGGCCGCGGCTGGGTCAACGAAGACGCGGCCGCCGCGATCGAATACATGTGGGGCGGAAATACCGCGATCGCCGCCATGCAGTACTCGTTCCTGCCGAGCACCGTCGCATTCCTCACCGATCGGGACACACCGACCGCGGCGGGGAAGGTCCTCTTCGACGCCGTGCACGCGGCGTGGGCGAAGCGGCCCGTCGGTCGGCGGCCGAAACTCGTTGTTACCGGCGAGAGTCTCGGTGCCTACGGCAGCCAGGGTGCCTTCGGCTCGCTGGCCGATGTCCAGACGCGGGCGGATGGGGCGGTGTGGGCCGGCACCCCCAACTTCACCTCGCTGTGGCGCTCGCTGACCAACGACCGCGTGGACGGGTCACCGGAACAGCGGCCATCGATCGACGGATGCGCGGCCGTGTGCTTCGTCACCGCGACCGACGACCTGCCACCGTCCGCCCGGCCGTCGGTGATCTACCTGCAGCATGTCAACGACCCTATCGTGTGGTGGTCGCCGAGCCTGCTGTTCGACCGGCCGGCCTGGCTCGGCGAGCCGGCGCTGCCCGGCCGTACCGTGGCCATGACGTGGATCCCGCTCGTCACGTTCTGGCAGGTGACCATGGACATCATCTTCTCCACCGACATGCCGGCCGGCAGCGGCCACACGTACACACTGGATTACGCGAACGCCTTCGCCGCCGTCACCGACCCCCCGGGCTGGACACCGGCCGACACGGCCCAGCTGCGCGCCGTCCTCGCGACCGTCCCGAACGGCGAATAGGGGGCTTCGGTGCCCCATTCGATCGCGCTGACCGCCTAGAGACTCGCTACCCCGTCCGGGTTTCTAGTCGACTGGGAGTCCTGCAGAGAACGGGGGCCGACTTCCTCTGCAGGACTCCCACTCGACACCCGCGCCGCCGGGGCGGGGATCTTCGGCGTCTCGCCGAGCTGCGCGTTTTGAGCGTTTTGGTTACCCTGGACCCATGGGTGGGGCGATCGCACACGACCAGGCGCAGCGGCTTCGTGCCGCCGTTGATGACGTGCTCCGTGGATCCGAGCGGGATGACGATGTGACGCCGTCGGCCCGGGGTGCGCTTCTGCGTCTGGTGGATGTGTTGGAGTCGAGCCCGGATGCCGTGGTGTTCCCCGCGGATAGCCTGCTCGGCACCCAGCAGGCTGCCGAACTACTGGGGGTCAGCCGGATGACGGTGGTGCGGCTGATCGACCGCGGTGAGCTGGCGGCCAGCGGCGGGGGAGTCCACCGCCGTATCGCCGCCTCCGAACTGGCCCGTTATCAAGCGGCCCGCGCCGTCCGGCGCCGCTCGGCCCTAATCCGCATGGCCGGCGAGATCGGCGACGACACCGCCCCCGACCGCATAGTCACGACCCGGTGACCGGCCCTACGGCCGTCCTCGACGCCAGTGTCCTGTTCCGGCGACGTATCGGCGCGATGTGCAGCAGCGCCCTTCTCACGCTATCTCTGGTCGTTTTTCTCGGCGTCGCGTGACGGTGCCCCCGGTCGACGGCGCAGTGCACGTCATGCATTGCGCTCCGGGGTCGGCCTACTGCCTGGACGCGCGCCCATGGGGACTGCGAGACTCAGTACGCTGAGAGGATTCTCGGAGCACGAGGGTGCACGGCAGCTTGATGCGCCGTGCCGGCGCGGTCGGATCGTCGATCCGGGTGTTGAGCAGGTTCATCGCCGCCACCCCGATCTGCGCGTATGGCGGGCTCACGGTCGTCATCGCCGGGGTGAGCAGCCGCGCGAGCAGAGTGTCGTCGCATCCGACCACAGCAACGTCCTCGGGCACACTACGGCCCGCCGCATGAAGGCCCGCAATCACGCCGCTGGCCACCATGTCGTCGTAGGCGACTACTGCGGTCGCTTCGCTGTCGATGATGCGGGATACGGCGTCGAGGCCAGCCTCGAAGGTCGGCGCTCCCGCACCCAAATCGATCAACCGCACCCGCCGCTCCTTGGCCCACCGGGTCAATGCATTGGCGCGCTGGGTGGCTGCCCACGATGCCGATGGCCCCCGTACCAGCGCGATGGTTCGATGCCCCTCGGTGACCAGATGCTCCCCAGCTTCGACTATCGCGTCCCGGTATTCGATGAGCACCGCGTCGAAACCGGTGATCGGCCGATTGATGAAAACGACCGGTGTCCCGTCGACCGCCTGCGTCAACGCACTCGTGGGCGCGCGCGGCGACGCGACGATCACGCCGTCCACTTCCTCCAGCAGGCCCGCAATGAGGTCGGCCTCCTCGCCGGGACGCTCATCGCTGTTGACGATCAGTAGCGAACACCGTGCCGTTGTGGATGCGACGTGATGCACCACCCGAAGCAGCTCCGTGAAGAACGGGTTCCCCACGTCCGGCACGAGCAGGCCCAACCGGCCCAGTCGACCCGTCGCGAGGCCGCGCGCCATCTTGTTGGGCCGGTAGCCGATCTGCGTCGCCGCGGCGAGGATCCGTTCCCGCACAGCCGGTTTCACGAACTCGGGGCGCGAGAGCGCCCGTGACACGGTAGAAGTGGACACGCCGCACTGTTGCGCCACTGTGTCCAGGGTGGGTCGCTTCAGCACCGATCACCGCCTTTCGGATAGCACGGGCGTCCCGAGTATTGCGCCACCGAGTTCAGCAACGCCTGGTCGGTACCGTCGAGCCGCTTTCGCCGTCCAGACACCCGATCCTCCCGATCTGATCCCCCTCATGCGAGAGGTTCCTCTGCAAGCGCTTGCATCTGATGAGTATGCGAGTATCGTCTCCGTCAATGCAAGCGCTTGCAGTACGCGAAAGATCGCGGAGCCTCCTGAGGTGGGATGCCGCATGACGTGGCGTCGCGGGCGCGGAGCGGACTGCATTCTTGGCATGGCTGACCTGGTGACGGGCTCGCGCCACACAGCGCAACGGGAACAGCGTCACCGCCCTAAGGAGAAGAGGTTTCAATGTTGAGGAACATGCGGAAACTCGTCGCGGGATCAGTGGCGCTCGCCCTGGTGATGACGGCGGCGGCGTGCTCGTCGGGTGGTTCGAGCGGCGATTCGACCGCTATGCCGACCTGCGGGTCGACGCCGGCACCCGTGAGATTCGCGTCAGCGACACCGATCTCGCGCACGCCATGGCGAAGTATGGGCGCGCCATCGCCGAAGGCGCCGCGATGTACCGCCACCTCATGGACCGCGCGCGCCAAGAGGTCGAAGTGGAGATCGCCGTCGACGAGACGGACGAGCCCACCACCACCGCGGAACACGTGTACATCGCGACCGAGCTGGCGCGCCTAGGTGTTCACTGGATGAGCTTCGCGCCGCGGCACCTCGGAACACTCGAGAAGGGTGTGGAATTCGTCGGCGATCGCGCCGCGCTGTTCGCGAGCATCCGCACGCACGCTGCTGTAGCTGCAGCGCTCGGCCCGTACAAGATCGGGATGCATTCCGGCTCGGACAAGTTCAGCATCTATGCAGGGGTGATGGAGGCGACCGGTGGGCTTGTGCATCTGAAGACGTCGGGCACCAGTTATCTGGTGGCCCTCGGCGTTGCGGCGCAGTTCGACCCTGCGCTGTTCCGCCGGATCTGCGACGCGAGCGTCAGCGCCTACCGCGCGGCGCGCGCGAGCTACTACGTGTCGGCCGACCTCAAATCCGTACCGGACGCGGCGGCCATTGCGGATAACGACCTGTCGTCACTGCTCCACAATCCCGCCACCCGTCAGATCCTGCATGTCGGATACGGTGCCGCGTTGCGCACGGAGGCGGGCGCGGCGAGCCCGATCGACGTGGCCCTTCGGGAGGTGCTCACCGAGTATGACGACGCCTATAGTCAAGCCCTGTCGGACCACCTCGGGCGCCACCTGAACCCGTTCGCGAGCCGGCCATGAGCGACAACGATCCCGCAGCACCGTTTCTGTCGGATCTGTTCAGCCTCAAGGGGTTTCGCGCGGTGGTGATCGGCGGGACCGGTGTGCTGGGCGGCCGATTCGTGGAGGTGCTGGCGGCGGCGGGCGCCGAGGTCGGGGTGCTCGGCCGGTCATGGGAACGCGGCGAGGCGGCGGTGCGGCGTGTGCAGGATGCGGGCGGCGCCGCGTGGTTCCGCGCGGTGGACGTCGCCGATCGCGCGTCGATCGAGCGGGCGGCGGCGGACGCCGAAGGCCGCGGCGGCATCGACATTCTCGTGAACGCGGCGGGTGTCAACTCGTCGACGCCGTTCGACGATCTCACCGACGACGAGTGGCAGCGGCTGCTCGACGTCAACCTGTCCTCGATGTTCAAAGCGGTGCAAGCGTTCTCGCCGCAGTTGCGCCGTCGGCCGGGCCGCGCCGGCGTCATCAACATCTCCTCGGCGTCGTCCGGGCCGCCGCTGTCCCGTGTGCTCGGTTACGGCGTCGCCAAGGCCGGCGTCAACAATCTCACCCAATATCTGGCGAGAGAGCTTGCGGGAGACGGGGTCCGGGTCAACGCGATCGTCCCAGGCTTCTTCCCGGCGGAACAGAATCGAGCGCTGCTCAGCGAGGAGCGCATCGCGGACATCGTCCGTCACACGCCGATGCGTCGGCTGGGCGAGGCCAGCGAACTGGACGGCGCGCTGCTGTGGCTTGCCTCGCCCCGCGCCTCCGGATTCGTGACCGGCGCACTGATCCACGTTGACGGCGGGTTCTCTGCGATGACCATCTGACGAGAACATCGTCATATCAGTTGATTTCGCGCCCAAGGAAGGAACGACCAGTGAAGATCGATCGCGCCGAGGTGATCGTGACCAGCCCGGACCGGAACTTCGTCACGCTGAAACTCACCACGGATGACGGCCTGACCGGTCTGGGCGACGCCACCGTCAACGGGCGTGAGCTCGCGGCGGTGAGCTATCTGCGCGATCACGTGGTGCCGCTGCTCATCGGTCGTGACGCGCACCGGATCGAGGACACCTGGCAATTCCTGTACCGCAGCGCGTATTGGCGGCGCGGGCCGATCACCATGGCGGCGATCGCGGCGGTGGACATGGCGCTGTGGGACCTGAAGGGCAAGGCCGCCGGCATGCCGGTGTACCAACTGCTGGGCGGCGCCTCGCGCAACGGGCTGATGGCCTACGGGCACGCCTCCGGCAAGGAGCTACCCGAGCTGTTCGATTCGATCCGGCACCACCAGGAGCTGGGCTACCGATCGATCCGGGTGCAGACCGGCGTTCCGGGGTTGGAATCCATCTACGGCATCGCATCGAATCGGGGCCTGCCCGGGAATGAAGGCGTCCGCTACGATTTCGAACCGGCGCAGCGCGGAAACCTTCCGGCGCAAGAGGATTGGGACACGCCCTCCTACCTTCGGCACGTGCCAACTGTTTTCGAGGCGGTACGGAGTGAGTTCGGTCCGGAGCTGCCGCTGCTGCACGACGGGCATCACCGCATGACCCCGCTGCAGGCGGCGAAGCTCGGGAAGTCGCTGGAGCCATACGACCTGTTCTGGCTGGAAGACTGCACCCCCGCCGAGAACCAGGAAGCGCTGAGACTCGTTCGCCAGCACACGATCACGCCGCTCGCGATCGGCGAAGTGTTCAACACGCTGTGGGATTTCCAGGGTCTGATCAAGGAACAACTCATCGACTACGTGCGCGCCGCGTCCACGCATTTCGGCGGGATCACCCCGCTCAAGAAGGTGATGGACTACGCCGCGCAGTACCAGATCAAGTCGGGATTCCATGGGCCGACGGACATCTCGCCGGTCGGGTTCGCCGCGCAGCTGCACGTGGGTCTCGCCATCCACAACTTCGGCATCCAGGAATACATGCAGCACGGCGAGCGCACCAACCGCGTCTTCCGGCAGTCCATGACATTCACCGACGGCTACCTGCACCCGGGCGACAACCCCGGCCTGGGAGTCGATCTCGACACCGACGAGGCCGGCACATACCCCTACGTCACCGCCTATCTGCCCTACAACCGACTCGCCGACGGCACCATCCACGACTGGTGAATAGGCCGCGCCGGCGCGTCGGCGGTGGTTAGCTCACGTCCGCGCCGAGGGCGAACCAGAGCTCCATGCGGACGGTCGGGTTGTCCAGGTCGCAGCGCATCAGGGCGCCGGCCTTCTGTATCCGGTAGCGCAGGGTGTTCCGGTGGATGTTCAGCGCCGCTGCCGCCGGGTCGTACTGGCCGTGATGCGCCAGCCAGGTGCGCAGGCTCTCGCGCAGCGGCACGGACGACTGCTGCTCGTACCGCCGGAGCGGGTCGAGCAGCCGCGCCGCGAATGCGGACGTTCGGTCGGCGCCCGCGACGGTCCACAGCGAACCGGCTCCCGTCTCGTCGAAGGTTCGGCTGTCCGCGCCCGAGCGCACCGCGAAACGCAGCGCCTGCAACGCTTCTCGCGCGCCCCGAGGCGTCTCGGCCGGCGCCAGGGCCGTGCTCCACCCGCAGACCAGACCGGGCTCGGAGAGTCCGGCCGCGCGGGCGTCCAGGGCTTCGCCGAGCACCACCAGCAGGTCGCCGTCCACCGAGGCCCACGGGTAGGCGAGTGCGGTGCCGAGGGTTTCGAGGTGGGCGTGCAGGGCGTCGAGCGCATCGGCCGGGCCGGCGACGGCCGCCACGCGGGTGATGGGCTGGTCGAACACCGGCCCGCCGAGGGCGGGCAGCAGCGGCGCGATGACGTCCGGATGCTCGGCCAGCGAGGCCATCAGCGTCGCCCGCGCCGCGCGAGCCCCACCCGAGTCGGGCTCCCGCCCCAGCGCCACCGAAAGCAGCGCCGCCGCAACGTTCGTCATCGAATGATGCGCGGTCGACGGCGGCGAAACCCGGCCGGTCACCAGGAACCCGTGTACCTGATCGGCGCCGCCGAGGGTCTGCACCGTGACGTGTTCGTCGGGCGTGGCGAGGGCGGCCGACGCGCGATGCCCACTGCGCAGCCGGCCGAGCTCCGCCCGCCATCGGTTCTCCCGGTCCGAGATGCCGCCCGGTACCTCGTGCAGCACGCGCCCGGCGATGTCCGCAACGATCACCCACCCGTCCAACAACGCCGCGAGCCGCCGCGTCACCCCTTCCGGCCCGTGCGTGACGGCCGCCCGCGTGATCGACTGTTGCGCGCGCAGAGCCTCAGCGAGTTCGCGCACCTCGGCCTGGACCCGCATGTCCGCGACAGCCTCCCCGATCGCGATGAACGGGGTCGGCTCGTCGACCACCACCAGCGGCAGACCGGCCGCGCGAGCGCTGCGCACGAGCCGCGCCGGCACCGTCTGGTGTGCGAGACCGACCCCGAAACCGAGTCCGGCCACGCCCGCGGCGACCAGCCTCGCGACGTACGCCTCGACACCGGCGCGACCGGCCGGCAGCCGCATGCCGGTGGTGAGCACCAGCTCGCCGCCGCGCAGGTAGGGCGTCGGATCGACGAGTTCGCTCGTGGTGACCCACCGGATGGGCTCGGTGACGCGGTCGGTGTCCCCGCCGCTCAGCAGCGTCAGCCCGAGGTCCGCTCGCCGCAGGAGCGCCGCCAGGCTTGCCGTCATCGCATCTCCTCCGGAATCACTGTGCACTCCGAACAACATCATCAACGATATTGGATGAATTGCCAACGGAACCGCGCGGGAAACGGGTCTAGGTTCGCAGCATGAGCAGCGACATCCACGGCGGAATCCAGACCGACAGCCACGGGGAAATCCTCGGCGGCCCGACCCTTCCGCAGCACCGTCACCTCGTGACGGAGATTCCGGGGCCGATCTCCCGCGCCCTGCACGAGCGCAAGACCGCCTCCGTGTCCGGCGGGGTCAGCGTGGGGCTGCCCGCCTACATCGCCGCCGCGGGCGGGGGTGTGGTGGTCGACGTGGACGGCAACAGCCTCATCGATCTCGCTGCCGGCATCGCCGTCACCAGCGTCGGCAATGCCGCGCCGAAGGTCGCCGAGGGGGTGGCGCGCCAGGTGCACCAGTTCACGCATACCTGCTTCATGGTGGTGCCGTACGGCGGCTATGTCGAGGTGTGCGAACGGCTCGCCGAACTCACCCCGGGCAGCCATGCGAAGAAGTCGGTACTGCTCAATTCCGGCGCCGAGGCGGTCGAGAACGCCGTCAAGATCGCGCGCGTCGCGACCGGGCGGGATGCGGTCGTCGTGTTCGACCACGCGTACCACGGCCGCACCAACCTCACCATGGCGATGACGGCGAAGAATGCGCCGTACAAGAACGGGTTCGGGCCGTTCGCCGGCGAGGTGTACCGGGCGCCGATGTCCTACCCGTTCCGCGAGCCGGCGCCGATCAAGGGCGCGGAAGCGGCCGAGCGTGCCATCACGATGATCGAGAAGCAGGTCGGCGCAGAGAATCTCGCGGCGATCGTGATCGAGCCGATCCAGGGCGAGGGCGGGTTCATCGTCCCCGCGGAGGGCTTCCTGCCCGCGCTGTCCGAGTGGTGCACGAAGCACGGCGTGGTCTTCATCGCGGACGAGATCCAGACCGGCTTCTGCCGCACCGGTGACTGGTTCGCGTGCGAAAACGAAGGCGTGGTACCGGATCTCATCACCACCGCGAAGGGGATCGCCGGCGGCTTGCCGCTCGCCGCAGTCACCGGCCGGGCGGAGATCATGGACGCCGTGCACCCCGGCGGCCTCGGTGGCACCTACGGCGGGAACCCCGTCGCCTGTGCCGCGGCGCTGGGCGCCATCGAGACCATGAAGGAACTCGACCTCGCCGCCCGCGCACGGCATATCGGACAGATCATGGGCCGCCGGCTGCACGAGCTCGCCGAGCGCTACCCGTCGATCGGCGAAGTCCGCGGCCGCGGCGCCATGATGGCGATCGAGGTCGTCAAGCCCGGCACCATCACGCCCGATGCCGAGCTCGCGGGCGCCGTCAACCGCATCTGCCACTCGGAGGGTGTGCTCACGTTGACCTGCGGCACGTTCGGCAACGTGTTCCGCTTCCTGCCGCCGCTCGTCATCGATGACGCCCTTCTCGAGGAGGGCCTGGCCGTCGTCGAACAGGCATTCGCGGCCGCGGGCGCACCGACGCGCCGGGAATCGGCGGTCGTCGGATGACGCAGACCGCGGACGATGTCACGGCGGGCGTCGCGTCCGATGCGACGGCCGCGGTGCGAATCACCGGTCTGCACAAGTCTTTCGGCGCGGTGCGCGCCGTGGACGGCGTCGACCTGACAATCGAGAAAGGCGAGTTCTTCACCATGCTCGGCCCGTCCGGGTCGGGCAAGACGACTCTGCTGCGCATTATCGGAGGTTTCGAATCGGTCGATCGCGGCACGGTGGAGATCTTCGGCGTCGACATGACGCGGACCCCGCCGTACGACCGGGACGTGAACACCGTGTTCCAGAACTACGCGCTGTTCCCGCACATGACGGTGCAGGACAACGTGGAGTACGGCCTGCGCGTGAAACGGGTCCCCAAGAAGAAGCGGGCCGACACGGCCGCCGACGCACTTGCCATGGTCGGCCTCACCGCGATGGGCGGCCGCAAACCCGATCAGCTCTCCGGCGGGCAGCGCCAGCGCGTGGCGCTGGCCCGCGCCATCGTCAACCGGCCGAAGGTGCTGCTGCTCGACGAGCCTTTGGGCGCCTTGGATCTCAAGCTGCGCCAGGGCATGCAACTGGAGTTGAAGCGAATCCAGCGCGAGGCGGGCATCACGTTCATCTACGTGACGCACGACCAGGAGGAGGCGCTCACCATGAGCGACCGGATCGCCGTCTTCCACAAGGGTCAGATTGAGCAGGCCGGCACTCCGGTCGAGATCTACGAGCAGCCGTCGACGGAGTACGTCGCCGGCTTCATCGGCGTGTCCAACATGCTCGACCACGCGGGCCTGACGTACGCGGTCCGTCCGGAGCGCATCCGCATGGTGACCGATCCGGCGAGCGAGCCGCCCGACGCTGTCTGCGTTCCCGCCGTGGTCCGCGAGGTCATCTACCTCGGCGTCAACACCCGCTACACGGTCGGCCTTGCCAGTGGGCAGGCCGTTGTCGTGATCCGGCCCAACGGCGGAGCCGCGGACAACGTCATCCCCGCCGGAACCGACGTGACGATCTGCTGGTGGCCGACCACCTCGCACTCCATCGGCCCCAGCGGCCAGATGTCCACACCGAAGAATTGACCTGGAAAGGATGACCATGCGCAGAACGTGGGGCGTGGCGGCGGCCGCGTGTGCAGCCGTGGCGGCGGTCGTGATCGCTGGCTGCGGATCGGGCGGCACGGGCGGCGGGACGACCGGAACCGCCGGCTCGACCACCCAGGGGGCGAGCACCGGCGCGTCGTCCGGCGGCGGCGCGGCCCAGGGCCTCAAGCCGCCGACGGCGGACACCCCCTTGCCGACCGAGATCGGTGCCGGCGAAGGGCAACTCAACCTCATCGCCTGGGAGGGCTACGCCCAGCCGGATTGGGTGCAGCCCTTCGAGAAGCAGACCGGCTGCACCGTGAACGCGAAGTACGCGGGATCGTCCAACGAGATGGTCTCGCTGATGGCCAACGGCGGGAACGGCCAATTCGACATGGTGTCGGCGTCCGGCGACGCGGGCCTGCGGCTGATCTACGGCGGCGACGTGAAGCCGGTGAACGTCGATCTGGTCCCCGAGTGGAAGAACTTCTACAAGTTCCTGCAGAGCCCGGACTTCAACACTATCGACGGTAAGCACTACGGCGTCAGCTACGAGTTCGGCCCGAACGTGTTGCTGTACAACAAGACCGACTTCCCCACGGCGCCCAACTCGTGGAGCGTGATCTACGACAAGCAGTACAGCGGCAAGATCTCGGTGCCGAACAACCCGATCCAGATCGCCGACGCTGCACTCTATCTCGCCAAGGCGCAGCCGGATCTCGGCATTAAGGACCCGTACGAGCTCACCCAGAAGCAGTTCGACGCTGCCGTCGCCCTGCTGAAGGACCAGCGCCCGCTCATCAAGAAGTACTGGGACCTTGCCTCGCAGGAGATCTCGCTCTTCCAGAGCGGGGCCGTCACGGTCGGCGCGGCCTGGCCCTACCAGACCAACACGCTCGTCGACGCGAAGGCCCCGGTCGCGGACACCATCCCGAAGGAGGGCGCGACCGGCTGGGCGGACACCTGGATGCTCGCCACCAAGGCGCCGCACCCGAACTGCGCGTACAAGTACTTGCAGTGGGCGACCACGCCGACAGTCCAAGCGCAGCAAGCGATCTACTTCGGTGAGACGCCGGTCAACACCAAGGCCTGCGCCGAGATGAACAAGCAAGCGGCGGGATCCTGCAGCCAGTATCACGCGGACGCGCCGGAGTCGTACTTCCAGACGATCAAGTTCTGGAAGACGCCGCTGGCGCAGTGCGGCGACGGTAGCTCCGACTGCATGCCGTACACGGCGTGGCAGACGGCGTGGACCCAAATCACCGGATGACGGCCTCACCCATGTCGGTCGACACGCTCCCGCAGGGGGTCGGCAGATCCGTCGGGGCCACGGGCGGTTTCGCAGGCGCACTCTGGCGCCGCCCGTGGCTCCGCGGTTCGCTGACCCTCGCGCCGCCGCTGCTGTGGCTCGGCGTCATCTACCTCGCGTCGCTCGCGGTGATGCTGCTGACGTCGCTGTGGAGCGTCAACCCGCTGACCAACCAGATCGACCGCAGCTGGACGCTGGCGAACTTCCAGCAGATCTTCACCGGCACCTACCTGGTGATCATCGCCCGCACCCTGGTCATGGCGATCGCGGTGACGGCGACCACGGCGATCGTCGCTTTCCCGCTCGCGTACTACATGGCGCGGGTGGCCTCGACGCGGTCGCGCAACGTGATCTTCACGCTGATCGTTCTGCCGCTGTGGGCCAGTTACATCGCGCGCGTCTACGCGTGGATCGTGATCTTGCAGAAGGGCGGCACCCTCGACTGGTTCTTCGCGAAGGTGGGGCTGCCCGAGCCGAACATCGGCTACACGAACATCGCGATGTGGATCGTCTACAGCTACATCTGGTTGCCGTACATGGTAATCCCGATATTCGGTGCGCTGGAACGCATTCCGCCGTCCTATCTGGAGGCGTCGGCTGATCTGGGCGCGCACGGGGCGACGACGCTGCGCCGGCTGATCCTGCCGATGGCTCTGCCCGCGTTCGCCGCGGGCTCGATCTTCACGTTCTCGCTCACGTTGGGCGACTTCATCACGCCGATCCTGGTGGGCGGGGCCGGATCCAGCTTCATCGGCAACGTCATCTACTCAAACATCGGGGTGGCCGGTAACCTGCCGTTCGCCGCCGCGCTGGCTGTCGTGCCGATCGTGATCATGATTGTCTACCTGATCGGTGCGAACGCCGCGGGCGCCTCGCGGGAGGTCTCGTGACGGGTACGACATCGCGTGTCTTGCTGCGCATCTGGGCCTACTTGGTGGTCGCGTTCCTGTTCTTCCCGATCGCGATCGTGGTGCTGTACGCGTTCAACTCGTCCAACGTGCAGGCCTGGCCGTTGCCGGGCTTCTCCACGCAGTGGTTCACCGTCGCGTGGCACGACAACCAGGTGCGCGACGCGCTGTGGCTGTCGGTGAAGGCGGGCCTCATCTCCACCGCGATCGCGCTGGTGCTCGGGTCGCTCGCGTCGTTCGGCGTGCACAAGTTCAAGTTCTTCGGCCGGGAGACGATCTCGTTCCTGGTCGTGCTGCCGCTCGCGCTGCCGGGCATCATCACCGGCGTGGCCCTCAACTCGGCGTTCAGTTTCGCCGGGGTCGGGTTGTCGTTGATGACGATCATCATCGGCCATGCCACGTTCTGTGTCGTCGTGGTCTACAACAACGTGCTGGCGCGGCTGAGGCGTGTCTCCGGCTCGCTCGTCGAGGCGTCGATGGACCTCGGGGCCCGGCCGTGGCAGACGTTCCGTCTCGTGACGATGCCGTCGCTGACCACCGCCCTGGTCTCCGGGGCGCTGCTCGCGTTCGCGCTCTCGTTTGACGAGATCATCGTGACGACGTTCACGGCGGGCGCCCAGAACACGTTGCCGCTGTGGATCTTCGGCGCGATCCGGCTCGGCCAGCAGCTGCCCGAGGTGAACGCCGTGGTGCTCGTGGTGCTCGTCGTCACGATCCTGCCCGTCGCGATATCGACGCGCCTGACGGGTAGGGAAGGGATCCAGTAGGGACCGGATGTGCGCCTTCGGCGGGGCGTGAAACCGGCGGTGGCATCGAGCTAGTGACACAGAATAACTAGTGGCACAGAAGAAGTAATGCGACATCGAGAAAGGTGAGGGCTGTGGGTGTTTCAGCGGATCGGATCACGTCGGTAGTGGACTCGGTACCGAAGGGCCTGTTGATCGGCGGGCAGTGGATCGCGACATCGGGCGCCGTTCCGGTCGAGAACCCTGCCACCGGTGGCACTCTCGCGGAGGTCGCGGACGCGACCGCGGAGCAGGGGATCCAGGCGCTGGATGCGGCCGTCGCGGCAGGCCCGGCCTGGGCCGCCACCGACCCGCGGGAACGCGGCGAGATCCTGCGCCGTGCCTTCGAGCTGTTGCATGCGCGGGCCGATGATTTCGCGTTGCTCATGACGCTGGAGATGGGCAAGCCGCTCGCCGAGGCGCGCGGCGAGGTGACCTACGGCGCGGAGTTCTTCCGGTGGTTCTCGGAGGAGGCGGTACGCATCGCGGGCCGCTATTCCGTGGCGCCGTCCGGCGGCACGCGGCTCTTGACGATGAAGCAGCCGGTGGGGCCTGTCTACGCGATCACGCCGTGGAACTTTCCGCTCGCCATGGGCACCCGCAAGATCGGTCCGGCGCTCGCCGCCGGCTGCACCGTCGTCGTCAAGCCGGCGGCCCAGACTCCGCTCACCACACTCGCTCTCGCGAAGGTGCTGCAGGAGGCAGGCGTGCCGGACGGCGTGGTGAACGTCATCACCACATCCCACTCAGGTGCTGTGTCGCAGCCGATCATCGCCGACCCGAGGCTCCGCAAGCTCACCTTCACCGGCTCGACTGAGGTCGGGCGCACGCTGATCCGCGAAGCTGCTGAGCGAGTGCTCAAAGTGTCCATGGAGCTCGGTGGGAACGCGCCGTTCCTCGTCTTCGATGACGCCGATCTCGACCGTGCGGTCGCCGGGGCGATGCTGGCCAAGATGCGGAACATCGGCGAGGCCTGCACCGCAGCCAACCGGTTCATCGTGCACGAGTCCGTGGCCGACGAGTTCGGCGCGCGGCTGGCCGAACGCATGGGCGCACTGACGGTCGGCTCCGGCATCGACGACGGGGTGGACGTCGGCCCGCTGGTCGATTCCGCCGCGGTCGCCAAGGTGTCCGAGCTCGTGGCCGACGCCGTCGACTCCGGCGCCCGAGTGCTCACCGGCAACCGCGTGATCGGCGGGCCCGGGCACTTCTACGCGCCGACGGTGCTGCACGACGTGCCGCCGACCGCGCGCATGTTCGCCGAGGAGATCTTCGGCCCGGTCGCGCCGATCACCACCTTCGCCACCGACGACGAAGCCATCGCGCTTGCTAACGACACCGAGTTCGGGTTGGTCTCCTACGCTTTTACCAAGGACCTGACCCGGGCGATCACCGTGGCGGAGCGGCTCGAATCCGGCATGGTCGGCCTCAACCAGGGCATCGTGTCGAATCCCGCCGCGCCGTTCGGCGGCATCAAGTCCTCCGGCCTGGGCCGCGAGGGCGGGCCGGAGGGCATCGAGGAGTTCCTGGAGACGAAGTACGTCGGCCTGGCGCTCTGAACGCGGTGAATCCTGCAGGCGGGTGTGAGTAAAACCGAGACATACCGGACAGAATGCTGCAGCATTCACACACCTCCATGGTGGTGTGAATCCTGCAGGCTGGTGTGAGTAAAACCGGGACATACCGGACAGAATGCTGCAGCATTCACACCCAAGGTTCTTACGTTCCGCCGCAAGGGAGCGCTCTCGCCGCGAGGACTCGCCGCGGCCGGACAGGCACCGGTCAGGAATCGAGCGCCGCGCGGGCCCTTCCCACGATCGCCTGCACCGCCGGAGCGGCGTCATCCGCGTACCTGGCGACGATATCGGCGTATGCGGCGCGCTCCTCGTCATGGCGGCCGAGCTCGGCGAGCGTGCTCGCCTGGCCGAGTAGCGCTTTCGCCACGTATTCGCCGAGGATCGGGCTCGGATGGTCGCGGTATCTGTCGACCAGCTCCGTATAGGCGGAGACCGCCTGGCCGTGGCTGCCGAGCTTCGAGAACGTGAGGCCGATGCCGAGCAGCGCCTGCGCCAGCTGCTCGCAGACGTCCGCGTCGGTCTCGGCGCCGAACGTGTCGACCAGATCCGTGTAGGCCATGATCGCCTGCTCGTCACGGCCGGTTCGCGTGTGGTAGAGCGCGATTCCGCGACGGGCCACCACCTCGAGCAGTCGCATATTGTCGGCGCGCGCCAGGTCGTCATCCCGGAAGAAGAGTATCGACTCGAACGCGCGCAGCGCCCGCTGCGGCGTGCCTGACCCGAGCGCGCGCAGCCCCAGACTGATGCGCTGCACCGGCGTGGTCGGGTGCTCGTGTAGCAGGTAGTCCCAGATCTGCCCGCCGATCGCGCCGCGGTCGATGTGGATGCGGGCGAACTCGCTGGACACCAGCCCGCCCGGCGTCAGACGCAGCAGAGCGCCGGTGCCCACGACGGTCTCGCATGCGTACGCCAGCGATCCACGCCACTGACGCTCGATCTCCGCCGGCGTCATGCGCAGGAACAGCCGCAGCTCGTCGCGGGGAAGTTGCGCGGGCATCAGCCGATCCCACAGCAGCCGAGCGGTCTCGGCGCCGAGCGGTTCGCCGATCCCAGACCGGTCCCAATCGGCCACCAGGTCGACAAGCGTCCGGGTGGCCCATCCCGCGGCCGTGTAGTGATCCACCAGCTCGTGGTATCCGGAGAGATATTCGCCGAGCCCGAGCCCCTGTTTGGTGGCCCGGGCGAGCGCCCAGGTGGTCGGGTCGGACTCGGCGCGCGGCCGGATCCACCGCGGCGTCGCCGGCAGGGCGATGGTCGTCGTGAGGCCGGCGTCGTCGATCGCCGTGAACACGCCGGACAGGCTCGCACTGGCCAGCGGGAATCCCGCTCCGAGGTCCTCATCGCTGCGCGCGCTGCGGCCGCTGTCGATCAACCGCGCGCTGCCGGTGCGCTCCGGTGGGTCGAGAACCGTCCCGACGACGACGGTCTGCGGATGGTTCTTGAGCATCACCCGGAGCCGCTCGTGGCTGAGCGCGTTCGCCGGGTAGTCCTGCAGGTTGTCCATCCAGATCAGCGCGGGCTCCGGATGCAGCCGGGCGGGCAGATCCAGGATCGACCGCGACGGGCCCGGCCGCAGCACGACGTGGTCGGCGAGCCCGGGGTGGGTGGGCAGCACCTCCGCGACGAGCCTCGACTTGCCGGCGGCCGACGGCCCGCGCACCACGATCACCCGCGGCCCGGTCCCGGCGATCGCCCGATCCAGCGCATCGGCGAGCGCCGTGTGTTCCGGCCGCATGACGAACGTGCCGTACGGCGCGTCGGGCCGGGCGACATCGGTTCGCGCGAGACGTGTCCCGAACCAGCCCGCATCCGGGATGTCCGGCACCGCGATGGGCCGCCACGCGGCGTCGAGGCAGTCGTCGGTGACGAACTCGCGAAGCTCCGGGCCGTCCATGTGGAATACGACCGGTGCGGCGCCGACAGCCTCCAACGCCTGTCGCAGTGTGTCGTTGCCCGCCGGGTCCGGCAGCGTGCTCACCTCGAAACGCGCGTTCCGGCGACCGCGGAGTTTCCCTATGACGATGCCCAGCACCATCGGGTGCGGCCCCTGTCGCAGGACCACCGCACCCGACATGCCATGCCGCCACGCGGCTCTCGACAATTCGGGACGGTCCACTTCGACGAAGTGACGGCCGCCGCCCGGATCGGGGACCAGCGTGCCACGCGCGTCCTCCGGTGCGGCCAGCATCCAGGAAAGGCTGGACCCGCCGCGCCCGTCGGTGGCGCGCCCGGCCAGCCCGACGACGGCGACGTCGGGCACCGGGTCCGCCGCCGGATACGCCAACAGGTGCTCCTCGGCCCGGCGGAGCAGGGTCTGCCACGTCACCCGTCCGCGCGCGCCGATGGACAGGATCGCAAGGTCGAGATCAGCGTCATCCCAGACGATCTCGAACTCGAAGGACCGTTCCGGCGCCGCGCCGAGCACCACCTCGGCCTCGGGTGGCCCACCACTCACAGCGGCACCGTCACCGAGCAACGCCGCGACCACGTGCCTGGCGGTGAGCACACCGTTCCGGCCGATCGCCCAGCCGGTCCCCCTGCTGACGTGCAGCACCCGGATCTTTGCCAGCCTGGGTGCCCATGCAGTTGAATCCGGCACAGCAGCCGAACCCGGCACAGCAGACGCAGCCGTCACGCCGACTTGTGCGCCCATAGCGCAAGCGTAATGGACCGGTTCCGTAATAGGCTCCCGGGAGACATCGGCTGACGTCCGGAAGGATCCTGCGGCACATGGCGGAGGAGGAGCACGCTTCGCGGCTGGTCTCCCAGCTCCTGCGACGGGAGCGGTGGCTGCTGGCGCTTGCGGCGGTGCGATCCGAGCTGTTGTCGGGCGGTACCGTGGGTGACGCGCTGCAGCTGATCGCCGACCGGTCCGCGGCGCTCACCGACGCGGATGGTGCCATCGTGCTGCTCGTCGACGGGAACGGCCTTAGGGTCTGGGCCGCATCCGGGGCCCGGGCGCAGGTGGCGACCGGACCCACCTCCGGCGTCACGGTGTCGTTGTCGGATCCGTGGGCGGCGGCCGTCACGGACGCGCTGGGCGCCTACTCGGCGGGTGAGTTTCCGGCGCCCCGGCAGTCGGAACTCGCCGCCATGTGGCGCGGGATCGACTCCGTACTGATCGCCTCGATCCCGGCCGGGGTCGGCGACGGAGGACTGGTGATCTGTCTGCGGGCGGCCGGCCGGGACCCGTTCCAACCGGATCAGCAGCCGGAGCTGGTCGGGCTCGCCGAGCAGGCGTCAATCGCGCTGGAGGTGGCCGATCGCCAGGAGCAGCGGCGACTCTACGAGCTCATGGCGGATCGCGAGCGCATTGCCCGCGATCTGCACGACCACGTCATCCAGCGGCTCTTCGCCGTCGGCCTGAGCCTGCAGAGCCAGGTGACGAAGATCGACGCAGGCCCCGCGCGGGAGCGCGTGGATCAGGCGGTGCAGCAGATCGACGAGGCCATCGCGGATCTGCGCTCGTCCATCTTCAACCTGCGCAGCCGTCCCAGCGACCAACGCAAGAACCTGCGTCGCCGGCTCTCCGACATCGTGGCCGGGGTGGGGGAGGGCGGGCCGCGCGTCACGCTGCGACTCCACGGGCCGGTGGACACCATCGTGTCGCCCGAGTTGTCGGAGCACGCCGAGGCGGTGGTCCGCGAGGCCGTGAGCAACGCGGTCCGCCACTCCGGCGGGACGTCGGTGACGGTGTCCGTGACGGCGTCGGACCAGCTCGACATCGAGATCACCGACAACGGTCGCGGCATCGAGAAGGACGTCACCCGAAGCGGTCTGGAGAATCTGGCGAAGCGCGCTGCTTCGTGCGGGGGCAGCTTCGAGGCGGTGGGCGGGAAGTCCGGAACCACCATTCGCTGGATGGTGCCGCTCCCCACTCCCTAGCGCGCCTAGAAAGCCTGGGAGAACCTAGAGACTCGACCCGCGCTTGTCGGCGAAGAGCTTGGTGGCGAGGATGGCCGCCTGGGTGCGATGTTCCACGCCGAGCTTCGCCAAAAGGTGCGAGACATAGTTCTTCACGGTCTTCTCCGCGAGGAACAGCCGATCGCCGATCTGCCGGTTGGTCAGCCCTTCCGCGATCAGCTCGAGTACCGCACGCTCCTGTTCGGTGAGCGTCCGGAGCGGCTCGGCCTCCTCCTGCTCGGCCTGAATGCGGCGCATCACCGCGGCGGTGGACCGTGCGTCGAGCAGGCTTCCGCCGGCTGCCACGGTGCGCACGGCCGAGACGAGATCGGAACCGCGCACCTGCTTGAGCACGAATCCGGAGGCGCCGGCCATGATCGCGCCGAACAGCGCATCGTCGTCGTCGAAGGACGTGAGCATCAGGCATCTGAGCTCGGGCATCCGCGACCGCAGCTCCCGGCACAGCTCGACGCCGTTGCCGTCGGGCAGCCGCACGTCGAGCACCGCCACATCGGGGCGCACGGCCGGCACCCGCGTCAGCGCCTCGGCCACCGATCCCGCCTCGCCGACGACCTGCAGATCGTCCGATTCCAGCAGGTCTGCGATACCCCGCCGCACGACTTCGTGGTCGTCGACGAGAAACACCCGCACCATGGAAGCCTACTTTCCGGAGATCGCACCACTACCCAAAGGTCGGCGCGCTAGGCGCCGTTCCGTCATGTTCCCATGCCATCGCATCCGGCACCGATCGTGCAAGGGACTTTCGTCATCCGCGTATGACGTCGTTCGGGACCAAAGTCCTGCCGCCCGGGGATCAATGTCCCGACGTATTGGTGCCTTCTGCCCCGCGCGACGGCCTGATCGCCCCGCGATGATTCAAGTTGCCGGGCAGAATCCGGCGGCGGCCCGATCGCCCGTACAAGCGGTCGACACGGAAGTTCATCGACACAGCAAGGGGTGCAAGCACAATGCGCGCAGCAATGGACAAACTGGTGAGTTGGCTGGGCCTGGCCCTGGCGGCCGTCCTCCTGGTGGCCGGCATCCTGCTCAGCTGGGGACACAACTTCATCGGCACCGAGGTGCACGATCAGCTCGCGGCCCAGAAGATCTTCTTCCCGCCGGCCGACAGCAAGGCCGTGCAGGGCGACCAGTTCGCGCCGATGCGCCAGTACGGCGGGCAGCAGCTCACCACCGGTGCGCAGGCCGAGGTGTACGCGAACAACTTCATTGCCGTGCACCTGTCGGAGGTCGCCGGCGGCAAGACCTACGCCGAACTGAGCACGCTGGCGCAGGCGAACCCGCAGGACCAGAAGCTGGCCGGCCAGGTCGCGACCATGTTCAAGGGTGAGACGCTGCGCGGCCTGCTGCTCAACGCCTACGCGTTCGGAACCATGGGCATGATCGCGGGGTATGCCGCGATCGGTGCCTACGTGGCCGCAGGTGTGATGTTGATCCTCGCGCTGCTGGGATTCTGGCATGCAGGTCGGCAGGCTCCGACCCGCCCGCAGACACGAGAGCGTGAGCACTCGCTCGCGTGACCATCCACCGTACGGCGGCACCGCCCGGGTCGGTTCACCGATCCGAGCGGTGCTGTCTTTCCAGGAGGCCCTTTCCGGTAGGTCCGGCGCATCCTGGATGGTGGTCGCCGAGTATGACGTTGTTCGCGCCGACTAGGGTCGGCGATGTGGATCTCGGGATAGCGGGACGAACCGCGCTGGTGTGTGCCTCCACGGCCGGACTGGGTCGGGCCACCGCGGAGGCGCTTGCCGCCGAAGGCGTGAACGTCGTCATATCCGGTCGGCGGGGGGAACTGGCGCGTGAGATCGCCGGAGCACTCCCCGGCGCGCAGGCCGTGCCGTGCGATATCACCGCCGACGGCGCAGCCGAGTTCCTCGTCGAGGAGGCGAGACGCCTTTCCGGCGCCGATATCGACATCCTGGTACTCAACGGCCCGGGACCGAAACCCGCTGCCGCCGCGAATATCTCGGCCGAGGACACCCGTGCCGCGGTGGAAACGCTGCTCGTCTTCCAGCAGCGGCTCGTGCAGGCGGTGTTGCCCGGCATGCGCCGGCGCGGCTGGGGCCGGATCGTCGCGATCGGCTCCTACAGCATCGTCGAGCCGCTCGCGAACCTTGCGCTGTCCAATATCGGCCGCTCCGCGCTCGCCGCCTACTTGAAGACGCTCGCCACCGAGGTCGGCCCGGACGGCGTCACCGTGAACATGGTGCTGCCGGGGCGGATCGACACCGACCGGATCCGCGCGCTGGACGCGGCGCAGGCCGGGCGGGACGGGCGATCCGTTGCGGACGTGGCCGCCGCCAGCGCGGCATCCGTTCCGCTGCGCCGCTACGGCACGCCGGCCGAGTTCGGCGCCGTCACCGCCTTCCTGTGTTCCGAGCAGGCCGCGTATATGACGGGATCCGCGGTGCGCTGCGACGGCGGCGTCGTGCACCACCTGTAGGCATCTATAGGCGTCGATTCGTGGCTTCGCCCAGCGGGGGTGGGCGCCGGTTTGCTGTCCGGGTTGCCGCCCGGCGCGTCGACCGGGAACAGGTCGTCGTGTCTGATGGTGACGACGACCTGCGGGCGGACTCCGCCGGTCCTCGGCCCGGCACAGTTCACGTGTCTGGTCGGGGATGCGGCCGTAGCAGCCGGTGATCACGGCGCAGTGTTCCTTCGAGACGGTGCCCGCGTCCACCGCGTCGAGCAGCCGCGGCAGGGACGGTTCGATCACCGAACCCGACGGGATTTCGCTGCCGAGCCCGGCGGCCGCGGCGGCGATGCGGGCCCGGGCGTCACCGGCCGAGCGTGCCAAGGGCAGCCGAATCCCGTGCCGCGGGACGTTAACCCCGCGGGGCGGCCCTGCCGATGGGTGATCATGCACCGTTCGCGTTCGGCGCGCCATCGGCGGCACGTCCGGCTGCCCTCAGCCAGCCGCGTAGCCGTCCGCACAGTCGTTATGGCGGTCGGTCTCGCGATCACCCTGGCGGCCATGGTCGTAGGCTGCGCACGGCAGCCGGCCATGCACGGATCTGACCCCGCTCGTATCGCGGCGATCTTCTCCGGCCCCGTTTCGGACCACGATTTCAACGCGTTGGGGTTGGACGCGCTTGAGGCCGCGGCGCGCGACGGAGCCTCGACCACCTATACGCCGAGCGTCTCCCAGCGGGATGCCGAACGGATTCTGCGTACCTACGCGGCGGACGGCAACACGATCATCTGGGCGCACGGCAGCCAGTTCTACGATGCGACCGCGCGGGTGGCGCGGGAGAACCCCGCCGTGACCTTCATCGCGGAATACGATGGGCGCCCAGCCGACCAGCCCGCCAACGTGTGGGTGCTCGACCGGCAGTTCCATCTCGGGTTCTACGCCCTCGGCGCCCTCGCGTCCGAGTTGACGAAGACCGGCACGATCGGCTACGTCGGGGGCCTGCCGCTGCCGTACTCCCACGCCGAGGTCCATGCGATGCGGCAGGCCATCCACGATGCCGGCGCGACGACGACGGTGCACGCCGTGTGGACCGGCGATTTCAACGACCCGACCAAGGCGCGACAGGCTGCCGACACGT
This sequence comes from Nakamurella sp., assembly GCA_017848755.1. Lineage (GTDB taxonomy): Bacteria > Actinomycetota > Actinomycetes > Mycobacteriales > Nakamurellaceae > Nakamurella. The sequence continues at coordinate 1,380 of JAFIHI010000200.1, read as the reverse complement.
TGATTGCCGAGGGCGCCGACGTCATCGTCGGCTCGTTGAACGGCGGTGGAGTCGGTCTTTTCGACGCCGCCGCGGCCGCGTCGACGGGCGGCCGGCATGTATGGGTGACGACGAAGTACACGGACACGGCGCGGATCGATCCCGGCGATAACCGGGCCGGCACGTTGCTTTACGACTACTCCTGGCCGCTGAAGTACCTCGTCGCGAAGATCGCGCTGGGCGAGCGCACCGGTTACTACCCGATGGGCCTGGCATCCGGTGTCCACCTGGAGGTGCCTGCGACGGTGCCGGCCGCGGCCGGGCGCGCCGCGCAGATCGCGGTTGCCCGGATCACCGACGGACGCGTCACGGTCACCGTGGACACCTCGGTCACCGCCGGCTGACCCCACTCGGTCACCGCCGTCGACCTGACGGAGGGGTGCGGGAGCGCGCGGTACGGCACGCCTGGAGAGCCCGTTGGTCATGCGTCCGCCGCGATCTGGACCATACGCCCGGCAGGCCTTTGTCACTTACTGACAATGTGATCATCCGCCGCGGCCTGGCAGGGTGATCGAACCATCGGGCGGGAACTCATCGCGCCCGGACAACCGCCGAGCATGCCCTGGATGCAGGCTGCTCCGAGGAGAAAGCGATATGTGAATGGCTCGTCACCATCGTCTGTCCTGGGTTGTTGTGCTGGGCATGGCCGTCGCCCTGGTCGTGTCCGCGTGCGGCAGCTCGGGCACGGCCGGCACGGAGAGCTCCACTGGCTCACCATCCGGATCGTCCGCGAGCACCGGTGGCGGTTCGGGTGACCTGTCGTCATTGAAGGTCGCCGCGATCTTCTCCGGTCCCGTCACCGACGCCGACTACAACCAGCTCGGGCTGCTGGGGCTCCAGGCTGCGGAGAAGGAAGGCGCCAAGATCACGTACACGGAGAGCGTGGCGGTGCCAGACGCGGAGCGCGTGCTGCGCGAGTACGTCGCCGATGGGAACAATGTCGTCTGGACGCACGGCAGCCAGTTCTACGATGCGACCGACAAGGTGGCGAAGGACAATCCGAACGTCACCTTCATCGGCGAATTCGATGGTCACCCGAAGGATCAACCGGCGAACGTATGGATTTTCGATCGGCAGTTCCACCTCGGGTTCTATGCGATCGGGGTGCTCGCATCGAAGCTCAGCAAGTCCGGAAAGGTCGGCTACGTCGGCGGTCTGTCGCTCCCGTTCTCCTACTCGGAGGTTCACGCAATGCAGCAGGCGATCGCGGACACGGGAGCAAAGACAGAGCTCAACCCCGTGTGGACCGGTGATTTCAACGATCCGGCCAAGGCGCAGCAGATCGCCACGCAGTTGATCAATGACGGCGCCGACGTCATCGTGGGATCCCTGAACAACGGC